>CBFHTF010000061.1:0-15031 GCA_965658685.1 Luminiphilus sp.
ACTCCCACTGGTGCCTTTAAATTTCCTATACCTGCAAATACTCGGCAACCTGCTCTGCAGGCTGTTTCGGTAACAGACCCGCCGCTACAAGTTCGCAATAGGTACTATGGAACGCTTCGGAACCGATCATTTCCAGTAAGCCAAAAGGTCCTCTCGGTACGCCAAATGATAGGGTCCATGCCCGATCGATATCGGATGGATCGGCGATACCAGAGGTTACAAGCACAATAGCGTTCGAAACCAAGACTGCGGATAATATTTTGTACACGTGGCCAAGCGCCTCCACATCACCGACAAAATCCGACTGCGCATAGGCAGGGTCTGGGTACTGATAAAAGCCTCGACCCGTTTTGATGCCTAAATGGCCGGCGTCAAGATACGGTGCCAGAAAGTTAAGCACGGTGGCTTGAAGGTGCTCGGTATTTGGCTTGGGATGTTGCCAACTATCTGCAACGACATTCAACCCAAAAAGATCCATCAAACCAAAGGGACCCACCGGTGCCTCTTCGTTGGCCATCCAGACTCGGTCGACACCCTCGATTGTTGTCACACCATTAATGACCAGTAATTGCGAGGCTGTGAGTAGAGGTCCCAGCATAGCGTTAAGCACGTAACCTGGATTTTCTTTCTTCAGCACCAGCGGCGTGCACTCTAAGCTGATGACATAACGTTTCAGGGTATCGATAGCGTCGGGTGATGTCCGCGCGCTACCGACAATATCAAATAAGCGCGACCCCAGATGGGAGTGCTGCGCCGCAAATCGGTCGCCCTCGCTAAAAACATCTTGGATCTGCGAGACCAATAACCCGGACGTATTGGTGGTGATCAGTGTTGTGGAGTCACAAATTTGGTCAAGCCGGCTATGTAGTGTGCGTTTTATCTCCAGTCGCTCCGATACGGATTCGCTGACGAGACCGACACCCTGTACGGCTGCTTCTAACTCTGCCGTGCCGCGGATCCGGCTGAGGATGGCAGGAATTGCAGCGCCGTCTATCAGCCCGTGATTAGCTAAGAAGCCTGCCATGCCACTCAAAGCGTCTGGCAGTGCATCGAGGATTTCCTTGGAGACGTCGTAAACGACAGCCTCATAGCCTGCAGAGCCGGCCATTAACGCATTAAAGCACCCCATGGTACCGGCACCAACAAAACATATACGGTCTATTTCAGGTATGGTCATTGTTGGTTAGTCGCTTGACGTCATCGGACCCAAAGAGCGGGTCAGACGCTCCGGAACGACCAAATTGGTGCTACCGCGAGTGACGACAGCGGGTAGGTACTCCAAAATAGGGAGAGAGTTCAGGGCATTAACAATGTGGAATTGCGTCGGATTTTGCTCCCACACCAACTGCTGCCACTCCAACTCTCCCTGCCCAACATAGACCTCATTGAACCGATTTTCCGAGGGAAACAAAACAGCCTCATGTACATCCGGATTACCATAGCCCCCTAGACCCGGAATAAAACGCCAGGTCATGGGGTTGTTAGTGCGCTCGGCCACCTCTGCACCTGCTGCGATATCGTCAGCAGATATCTGGGTAAGGTCAGCCACCGATAGATCCATAATTTTATGACCGAAATGACTGGCGCTACAGCGCCATTGGCCATCATTGACACTGTGATCTGGAATGTCGGCATAGATCTTCGGAATTCCTTGCACGTCGCGGCCCACAAGAATGGGGTCAGTGAGATTCTCCCAAATCACCAAAGAATAAGTGCCTGTCAATTGCGTTCCATCACGCTCGAACACAACATTAGCGTTAACACCGATCATGTTGTATCCATGCCCAGCCAACCAATCGACTTGTTTATTACAGGCATAAAAAACGGTGACAATAGCCTGCTCGGTCAAAGCATAGGGCGACGGGATAAACGCCGCTAACGCGGCTCTGTCGGTGATATACGAGACCGCCATTACCGTGACGTCATGATACCAACCGCTGGTTTTTGGGCCGGTATAACGAGGCCCAAAGTGAGCAGGCATTATGTAAGGCTGACGGGGGTCAAGGGTGAACATGACATCTCCTTTTTTTGGGGGCTGGCACAAGTGGCCCAGTGGGCTGAAATAGCCCAGTGAGCTGACATAGCCCAACGACCTGAAAACGATTGGCCTAGTGCAGATGGCAAACTCAAGACTTGGCCGTTGCTGGTGCTGACAAGTCAACTTGAAGCCGTTGGTGGGCTTGCCGGCCAAGTGTCAGTTTGCGATTAAATAAGCAGGCTATTAGGGCCAAACCACCAATAGTGATCACGGAAAAGTAGCCCAGCGTCTGTAGCGAGTGCCCGGCAACGGAACCCGGAGTAGCGCCGGCCTCAATGCCGGATAAATCGACAACAACGCCTGCAATGAGCGCACCTGCGCCGGTGGTGGCCTTCATCACAAATGCCTGCGAGGCAAAAATGACACCCTCTTTACGCGCACCCGTCGCGTGCTCTAGCTCATCAGTAATATCGGCGGCGAGTGACGCACCCATGACCTGTATCGTCACGATCATCAATACGCCGATAAAGGTATTTAGCCAGAGCAACGCATAAATGAGATCGTGACCGTTGGCAGGAAGAACATCGAGTAATCGCAATCCAGTGAACCACACCGCATTGATCGCTAGCAGTAAGCTTGCGGCGGCCAGCAATTGTGGTTTGTCAAAGCGCCGCCCCAGGTGACTAATGGTTATAAATGCAACCAATGTCGCAATGGCCGTGGGAACAACAAGGCCCGCTAGCTGTTGCACGGTGAAGCCCCAGAAATACGTGCCTATGTACAGCGCCAGCGTTGTATAAACGCCAGTCGATAAGCCGAATGACAGATTCGCACCCAAAGCAAATCGAAAGTTGTGGCTAGTTATCGCCACCCGAAAATCCTTTATCGGGTCTTGCCAGCGGAACTGCCGTACTCCCCCAGCATTGGGTAATCGAGGTATCACGCTACGCGTTCCAATGACACAAATAACAACAGCAGCGCCCGCCATCACAGCGGACAACACACCATAGCGCCAGTAATTAGCTTCAATTAAACGGCCATCGACACCGTCGGAAGCCGTAAAAAACACAGCGTAGGCAACGGCGGGTAGTATCATCCCCGCGACCCAGGCAATGGTTATGCGCGCCTTGGCAATGACGGTGCGCTCGTCGTAGTCGGGCGAGAGTTCTGCGCCCATAGCAATATACGGGATGAAATACACGGTCAGACAGGTTCGGAGCAAGATGGAAATGCAGGCAAGCCAAGCAAAAACACCCAAATCGCCTAGTCCTGCAGGTGGAGCAAACAAACCGAGAAATAGCAAGGCAGTTGGCAAGCCACCGGCAATGAGCAGTGGATGACGACGCCCCCAGCGCGATCGGAAGGTATCGGACCAGCTTCCCACCACCGGATCGGACAGGGCATCGAAAACCAGGGCCAGGAACATCGCCAGCCCCGCTAACGTGCCACTAAGACCATGAACCTGCGTGTAGTAAAAGACCACGAAGTTAGCAAATGCTGCGTCCTTGACAGCAAATGGGATATTGCCCACTGCATATGACCACTTCTCTGTAGCGAGCAATGTCTTCAAAGCATATCCCTAGCGTTTATCACTTCGGTGTATCGACTCTTTCCCCAGCATTAGAAAAATACAGCGACTTCCAAGCCGTAGGTTCGCGGATCGATGGGTCGCCCTGTGCGCCGTACGCCGTCTGCCAATGCGCTCACGGCATAGTCGTTTGCAAAGCTGAGTTCATCCGTGAGGTTTACACCGTAGAGAGCCACCTGATAGCGGCCACTGGCTGGCTGCCAACTGACACGGGCATTCAACTGCTGGTAACTATCGATCGTTTCAATCGCATCGTTAAACACCGTCACGTACTGCTCATCAATCCAGCTGTAGTTACCACTGAACACAAGATCACCCTGACCTATTGGCTGGCGGTATAGTGCGGCGAGCGTGAACTTATTATTCGGTGTTCTATTGAGTTCATTGCCCTTCACATTTCGTACATCATTGGTTTTGTTATCGGAGACCAAGAAATCATCGGTGTACTCGGAGGACAAATACGAATAGTTTCCAATCAGCGTGAGGCGATCTGACGCCGACCATGTTGACTCCAATTCAAACCCGTAAATATCGGCAGAGGCTGCGTTAGCCAACTGACTCGTCACAATACCGGAGTCTGGGTCCAGAATATCGAGCTCTACCTGAATATCCGTATAGTCGTAGAAAAAGACGGCGGTGCTGACAGACAGGGAGCCGCCGATCGTTCCTTTATAGCCCAGTTCATAGGCCGTTAATTCCTCGTTGTCTACGATGGACTCGTTCTCTGGCGTCGCCGGATCGTCCTGCAACCCGCCTAACCGGAAACCGCCTGGCTTGTAGCCGGTCGATACCGTTGCATACGCCATACTGGCATCGCTCAGGCGATAGCTTGCATTCAGACGCCAGTTAACCGCATCCCAGCTGCCCTCTTGGTTGGCTTCGTCAGCAGACGCCTGCAACCCAATACGTGGGCACTCTGGAATCGTGAAATACGGGCTACCCGACGCGATCGTAAAGGGCAATAAAAACTCACCACATAAGTCGAGCACGGAGTCATAAAATATAGACTGTGCTTCGTAACCTCGTTTGTCATCCTCGCTATAGCGGAGACCGGCAGATAATGAGAGCTGATCATTAACTGCCCAATCGAGTTGGCCGTAGGCCGCTTTAGATTCCACCTCCAGAACACCCGTTTGGTAATAAAAAATACCATCGGGATTGGGAACACCCGAAATATTATTGATCAAATACGGATTATTTGGATCGCTCAAGGTAAAGGGTTGATCAAGTTCATTTTTTAAATAAAAGACGCCCGCCAACCAGCTTACCGGCCCATCACCGTTCGAGATGAACTGAATTTCATGCTGGGTTGTTGTTTCGGCCTGCCCGATAGTTTCGAGGTAAGAAGCCGGACTTGCCGTGCCATCATAGTCCTTTTGACTATTCCAGCTGTAATCCTGATAGCCATTGAGTAAACGAACACTGAAAGCAGCAAAATCAATGGTCAACGTGGAGTGATAGGTTTCCTGATCATCAACGGCCACCTTACCGCTAAAATCAAGACTGCGCTTAAACGGATCACTCTGATCGGGCGCCACGGTGACGGGTGCAAACAGCTCGGGATTGATGACCAACTCGCCGAGCTTTGACGGTGCGCCGGGTTCGTTGCGGTAGCCGTCTAAGGCCGCGCGTCTCAAAGTCTCGTTTTCAAAAGAGGCACTGAAGTATCGAATGTTCCAATTAATGTTATCGGTAACATCAAAGTCCAGTTGCGCTTCGATATAGTCAGAGTTGGTGCCTATGGGATCTGGACCCGATACGTTGTCATAGAAGCTATCCGCGTCGCGCTGGCTGTAGTGCACCAAGTAACCCAATGAATCCGTGATGGGGCCGCTGCTGGTCAACGCCAGGGTCGACGAATTGTAGTTGCCGGCGCGGGCTCTAATGATGTGTTCTCGCTCATCCCCGGGTTTTTTCGTGATAGCGTTTATGGCACCACCCGTAGTGTTACGGCCAAATAGCGTTCCCTGGGGACCACGGAGTACTTCCAGGCGCTCAATGATGTCGACCGGCTGGGCCAACGCACTGGACTCGGCCGTGTAGAAGCCGTTGTTGTACACACCCACACCTGGCTCAGTACCGGTCGTGCTGGTTTCCCGACCAATTCCTCGCAGATAAATCCGGTTGCCTTCACCACCGCCGGCAGTTTCCTGATACGACATACTAGGCGTGAAGTTGGCAACATCCTGTGCCGAGTAGATACCAAGGGCAATAATTTGCTCGCTCGACACAGCCGTTATAGCAACGGGCGTGTCACTAAGCGCCGACTCCCGTTTCTGGGCTGTCACGATGACTTCTTCAAGTAGGGTCTGTGACTGTGCGGAGGCCGCGGCGACGCTGGCTAGCGCGACGAATATAAGGTTACGCGTAGAATTATGCTGATCCATTGAGGGCACCTTTATCTGGCTTATTTTGTGCGTGATGGTAGGTATTTATACGTTATACTTACTTTTAGGTAACTTTAAACGCGTATTTAGTGCCGGTCAACAAGTTAATCACTAGCATTTCTGGATGTTGAATCCCGTATACTCGTCAACGTCACAAGCAGCGTTACAAGTAAAATTATGTCCAAGGCAAATGCAGCAGTAGCCAACAAATCAAGCCCTCGCATGCGCCGAACACAGGATCGGGCAGAGGCAACCCGTGCACGGCTTATAGAGGCCGGTAAGCGCCTGTTCTCAGAGCGCGGGTTTGACGCGGTGTCAGTGCGCGACCTAGAAGAAGAAGCGGGCGTCAAACGCAACATTCTGGCGTATCATTTTGATGACAAGGAAACACTGTGGAAGGCGTCGGCAGACGCTATCTTTAGTGTTATGCGCTCGGAATTCGACCAGCGACTAGCCATCATGCGCGAAGTGGCAGAGCGCGATGCGCTGGCGTTTATCGTACGTTTTTATGTTTATTTCAACGCGCAACACCCCGAACTAAGTCGGCTCATGAGTCAGGAAGCCACCCGCCACAGCTGGCGTATTGAGTACCTGATTGAAAACCACATTCGGCGCTCGACCCTTGACATTGAAAAGCATGTTCAGGCGACGAAAGGACTTGATCGACAGCAATTCATTCATTGGTATTACATTATGATTAGTAGTACCTCAACGATCTTCTCTTTCGCCCCCGAGTGCGAAGCGATCTTTGGTGTCGATCCCTGTGAGGAGAGCGTGGTTGAGGCGCATGCAGAGATGGTGGTGAAGTTGCTACTCAACTAGCGGCTATGCTCTTCTACACGCGTTAACTAGGGCTGGGACTGAATATCCAAGTTCCCCCACTATCGATCGTCGGAAACTTGCGGGCCATCAAACAGTGCCTTCATAGTCGGGTTCTTCCGCGTCAACTTCTTTACAGTGACATCCTGCGCTTTGTCATTCGCCAAACGGAAATTACGGACACTGCCCAATAACGCATCCTTAGTCTTCTGTAGGTGGTTAATGGATTTATCAATCTCATCAACAGCCTTCTCAAACTGTCTAGACGCTAGCTCGTAGTTTTTGGAAAACGCGGTCTTGAATTTTTCGAGGTCGGCCTCGAAATTGGTGACATCGATATTTTGCTCGCGCACCAGCGCCAACTCCTGCTTGTACTTCAGGCTATTCATGGCGGCGTTGCGCAGCAGTGTAATTATGGGGATAAAAAACTGAGGGCGAATCACGTACATCTTGGGGTAGCGATAGGACACATCGACGATACCCGAGTTGTAAAGTTCGCTCTCGGGCTCTAGTAGCGACACGAGTACAGCGTACTCGCAGTTCTTCTCGGCACGATCTTTGTCGAGCTCTTTGAAAAAATCCTCATTACGCTTCTTGGACGCCGTGGTATCCGACTCGTTTTTCATCTCGAACATGATCGAGACGATTTCAGTGCCGCTGTCGTCGGCATCGCGAAAAATATAATCGCCCTTACTACCGGTGCTAGCGTCGTTATCTTTTTCGAAGTACGCATTGGGGAAACCCGTTGCACGAATACGATTAAACTCCACTTCGCAATGCTGCTCCAAGGTTTCGCCCACCATTTTGGTCGAAAGCTTGGCTTTCATGTCTTTCAGCCGCTCAATGGCGTCATCGCGATCTTTTAGTTGGATCTCGTAACGCTCTTTCAACTCACTGGTCTTAACTTGAGTCTGCAGTTCTGCCTGCTCAAGGCTGTACCGTAGTTTGTCTCGCTCCTGCTCAACCCCGGTAAGCGCTTTGGATACAGCCAACTCCTGTTGTGTCTTAGCGGCGCTGATCTCGGCTTTCAACTGCTGAATTTCAAGATCCTTAGCCGATGCGGCTGCTTGTACCTCGCGCAGTTTCTCGGCCTGCGCCAATTGTTCGGCTGCCTCTTTGGCCTGCTGCACTTCATGCAATTGATTGACCAAACGGTCGCGCTCTTTTTCTACGTCTGCCAGGGCCTGTGCCACTGCCAGCTGCTTGGCAGTCTCGCCAGCTTCCAACTTCGCTTTTAAGGCCTGAATCTCTTGCGCTTGTTCGGCGGCAGCTTTTTCAAGATTGGCTTTTACCGTCTGCTCTGTCAGTTGAACAGCCGCCTGCTTATCCTTCTCGGCAAGGGCGAGCCGATCATGGATTTCCTGTTCAAACTCAACATTACGCACCTGCCGCAGAATATCAGCATAGCCCGCTTCATCGATCTTGAACGCCCTCTGGCAATGGGGGCACATGATTTCATGCATGAATGACTCCTTAAATCAGTGCACGACGTGTAATTGAGTCTGACGACCACCTAAGTAGTAGACACTGTCACCATCGAACAGGGCGCTCTGCTCAAGCTTCATCTGGACCGGCTGGTTGCCCCACTCGGGAATAGTGACAGTGACGTTACCCTCAATGGCGTACCCCGTCATAGGGTGCAAGGGCCAATCTCCTTGACCAATGGTTGGTCCCTGGTTATCCCACATGCCAATAGTTGGCCCCGGTGCATGGCCAAACACGCCTAAGGGATGGGTGTAAATGGCATCAACCATTCCCAATAAGTCCGTGCGCTGTTGCGCTGCGGCAAGAATCTCATTGCCACTTCGTCCTGTGACAAATTCTTGAGTGAGAGTGTCTTGCCACTGATTGCCCAAATGCATGGCTGCCATCAAGCCCGGCGGAGGTGCGCTCTCCCCCAGCGCTAGTACGTAGCCCATCTCTTGAGTATCGGTGCAGAGTCCCAGGTAACAGAGTCCTACGTCGGTATGTAAGACATCGCCACGGCGGATGATGGTATCGGGGTCACCAGCACCCAGAAAGTTCGCATTCTCGCCATAGTCTGCGCCTTGCCACTGGCGGTTAACGTCGGGCTGAAACCAAGGCCTTACATCGGCCGCTTCAAAGGTTGATCGAATAAACCAAGCCACATCACCAAGGGTTGTAACGCCCGGGGTAATCACCTCTTCGCTGAAAGCCCGAGCTATGGTGTTGCGCGCAAATGCCACAGCACGCTGCCATACCTCTACCTCTGCCTCAGTACGCGTTTCCAGCCAGCGCACGGCTAAACGTTCTGATGATGTAAGTCGTGATGCCAAGGAAGGGTCGAACACCGCCAGAAGTTTTTGGTGCAAGCTGTGGCTCAGACCATCAGCCACGGGCCACATATCACTAACGTTCACTGCAATGTTTTTGGGGTTTCGCTCGGCGATGAGTTCCGCTAAGCGCTGCCACTGAGCGTCTAAATCACCGCCCTCCCACGCAGCTTGGTAGAGCGTACCCATGGGATAACGACTGACGGTCAAACGGTCAACCGTTTGCTCACCAGCAGGCTTGTGGAAAACCAACATCGTTGTTCGTCGCGCAGTAAAGCGAGGTTTGGGCACAAGTGACAGAAATAGCGGATCGTCATTGTACTCCCGCGCAATCACCAGCCACATATCGATGCCGGTTTCTTCCATAAGTTGCGGCAGCAATCTGTCTAGGCGTTCCTCCAGCAAAGTATTCTCAATGGCGGGGCGTCGCTCTACAGGCGCTATAGCAGGCGCCGAATGCACCGCAGAGCTAAGTAGCCATAAACCAATGATGAGGATAAAAGATTTATGCATAGGATAACTCCAAGATAATGGGTACTCGCCTGTAGGTTTGGTGGAAGCCAGCTTTCTAATGGCAGCTCTAGTCCACACTTGGCTTCAGTAGTTGCGTCACCGGCTGTCCTTCAATCCCCCCATAAACCACCAAAATTACGGCCGGACCGTCACCGATATTGGCACCGGCATGGGGTTGATTTACCAACTCGATTAACGCCTCCCCCGCGTGTAATTCACGGCGGGCACCCTCGGGCGTCTGAACCTCTAGATGGCCCTCCAAAAGCACCCCAGCGGTCATCTGGGGATGAATGTGCAGGGGCAGCGCCATGCCTTCTGGGATGGTGATTTTCACCACTGATACTTCAGGCTGACCCTCGGGGTAAGCAGGTAGCGTTGACCCGTTCCACATGCTAGTGGAGGATGCCAGGATGTCGATTTCAATGCCCTGCGCTTTCGCAAGGACATCATCGGCAAATGCAGGAATACTAGGCACAGATAACACACCGGCCAAGGCTATTGACGCTAACACTCGAGACATAAGAACCTCGTTTTATTCATGAAAACGCAGTGATTCACTGTGTATAGTCTGATTCACCACGACGCAGCTGTTTCTACCCTGTCACTACTATAAGGACAAGCCATGACACCACTACTCGAGATAGTCATCCACGTGAGTGTGCTCACATTTGCAACTGTGATGCTGGGCGCTGTTTTGCGCAATAGAGAATGGACAGCCGAAGGACTACAACAAGCTCTCGGCAACAGAGAACAATTACCCGAGCCTACGCCGTTGGGTGGCCGTGCCCAACGCACTGCCACTAATACGCTTGAAGGCACGATTTTATTTGTACCCATAGCACTGGTGGCACATCTTGCCGGTGCCGGCGCAGAGGCATTGCTGGGCGCCCAAATCTATTTTTGGGCGCGTGTGGTTTATATACCCTCCTATATTTTGGGCATTCCCTACCTGCGCAGTCTTGTCTGGGGTGTTGGCCTCCTAGGATTAATATTGATAATCATGGCGGTAGTCTGATGATGAGTTATTCTGCGAGGGCAATGGCGACGACCATGTCGACACTAACGCAATACAGCACAACGCTATTGGTGGCGGTATTACTGGCTTTGGCACTGGGGTTCCCCGCTGTTGCCGATGACAGGCCGACCGGCACACCGAAGACCGGTCCGGTGGTACCCGACTTTGGCCCCGTCATCTTGCCACCAGTGGGTAGCTACAACCTGGACGCTGACACCCACTACAAAGTTTCGATTGATATCGGGGAAACCGCCGAGTTTCCCGGTGATCTGAATCGCAAACTGGTGTCGGTCGCGCGCTTTCTCAACATGAACGCGCAGTATGGTGTTCCGCCTGAGAACATTGAATTTTCAGTGGTCGTACACGGCATGGCCGCTAATGACCTATTGACTGACGACGCCTATGAACGGCGATTCAATGACCCCAATCCCAATTCGGCGCTGTTAAATCAACTCAATGCGGCCGGTGTTAAGGTGTATCTGTGCAGTCAAACCGCCGCTTTTCGGCAAATGGCTAAAGAGGAGTTCAGGCCAGATGTGATTATGGCCCTGTCGGCAATGTCGGCGCACGTGCGATTGCAACACGAAGGCTACACCCTCATACCCTTTTGAAGGCCTGTGCAATTTAAGCGCGTATCTAACACGCCATCAGTCGGGACTATATGACACTTGCATAGGGTCCTCGAGGGCGATCGTCACCGGCTGGAACCACTCAGCGCCGGGTTCGGAGTATCGCGTGCCAAGATCAGGTCGGGTACCGGGGCCGCCGGGGTTGTAGAAGGGTAAATAGGGCGCTGCGGCGGGAATATGTACCATAACAATGCGCTCTGCTGCGGCTCTATCACCCGCTATTACGATATCAATCTGGTTATCGTGATCTTCAATGTAACTATCGTCGTAATTGCTCAAAGCTACACCAAGGTCCGCAAGCCCAAGCACGGTTAGCTGCCCGTAACCCGGTATGTCGTAGGTTTCCCCAACGTCCGTTAACCAAATGAGGGCTTCGGTTTCGTCCCTCGCAACATCAGCAGGGGCCACACCCACCCGGAAGTGTTGCGCGAACTCGGAGGGATAGATTGAGCGCACACCGTCAACCGAGAACCCGCCAGTGGTCAAAATTCGCAATCGGTAATCTGCCGCCTCGCCGTAAAGGGACCGCAGATCATTAGGAAAGCTGTCACTTTGGAAGGGCGGTGGTCCACCCTCACCCGCCAAACCCGCATCGGCGAGGGTCAATTTAGCGGCGCAGAGCCTGGGCCCTTCGCCCGGTGCGTATGCTGTGAGTGGTTCGGCGCCATCACCAAACGCTAAGCCCAACGCATTGAATGTACCCGCTGGTGTCATAAGGAGAAGCTCGTCAACCACTTCGAAGTGCACCGGATAGACGGCATCGGAATCTGCGGGGTTCAGTCGGTTCCCGAAGTCACCATTGATGACCAGGGTACTGCGCTCGTTGTACTCCATATTCGGCATGACCGAGATATTGGTGGGCGTAACCAGCTCACCGGTGTTCAAGCCAACCACAATGTCCTCACGCTGTACCGTTGAGGCGAGTACAGGGTGGGAAAACTCAATCGGTAGACCGTCACCAAATCGAGACGGGTGGCCAAAGGCTTCAGTAATACCAGCAATAGAACCTGCCGCGGTTCGCGCGCGCAGGGCTATACCGTCGGCGGGCGCTGTACTTGTGACATCGTGCCAGCCACCCCCTACTGCCCGCACTTGCGCTTCAATATCGGAGAGACTCAAGCCCGGATCCGCGAGTTGCGGGACACCATTGAGATCAAGAAAACCCAGCCCTGCCGCCAGAATAGCTGGCTCCTCTTGCCAGTAATCGGCGTCGATCAGGGTGTCGACCATCAGCTGCTGATAGATCATCGGTGTATCTTCTGCATCGTCGGGCTGATTGTCTGTGACAGTCTCTGAGTCGGCAGACGCGTTGGTTGATGTAGAATTGTTATCGCAGCCCGGAAGCAGCACCAACAGGATGACAGCGATGGCCGCCAGCCAGATTTTATTGGCTGTGAGCGAGGACTCGCGGATGTACATAATGTAGCGCTCCTACTTGCGTGTTGAGTCTTGTTTTCATTTATCGACCATAGCACAGCATTACAGTTAGCAATCGATGTAAACCAAATGTGCTTTAGTTAACAATCACAACCGTTAGCAGCTATGCTGTCGGCTTACACCACACTGTAAAGGCCACTGCATTGACTCCCTTTCGCACTCAAATTGCCGGAGCGGTCGGCAGCGTACTCGAATGGTATGACTTCGCCATATTTGGCTTTCTAGCCCCCTTTATGGGCCCGCTGTTTTTCCCCGGTGAAGACCCCATTGTGGCCCTCATCCAAACTTACGGCGTGTTTGCTATCGGCTATCTCATGCGGCCACTTGGTGGTGTGATGTTCGGCTATATCGCCGACCGGCTTGGCCGCACCAAAGCGCTGCGCTGGTCTATTGCCATGATCGCGATTCCGACCGTAATGGTCGGCCTACTCCCTACCTACGACAACATTGGCGTATCAGCCGCCGCCCTGCTGATTGCCCTGCGTATGATTCAAGGCATTTCGGTGGGTGGCGAGCTGGTTACGTCAATTACCTATTTAGTGGAATCAGCGCCCGATAATCGGCGCGGGCTTTATGGCAGCTGGGCACTGTTTGGCGCCATCGGCGGTATCCTGCTGGGCTCAGCGGTGGTGGCTATCACCGAGGGACTCATCGACAACCAAGCGATGGCCGACTACGGCTGGCGCGTTCCATTTTTGCTGGGTGCGGTGATTTTTATCTTTGCGCGTTGGCTCCGCTCAAGTTTACAAGCTGATAGCACAGCTGTAGCCAGCGACGAGCAAGCACCACTGACCAAAGTCTTAACCCAACACTTGGGCGGTGTGATGCAACTGATGGCCGGCATGCTGCTGTATGCGGCAGGGTTTTATATCTTGTTTGTCTGGATGCCAACCTACCAGTCAAAAATCATTCCCAACCCCATTGATCACGCCATGGAAGTCAACACCATTGGCATGGTGGCCCTGGTATTACTGGTGCCCGTCGCCGGTTTGCTCGGCGATAAATTTGGTTTCAAGCGCGTAGCGTTACTCGGCATCGCAGTTACAGGCATTGTGGCCTACCCACTGTTTTTCTGGATAGACACCGGTAGCTACATGGGCGCTTTAGTCAGCAGTCTCATTTTTGCGCTGGCCATCAGCTGGGTACAGGGTCCAATGCCGGCTTTACTGGTTCAAGTTTTTCCCAGCGATGTCCGAAACACCGGGGTCGGCATTGCCTACAACATCGCCGTTGGGGTGTTCGGCGGCACCGCGCCCATGGTTTGCACGTGGGTTATTGATCAGACCGGCAACATAGCAGCGCCGGCCTATTACTTGCTGGTACTCGCAATGATCAGCTTTGCGGCGCTCATCACCTTACGGGAACAGCAGCATGACTGACGACAGCAGCCTCTTAATCAAAGGACTAGCAGCCGCGCTGATATTCCTTTTTGGTATCGCTGGCGCCGCCGCCTCTCGTTCACTGCGTAGTCGCTCTGCCAGTCACTGGCTATCGATGGGTAATTGCTTTGCGGGCGGTATTTTTATTGGTGCGGGCCTCATTCACACACTGGCGGATTCCGCGGGTTTGTTCACTGACCTCTACCCCGATTGGGATTTTCCAATTTGGGCAGCGCTGGCGGGAGCCACCATCATCCTCCTTATGTGGATCGACAAAAGCTTCAGCCAAGAATCAGACAGCAGCGTGGGCGGCGCCACATTATTTTTGGTGCTGTCCATTCACTCGCTGCTTGCAGGTATGGCCCTTGGCGTAGAGGCGCACCCAGCCCAGGCATTGGCCATTCTGCTTGCTATAGTGGCCCATAAGGGCAGCGCCGCGTTTGCTCTGGGCTTGCGCAGCACAGACACCCATTATTGGCGTCGGATGACTGGCTTCGCGCTAATGACGCCCATAGGGGTTGTATTGGGTACAGCGATTACTCTGCTGCTTAAGAACCAATCCGAGCAGCGTTTTGAAGCAGTGTTCGATGCCCTTGCCGCAGGAACTTTTCTTTACGTCGCACTATCGGAGATCTTGCCGGGAGAACTGAACGCCAGCCAACAGGTTCACCGCGCTATGTTGAGTGCTGCTGCAGGTTTGTTGCTGATGGCCGTATTAGCGCTGTACACCTGACATGGCACTCAAAGCGACTGTCTTCAAATTCAAATTAAATGTCTCAGGTCTTGAGAGGCATGTTTACGACGATTTCAGCCTGTCACTCGCGCGCCATCATCGGAGACCGATGCTCGCCAAGATCGGCCGGCAGTTTGGGTGCTAGCAATATGTCTTTGAATAACTGCCACTGAACATCCCTATTATCACCGGCCTTTTCTTCGAGATAAGTTTTCACCATCGTCCTTCCGTAGTTGTAGGTGACCACATAGGTTCTCAG
>CBFHTF010000062.1:0-14951 GCA_965658685.1 Luminiphilus sp.
CGTGTGGTGCAAATGCTGCTCGGTCACAGTGACCTGTCGACAACGCAAATATACACCCACGTGGCGCGCCAACGATTGCAGGATCTGCATGCACGCCATCACCCGCGCGGTTAAGCGTGGCAGTGCCTACCGTGCTGCCGCAAACCAGCGGTCCAAGTCACCCATGGTGACGGAGAGCAAAGCTATGACACGCCTTCAACGATTTATTGAATGTGAACGCAAGCAGCTGAAGAACACCCCTGTATGGCTGGGGCTTGTGGTGTTTTTTGTGGTGATTCTGGGCGCTGACAAGCTCAAGAGTGAAGAGCTCGATACAAAAACCGCCGATGCTGTCACCGCAAAACTGACCGAGACGTTGTCTAAAAACGCCGGCATCGATGTGCCGGTAACGTCCATAACCAACACTGAAGCTCCAGGGCTGTTAGAGGTTGTGCTCGAAAATGGTTTGACCTTGTATGTCGACGAGTCGGCCAGTCATTTCATTGTGGGCGATCTCTACGCTATCCGTGAAACCGAGCTTGTGAATCTCACCGAGCAAAAGCGTGAGACTGATCGTAAGGCGCTCATCGATTCGGTGAATATCGAGGACATGATTGTGTTCTCCCCAGAGGGCGATGTTCGCGATTACATTATGGTGTTTACCGATGTGACTTGTTTCTACTGCCAAAAATTACACAAGGAAGTTGAAGACTTAAACGAGGCGGGCATTGAAGTGCGTTACTTGGCCTATCCTCGCGCCGGTGTTGATTCAGAAGGTGCCAAGAAGCTTGCGACCGCTTGGTGCGCCAAAGACCGTCAGGGCACCTTAACGAAACTCAAGGCGGGTGCGGTGTTGCCCATCAACACCTGCGATGACAGCCCAGTAACGGCCCAGTACGAGTTGGGTAGCCGTCTGGGTGTGCGAGGCACGCCGGCCATCATCACTAGCACGGGTGAAATGATTCCGGGCTATAAATCAGCAGATCAGCTTGAGCGCGTGCTTGGGCTTAACTAATTATTCGCGCAGCGGTAGCCGCGCCTACGATCAACCCGGAGCAGTGCCACGGTGAACCATAACTTCCAACGCATTGAGCGTTTACCACCCTACGTATTCAACATCATTGGTGAGCTCAAGTCGGCTGCCCGAGCACGGGGCGAAGACATTATTGATTTTGGTATGGGCAACCCCGACCAACCGACGCCACCTCACATTTTGGATAAGCTCACAGAGACCGTGCAGCGCGGCGATACCCATCGCTACTCCCAATCGAAGGGTATTCCTCGGCTGCGCAAAGCTATCTGTGATTGGTACGACCGTCGCTATGACGTGTCCCTAAACCCCAGCAAAGAAGCCATTGTCACCTTGGGTTCGAAAGAGGGCTTGGCACATCTTGCGCTGGCAACGACCAGTACCGGTGACTCCATTTTAGTACCCAATCCCTCGTACCCAATTCATCCTTATGGGTTCGTGATTTCCGGTGCGGATTTACGTCACGTCCCTATGGCTGACGAGGAAACGTTCTTTGAGCAGCTCGATCTGGCTATTCGAAATACGTATCCCAAGCCAAAAATGTTGGTACTTAATTTCCCGTCAAACCCCACCGGTCACTGTGTTGAACTGCCCTTTTTTGAAAAAGTCATTGCGGTAGCCAAGGAGCAGGGTATTTGGGTCGTGCACGATTTGGCCTATGCCGACTTATGCTTCGATGGCTATGTGGCGCCCAGCATCCTACAGGTGCCTGGCGCACGCGATGTGGCGGTGGAGTTCTTCACGCTTTCAAAAAGCTACAACATGCCTGGCTGGCGCGTGGGCTTTTGTTGCGGCAATGAAGAATTAATCGGTGCGCTGACACGCATTAAATCCTACCTCGATTACGGTATTTTCACCCCAGTGCAGGTGGCGGCTATTACCGCGCTGGAGGGCGATCAACAATGTGTTACCGATATCTGCGACATGTATCGACGTCGCCGCGATGTGCTGTGCCAGGGCCTCAATGATGCCGGCTGGCCGGTAACACCACCTAAGGCCACCATGTTTGTTTGGGCTCAAATTCCTGAACCCTTCAGAGACATGGGCTCGGTGGAATTTAGCAAGATGCTGTTGCAAGAGGCAGGTGTGGCGGTATCACCGGGTATTGGGTTTGGCGAATACGGTGAGGGCTTTGTGCGTTTTGGACTGATTGAAAATGAGCATCGAACTCGCCAGGCGCTGCGTGGTATTAAACGGCTCCTGCGTGATGGACCTAGCCACAATCAGGAGCGCCAAGCATGAGTCGAAAGGCGGTACGGGTAGGATTATGTGGTCTGGGAACCGTCGGTAGCGGTGTCGTTAACATCTTTAACGATAGCGCCGGGCTTATTGCTACCCGCTGCGGTACGGTGGTTGAGCTGGCACATATCGGTGCGCGAAGAGATAACCCCAACTGTGACACAACGGCTTATCAAACAAGCCGAGACATCTTCGCTGTCGCCAATGACCCTAGTATCGATGTTGTGATTGAGCTCATTGGCGGCACCGACGTCGCTAAGACTCTCGTTGAAACCGCATTGTCCCAGGGTAAACACGTCGTAACAGCGAACAAGGCATTAATCGCAGCCTGTGGTAATGAGCTTATCGCGCTGGCCGAGCAAAAGGGTTGCTCTTTGCAATTCGAAGCGGCGGTCGCCGGTGGCATTCCAGTGCTTAAGACCCTGCGAGAGGCGCTGGCTGGCAATCGTATTGAGGGCTTGGCGGGCATTATTAATGGCACCGGTAATTTCATTCTGACCGAGATGGCAAGTGCGGGCCGAGCCTTCGACGATGTCTTGGCAGAGGCTCAAGCCCTGGGTTACGCCGAAGCTGACCCTACGTTCGATATTGACGGCACCGATGCGGCCCATAAATTAGTCATACTCGCGGCACTGGCGTTCGGGATGCCGCTGCAGCTTGATGCACCGTTTACCGAAGGGATTAACCGCGTGGCACCCGAAGACCTCAAATTTGCCGAGGAACTGGGTTATCGCATCAAGCATTTAGGCATTGCGCGCCGACAAGGGAATCGTGTGGATATGCGTGTGCATCCCACGCTCATTCCTGCCGATAAGCAAATTGCCAACGTCAATGGTGTATTAAACTCAATCATGATCTCGGCCGATGCAGTGGGTGAGCTAGTGTTGGTGGGGCCGGGTGCTGGAGCACTGCCTACGGCGTCAGCGGTAATGGGTGACGTCACCGATATTGCACGAGCACTTGCCGCGGACCACCTACCACCGGCGCCCGCTCTGGGTGTGCCCCAAGCTAACTTGGAGCAGCTGGAAGTTGTATCAAAGGGTGAGGTGGAGACCAGCTGGTATTTGCGCCTCACGGTCGAAGACAAGCCCGGCGCAATGGCTGACATCACACGGTTACTGGGCGCTCAAGACATCAGTATTGAATCCTTGCTACAGCGATCACCCCAAGCGGGCATCTCAGTGGCGCGGGTCGTCATCATTACCGACCGGGCGTCAGCGCAACGATTGGAGCTTGCGTTAACCGCAATTGAGCAGCTCGAGAGTGTTCAAGGGTCGGTGGCCAAACTTCGCGTGGAAGAATTTTAGGAGAAGGGCGGTGCCAATTCGCTATATCAGTACCCGGGGTCTTGCACCTGCGTTAAATTTTGAAGAGGTATTACTGGCCGGGCTGGCCAGCGATGGTGGCCTGTACGTTCCCGACAAGCTGCCCAGCTTTACGCCCGAGCAGATTCGTCAGTTTCGTGGCATGCGCTACAACGAGCTTGCCTTCCAAATTTTGATGCCCTTTGTGGAGGGCAGCATTCCTCCAGAAGATTTGCAAACGCTCATCGATGCCGCCTACGCCGAGTTCCGCCACGAGGCGGTAGCGCCCTTGGTGCAACTCGATCACAACCAGTGGGTTCTGGAGCTGTTTCACGGGCCCACACTTGCCTTTAAAGACTTTGCCCTGCAACTCCTAGGTCGTCTATTAGATTACGTGCTCGAGCGTCGCCAACAGAAAGTCGTCATTATGGGGGCTACCTCGGGTGATACCGGCTCTGCGGCTATTGAGGGCTGCCGGCGGTGCAAGAACATCGATATTTTTATCTTGTACCCACACAACCGCGTTTCAGAAGTCCAGCGGCGACAAATGACCACGGTAACGGGCAGCAACATTCATAATTTGGCCATTGAAGGCAACTTCGATGACTGCCAAGCCATGGTAAAAGCCAGTTTTGTGGCCACGCCATTTTTGCCCGAGCAGCGCTCACTGGTGGCCGTAAATTCCATTAACTGGGCGCGCATCATGGCGCAAATCGTCTATTACTTTTACGCGGCTCTCGCCCTCGGTGGTCCCGACCGAGCGGTGAACTTCTCAGTGCCCACGGGTAACTTCGGCGATATTTTTGCAGGCTACCTGGCCCGATGCATGGGTCTGCCCATTAACCAATTAGTGATTGCCACTAATCGTAATGACGTTCTGCACCGCCTACTGAGTACCGGTGAGTATGCGCGCCAATCATTGGCCCAATCGTTGTCACCCAGCATGGATATTACGGTCTCATCCAACTTCGAGCGCTTGATGTTTGATCTGTATCAGCGCGATGGTGCGGCGGTGCGCGAGCTGATGAACGCCTTTGATAATGGAGCCATTACGCTCAGTGATTCTGCAATGAGCAGCGCACGCGGATTGTTTTCGAGTCAGTGTGTCTCAGACAGTAACACCTGCGCTGAAATGGATCGCGTGTGGCGACAAAATGGTTATTTGCTCGATCCCCATAGCGCCATTGGTACCCGTGCTGCTATCGATTGCGCCCGCGACCACGAACCCATGGTGACCCTCGCTACCGCACATCCCGCCAAGTTTCCCGCAGCCATTGCCGAGGCGGGTGTCGCTACCGAAGCCTCATTACCCGGCCATTTGAGTGATCTGTTTGACCGTACTGAGCGCTTCACAGTACTGCCCAATGATTTGGACGTTGTGCAGCAGCATATGGCGACGAACGTTACCGCCTGATGAGTCTCTCGCTACATCGAAGAAACGCCACCGTGAGCCCAGCGTTGACTCAGGCCAAAGTGCCCTCGGTGCTGCAGCGGGTTTATGCCAACCGTGGTGTTCAGCATCCCGACGAACTTAACTTGAGCTTGAATCAGCTGATACCCCCGAAACACATGCTCGGTGTTCAAGAGGCCGCCGAACTCTTGGCCGACGCCATTGAGGGGGAAGCGCGAGTTGTTATCGTGGGCGACTATGATGCCGACGGAGCCACCAGTTCAGCGTTGGCCGTTTCGTTGCTGCAACAGATGGGGCTCAAGGAAGTGTCCTATTTGGTACCCAATCGCTTCGAATTTGGCTACGGCTTGTCGCCTGAAATTGTCGTGTTGGCCGCCGAGCGACAACCCGATCTGATTGTGACTGTGGATAACGGTATTGCCAGTCACGCGGGTGTACTCACAGCCCAAGGTCTGGGCATTTCTGTGCTAATTACCGACCACCACCTGCCAGGCGCCGAGCTGCCCGCAGCCGACGTCATAGTGAATCCCAATCAGCCTGGCTGTCACTTCCCGAGTAAAGCGTTAGCCGGTGTGGGTGTCATGTTTTACGTGCTCACGGCGCTGCGTGCCGAGTTGCGTAATCGCGGTTGGTTTGCCCAGGTCGGCATAGAGGCACCTAACTTGGGCGATGCGCTGGATCTTGTGGCACTGGGCACAATTGCAGACGTGGTACCACTCGATCGCAATAACCGTATTTTAGTGGCCGCCGGTTTGGCACGTATTCGCGCGGGAAGAGCGCGGCCCGGTATTGAAGCGCTATTGGAAGTGGCCGGCTGTGACGCTACCCAAATAAGCAGCACCGATCTGGGTTTTCGCTTGGGTCCACGCTTGAATGCTGCGGGCCGTTTGGATGACATATCGGTAGGCATCGAATGCCTACTGGCAACAAGCGCCCGGGAAGCTCGCCCGCTTGCGCAGCGACTGCATGACTACAATCAAGAGCGTCGGGACATAGAGGCGCAAATGCAGGAAGACGCACTGGCGCAGCTGGCAGCATTAGAGCCCGGTGATGTCGAGGCATCCTTTGGTTTGGCCCTGTACGACCCCAATTTTCATCAGGGTGTGGTGGGTATTCTGGCGGCGCGTCTGCGCGAGCGTTATCACCGGCCAACGATCGTTTTTGCAGACAGTGGCGACGGTGAGTTAAAAGGCTCTGGGCGGTCTATTCCTGGCGTCCATATCCGCGATGTGCTCGACAGAGTTGCTACCCAAAATCCGGGTCTTGTGAGCAAGTTTGGCGGTCATACCATGGCGGCAGGGCTATCCATTGCACACCAAGACCTCACAGCCTTTGGCCATGCCTTCGATAGTGCGGTGGCCGAGGCACTTGGCAGAGTGCCGCCACAGGCAGTGATCGATACCGATGGCCAATTGTCGCCGGGTGACATGCACGTAGACATGGCTGAGGCTCTACGTCACGGTGGACCTTGGGGACAACAGTTTCCCGAACCGGCGTTCGACGGTCGTTTTACCTTGCAGCAGCAGCGGTTATTGAAAGAGCGACATTTGAAAATGACCGTTGTTAGCGAAGGCACGGCATTCGAAGCCATTGCTTTTAATGTCGACACCGATGTTTGGCCCAACGAGTCGATTACCGAGGTAGATTTGGTCTATCGACTAGACATTAATGACTATCGTGGTGAGCGGCGTTTGCAACTTTTAGTCGAGGCATTATCGCCCGCTACCTAATTCCGTTACTGGCGCGGGGAGCTTGGCTCGGCTAGACTCCTCGCCCGTTTTTTCAAACCGAGGACGCCCGTGGAAGTTGCCCCGCTAATGAATCAACTCAAAGATATTCGAGCACGCACCGATGTGCTTAGGGGGTATCTTTGACTACGCTGAAAAGAAAGATCGACTTGCCGAAGTTGAATTAGAACTTTCCGAACCGGCGGTTTGGGATGACGCGGATCGTGCTCAAGCGCTAGGCCGTGAACGTGCAGCGCTGGAGACTGTTGTCAAAACCATAGAGCAACTCGATTCTGGTTACAGCGATGCTTCCGATCTGTTGGAAATGGCGGTAGCAGAAGAGGATGAAGAAACCGCAGAGGCGGTTGGCGGTGATATTCAAGGCCTTGTAAGCCAGCTCGAAATGCTTGAGTTTCGGCGCATGTTCTCGGGGGAAATGGACCCCAATAATGCTTTCCTCGATATTCAAGCGGGATCCGGTGGTACTGAGGCCCAAGATTGGGCCGAGATGCTGTTGCGCATGTATTTGCGCTGGGGTGAAGACAAGGGGTTTAGAACCACATTGATGGAAGTGTCGGCGGGCGAAGTCGCCGGCATCAAAAGTGCAACGGTGCAATTCGAAGGTGAATACGCCTTCGGGTGGTTGCGCACCGAGACCGGCGTCCATCGCTTGGTAAGGAAATCGCCCTTCGATAGTGGCAATCGTCGTCACACCTCCTTTGCGTCTGTCTTCGTCTCGCCGGAAATTGACGACAATATTGAGATCGATATTAATCCCGCTGACCTTCGCGTCGATACCTATCGATCGTCGGGTGCTGGTGGTCAGCACGTTAACACCACCGATTCAGCGGTTCGGATTACCCACGAGCCCAGCGGCGTTGTGGTGAGCTGTCAGACCGAGCGATCGCAGCATCAGAACAAAGACAACGCCATGAAGCAGTTGCGCGCAAAACTGTACGAGCTTGAAATACAAAAGCGCAGTGCCGAGAAACAAGCACTTGAAGACAATAAGGCCGACATTGGATGGGGCAGTCAGATTCGCTCCTATGTGCTCGATGACGCCCGTATTAAGGATTTGCGCACCGGCGTTGAAACCCGTAACACCCAGAGCGTGCTCGATGGCAACCTCGACGCCTTCATTGAGGCCTCGCTAAAGAAAGGTCTTTGATGACGCACCGGTTACCCCGCCATCAACACCCGTTACCCCAGGACCAGTTACCTTAGGAATAGCCCCATGAGTGATGCGGACAACGCTACACCGACTGATGACAACAAACTGATTGCCGAGCGTCGCGCGAAGCTCGCTTCACTGCGCCAGCAGGGGAATCCGTTTCCCAATGACTTCCGTCGCAGTGCGATGGCCGCTGACCTGCAACAGCGTTTTGGTGATGAGTCTAAGGAGAGCTTGGAACAGGCCGATCAGCATTTTGCGGTGGCCGGTAGGTTGATTCGAGACCGCGGCGCGTTTTTGTTGATCCAAGATGGCTCTGCCACGATTCAGTTGTACATCAATCGTAAGGGTCTCGACGCCGATACCCTTGATGCCATCAAGGGCTGGGATCTGGGCGATATTGTAGCGGCCCAAGGTCCACTGCATAAAAGCGGCAAGGGTGATTTGTACATCAACATGGTCGAGGCCAAATTACTGACCAAAGCACTGCGGCCATTGCCTGACAAATACCACGGTCTTGCCGATCAGGAAATGCGCTACCGACAGCGCTATGTTGACCTCATTGTGAATCCAGAAGCACGTGAAGTGTTTCAAATTCGCTCCGCCACCATCCGTTTCATTCGTCGGTTTTTGGATGAGCGCGGGTTTATGGAAGTTGAGACACCCATGCTGCATCCCATTCCCGGGGGAGCCGCAGCCAAGCCCTTTGTGACACATCACAACGCCCTCGATATGGACATGTATCTGCGTATAGCACCAGAGCTATATCTGAAGCGCTTGACCGTCGGTGGGTTTGAGAAAGTTTACGAGATCAACCGTAACTTCCGTAATGAGGGACTGTCGACGCGGCATAACCCTGAGTTCACGATGATTGAGTTCTACTGGGCCTACGCCGATTATCGCGATGCCATGGATCTGACCGAAACCTTACTTCGCGAGCTGACCCAGTCGGTACTGGGAAGCACTCAGCTGACTTACGGTGACATCCACATTGATTTTGCCCAGCCCTTCGAGCGTCTGACAGTGGTTGAGGCGATTCTCAAATACAATCCTCAGCTACAACTCTTGGACATCGATAATTTAGCGGCTGCCAGCGCTGTCGCCGCTCAGCTGGGTATTGAGGTACAGCCCAGTTGGGGTTTGGGCAAGGTGCAAATTGAGATTTTTGAAGAAACGGCGGAGTCGAAGCTTGCTCAACCGACATTTATTACTGCCTATCCGACAGAGGTGTCTCCTTTGGCTCGCCGCAATGATGAAGACCCGTTCATTACCGATCGGTTTGAGTTTTTTGTGGGGGGGCGTGAACTGGCCAATGGATTCAGCGAGCTGAACGATGCCGAAGATCAGGCCGAGCGTTTTCTTGCCCAGGTGGCCGAGAAAGATGCGGGCGACGAAGAGGCGATGCACTTCGATGCGGACTATGTTCGGGCCCTTGAATATGGCATGCCACCGACCGCAGGTGAAGGCATCGGCATCGATCGATTGGTGATGCTACTGACTAATTCACCGTCCATTCGGGATGTATTGCTGTTTCCTCACATGCGACCCGAATGAAGGGTACGACGCCGTAAAGCATGCCACCCAAGTAATGGCTGTTGATTTCGGCTGGTGGGTGGTATCGGGCGATGCTATCCTCCCCCAAACCGTTGTTGAGTGATCACGTGTTCAGGCAGACGCTTCCGATGACATGGCTTCCCGCGCTAACCGTTGCGCTACTCGTCGGTTGCGCCTCGCAGCCAGAGCCCGAGCCGCGACCCGTTGTGGAAGTGCTGCCGCCGCAGCCTCTATCGTTGCCGGCATCAACCGAACAGGTTGCGCCCTGCAATTGTCAGGAAATTGCCGCACAAAACGTCAATGATTTTGATCTGGGTGTGAGGGCGTTAGCAGCGCGCGATTACCGGGCGGCACAGGTCTTATTTGAACGGCATCGCCGTTCGGGGACACAAGAGGCCCAGCGCGAAGCCGATGTTGGTATTGCCTTTGTGACCTTAATGACCAGTGCTCAAGTAGCGCAGGATCAAGCCGGGTCAAATGGCAATGCTGTGGATGAGCGCGCCGCCGTTATGGTGTTGGCGCTTGCCGCTGTTGAGACCCTAGAGCGTCGTATTGACACCCTCGATGCGCTCAATGAAGTGTTGTCCAAAGACCTGCGTAAGCGTGAAGATGCGCTCAAGCGCTTGCGCGATCTGACCCTTGGGCAGCAGGAAGAGCCACGGTAAAAGTCGACCCCTCTCCTGGGGCGCTGGCCAGCTGAATATCCCCCCCAAGCATTTCGCAGAACTGCTTCACAATCGCGAGCCCTAAACCGGTACCGCCATACTCTGTACTGGTTGTCGACTCCGCCTGAATGAATGCATCGAACACGCGGTGCTGCTGCTCTTCGGTCATGCCAATACCTGTATCGGCGACCGATATCATGAGCTCATCGTCGTGCATACGCGCGCTAACAGTGATGGTGCCCTCTTGGGTGAATTTGCAGGCATTGCTGAACAAGTTAGTGACAATTTGCTGCACCTTACCCGGATCGCTATACAGCTCCGGCATGTCGCTATCGATATCCAACGCTAACTGGTTACTGTTTTGGGAAAGCAGTGGTGACAAAGAGTCACAGACCTGAAACACCAACGCCGCTGGCTGGAACCATTCTTTCGTTACCAGCATCTTGCCGGTCTCGATTTTCGAGAGATCCAAGATATCGTTGATAAGACTCAATAGTTGACGTCCTGAAAAGATAATGGTCCCCAAGTCGTGGTGGAACTGATCACGATCGAGCTCTCCAGGGTCGCCAATTTCATCCTGCAGCATTTCGCTATAGCCGATAATGGCGTTTAGCGGTGTGCGTAGCTCGTGGGACACGTTGGCCAAGAACATCGATTTAGCCGCATTGGCAGCATCGGCGTTAGCCTTGGCGTCGCGCACGTCTTCGATGGCGCTTTGCAACTTGGCCGACATGTCATTGAAGGTTCGCGCCAAATCTCCAATTTCACCCGCGTCCCGAACGGCGTCGATACGGTGGGTGAGATCGCCCGAGCCAAAGCGTTGAACGCCGGTTTTTAAGCGTAGTAAGCTGGCGTTGGTGCTGCGTATCAGGGCTATCACCAGCAACATGGTGACTGCAATGGTAGTCACAAAGCCAAAGACGGTGATGCGATCGGTAATGCTAATGGTCCGATCGATGGTATTGGAGCGTTGTACCGCTAGAAACGCCTGTCGTTGATCGAGTTCCTGCAAGCGCTGGAATGCATCGTTATAGGTGGTTGCTGAATCCATATTCAGTACCACCGATCGATTGTTGTAATCGCTGTAAAAGCGGCGCCAATCCAACAGCAATTTACTGGCGCTATCGTGTAGGCGTCGGTAGTAGTCCTCGGTGCCTTCTCCCCCCAGTGCCCCTAAGCGCCGCAATCGCTGCTCAATGGTGTTGAGTTCCCCAAGGGCAGCCTCACGTTCGTTGACACCTAAAGGATCTTCAGTGGTCTCTCGTAAGGTAGCTAACACAAGTACCTGTTGGCGGTTATCTTCCAAGCTCTGTTCCAAGTCGGTGATGAGCTGGGCTGCATTCACCGCATCGCGATAGGCAACCAGTGACTCGGAACGTGCAAAACTGCCCCAAACGTGGGTGGCAACGTTTACGGCGAACAGGGTCAGAATGCCCCCCGAGAAAAGGTAGAGCCGCGTTCGTAGGCTGAGTGAGCTACGTTGCCACTTCACGGTGTTAACAGCCGCTCGATTTTTTTCAGGAGATCGGGGAAGTCGATGGGTTTTGTGGCGTAATCGTTACAACCTATGGATAGAGCATGCTCACGATCGCTGTCCATCGCGTGAGCCGTTAAGGCGATAATGGGAATGCTCGATAGGGCGGTGTCGGCACGCGCCTCTTGGCACGTGGTCCAACCATCTTTTACGGGCAAGTTCATATCGAGTAGCACCAAGGCGGGATGCTCGGCGCGCATTTTGTCGAGGGCTTCAGCACCATCGCCAGCAGCCACCAACGTATAACCGGCTCGTGAGAGCCGACGCACCAACATGTCACGATTGATCTCGTTGTCTTCCACTAAAAGAAGTTTTTGTGCAGAGGCGGTCACGATTGAATTCCCTCGATTGAATAAACGGCAATCGTCTCGTTAATCCCCTTAACACTTAAGGCCCGACGGTTGCCGAGGTGGCACTGCACTTGAATGGCATCAACGGTGCTTTGCGCCGCCAGAATTTCATTCGGTGCAGTGATGTCTTCAATGCGCGACGTGACATTCATGGCATGACCTACAAAGCCATATTTCGAGCGGCGTTCGGAACCTATGTTACCGGCAACGACGGTTCCAGTATTCAGTGCAATTGCCATTTCCAGGGTGGGAAGGCCATCGGCAAGATTGGCGGCGTTGATAGCATCCATGGCTTGTTGCATTTCAAGTGCACAGCGCACGGCACGCTCGGCGTCGTTGTCCCGACGGCGAGGTGCGCCAAATACCGCAAGCACAGCATCGCCTAGAAATTCATCGATAGTCCCCTGATATGACATGATGATATCCGTCATGCGACCGAGGTAGCGATTGAGCAGCGCTACCACCTGCTGTGGTGGGAGGTGCTCACTAAATGTGGTGAATCCTCGGATATCGGACATCATGATGGTGACCTCTCGAAGGTCGCCCCCCAGTTCCAGCCCCTCTGGACTCTCGAGGATCTCATCGACAATATCGTCAGACAAATAGCGCCCGAAGGTGCGTCGAATAAAGCGCTCGCGGCGCTCCAACTGCTCGCGATATTGCTCCTCACGGTCGTGCCAACGCTTGCGCTCTATGCCTGCTGCGATGCGCGCCTGTAGCAAAACCGGATTGAAGGGTTTTAAGAGATAATCGTCGGCACCGGCTTGAATACAGGCGATGATCTGATCCATGTCTTGCCGGCCACTGATCATCACCACCGGTGTTGCGCGCAGACGCTCATCGTCCTTAAGTTGTTTAAGAACCTCAGCGCCGCCAATGCCCGGCATCATGAGGTCGAGTAGCACCACGTCTACAGCCATGGTGTTAAGTAATTCCAATGCTTCCTCACCCGACTCGGCGGTGAGTACGGTGTGTCCTGATTTACCTAATAGACGTGATACCAGGTCGCGGTTTTCTGGCATGTCGTCGACAGCCAAGATGACTCCCGGTTCAACGGTGCTTTGTCGATTGCTAGTCGGTGCAGGGTTATTTGTGATGGCCTGATACGTCGAGGGCGCCGTGTCGATGCCACTACCGGGTGTCGCACTGGCACGAAGGAGGGCAGGCAGTGCAGTGGCTACAGCGCTGTGGAGTTCGTTGCCCTCGTCCTGAAGCATTTCCCCATAACCACGGATGGCGCCAATCAGATTCATCATGTCATGACGCGCATCGCCACTGGGATCGGCGATGCGTTCGGCTAATGCTTGGGTAGCTTCCAGTAACGCGCGCAAGTCCTGCGCGGCTTGATCGTGAAGGATCACAGTTTGGCGCCGGGATGCAGCCGCTAAGGGCGAGGTGCTGTCGACCACACGCTGCGCCCAGGCAATGGTAGCCTCCATGTCATGATTCTGTGGCATGTTCAGTATTTCCCCCAAGCGCACATTATACGTTTTGTGCGGTCTATGGTGAGTTTGACTGAGACGTTTCTGTCCTGCCATAGGGATAGGCGTCAGAATGTGTTTAAGGTAGAATTCACACTTTGCAGTGTATTGACAGGACATAGATTGAATGCTCGATCAAGTGGAAATATTTCATGGACTATCGCAGGATGAGTTGCGGGCACTGGAGTCCAGCAGCAGCACCCGTGCTTTCCCCAAGAACACGGTGGTAATTCATGAAAATGATCCGGCGGACTCGCTGTTTGTTATTGAATCGGGCCGCGTGAAAGTTTACTGCAGCGATAAGAACGGCAAAGAGTTCATTATGAACACGCTCGGTCCCGGCGATTATTTCGGCGAACTGGCACTGCTCGATGACGCCACCCGCTCGGCCTCGGTACGCACTGTTGAAAAGGCAGAGTTTCGTGTGGTGATGAAAGACGACTTCAGCAAAGTGCTTGAAGATCACCCCAATATTAGTCGGCAGCTCATTAGTAATTTGGCAGCCCGAGTGCGCAAGCTAACGGCCGATGTAAAAAGCCTCGCTTTGCAAGATGTGTACGGTCGTGTTGCCAATGTCCTCATGGACTTGTCGGAAGAGCGGGGAGACGGCACGTTGTTCATCCCTGAGAAACTCACCCAACAAGATATTGCTGACAGAGTTGGCGCATCACGCGAGATGGTGGCCCGTATTCTCAAGGACCTTACCATTGGTGAGTACATCCGGTTCGAAGGTCGACATATCATTATTAATACGCGGCTTCCCGCTAAGTATTAATTCGGTACTCCAAGCTACTCAGTTGGCTCTTGGTCAGCTGATGTTGCTTGTACACCAACATCAAGCTGGCCCCTACCCAGTGTCACGTTAAGTCGCTGACCTACCGATGCATCTGCGCTGTTACGCACGACCATGCCATCGGCAGTTTGCACGATTGCGTAGCCTCGTTTTAAGGTCTGTTGTGGTCCTAGTGTGTTGAGTAATCGCCGGTGTTCTTCAAGCTGACGCCTCGCCGTTGTCACGCGATTGGCCATTCGCTGCGTTAATTGCTGCCGTTGTTCGCTTAGGGTTTGGCTGTAGCTCTCTAGTTTTCGCCTGGGGTGGCGCTGTAGCAGCCGAAATGCCAGGTGTTGTAGTTGCTGATGTTGACCCCGTAACTGGTGTACTACGTGACTTTGAAGCTGTTTTTGGAGGCTGTTGAGTGTGTGTCGCTGCTGCTCTAGCTGTCTGCCAGGATGGCGCAATCGGGCTCGAAGGTGGCCCAAGCGCTCGCGCTGTGTTCTTAGGCGGCGGTGAAGGGTGGATTGCAGAACACCCTGAGCCTGATCGAAGCGCTGCAGCCATTCGGCTTGATCGAAGCTGGCTAGTTCAGCGGCGGCGGATGGCGTCGCTGCACGTTGGTCTGCCACAAAATCGGCAATTGTGAAATCGACTTCGTGACCAACTGCTGAAATGATAGGTAGCTGGCTGCGGGCAATAGCGCGGGCAACCCGCTCATCGTTAAAGCCCCA
>CBFHTF010000063.1:0-14810 GCA_965658685.1 Luminiphilus sp.
GTCTCCAGAGAGTGGTTCACCATTCAACCGCGGCATGCAGCACGAAGCCAAGCACAGCGCCATACTGTCGCGAGCCGCCAAACTCTTCAACACCAAAGGCGCCCGCGCCACAACTTTGAGCGATGTGGCCCTAAAGCTAGGACTCACCAAAACCAGCCTCTACTACTACGTCAAAACAAAAGAAGATCTGATCTATCAGTGCTACGAGGCCGCCTTACGACAAACCCACGCCGCCCTTGACCGTGTGGAACGAGAGACCGACGTGCCCCTTGAGCGCGTCATTAAGTTCATGCAGTCACATGTGCAAACCATTTTGGACGCACTCAATGGCGATGGCGACTATTATGCGGCGCCGCTGGAGTTAGCATCACTCAGTGAGGCACATCAAACCGTACTGCGCGAGGATTATTTGCGCATGTTCAAACGGGTACGCGGCTATATTCGTGACGGCATTGAAGATGGTTCTATTCGCGACAACCACTCCACCTCAACAACACGAGCGCTCATTGGCGCGCTCGATTGGTCTTTCTATTGGCTTTACGAAATGCCCAGGCAAGACGCCCTAAAAGCACCAGAAGCCATCCGCTATCTCTTTTCCCATGGATTGTTCAGCGAGCAGTGTGTGTATTCGCCAGCGGCTAATCCCATAGCATCCGATGCTGCAGCACCCGCGAGGGGCTTTGATCGAGAGGCACAGAATCGCCTCAAACAAGAAGCTTTTTTCAAAGCTGGTACGCGCTTTTTTAATCGCAAAGGGTTTACGGGCACGTCGCTCGATGAAATTGCTGAGTACTTAGATGTATCAAAAGGGGCGTTTTACTACCATTTTGCCAACAAAGAAGCGCTGTTAACCCAGTGTTACGAGTACTCTATTGACCAACTTGACGCCATTTTTGAAGAGGCGGATGCTAGCCGGGGGTCGCCAGCTGCGCGTCTCGATTCTGCCTGCCGTCGTATCTTCTCGGTGCAAAATTCAGAACAAGGCCCACTCATTCGCTACAATACGATTACTGCTTTACCCCCGGTTATCCGGCGAAAGATACTGGCGCGCACAGAAGTCAATAACGACCATATTGGACGGCTGGTCAGTGCCGGTATCGACAGTGGTGAGTTCCGTCCGGTGAATGTGCTAGTCACGCAAAATCTATTGCTGGGTGCCATTAATGCCTCTATGGACATTGGCATATGGCGTAAAATAGAGAACGTCGACACCACGGCAGTGGATTATCTCGGCGTCTTCTACCATGGCTTAGCATCACGCTGACGCCAACCCAGCTACTCGTTACACCAAGGAATTCGCGTGCCTAACTTTTCAGAGGTCATAAACCTCATACAGCCAGAACAAGTCGGACGATATTGGTTTGTCGGTACAAGCCCACCTCAAGGGCCTCGTATCTTTGGTGGCCAAGTTCTGGCGCAGTCGTTGATGGCGGCCAATGCCACAGTACCAACTCCACTTACCGCACATTCATTGCATGCCTATTTTTTACGCCCCGGCAACCCCAAAGAACCGATTGAGTTTGAAGTAGACCCCATACGCGATGGTCGATCGTTTAGTACGCGGCGAGTCGTAGCACGTCAGAACGAACAAGCAATATTTAACGCAGCCATTAGTTACCACATACAGGAACAAGGCATCGAGCACAGCCTAACGATGCCGGACGTTGAGCCACCCGATTTTGATGCGGCTGCCCATAGCCGAGAGCACGCCGAAGCCGCATATATGCTGGGCATATTTGGCATCGAGCGACAGCGACTCATCGGCCACGAAGATCATGCCCAGGAACCTCATTTACGTAATTGGTTCCGTGCCCATGGGCCTTTAGAAAATGATCAACGACTGCACCAAATAGCATTAGCACTGCTGTCTGATTTCAGCCTATTAAGTACCGTATTCTTGCCTGTGGCCGGTCGTCGCTGGCAGACGGATTTCATGTTTGCGAGTCTCGACCACGCCATGTGGTTTCACGGCCCTATCGATTTAAATCGTCCTGTACTGTACGACTGTGAGAGCCCTTGGGCCGGGAATGGCCGCGGTTTTACTCGGGGCCAGCTTTGGAGCGAGTGCGGACGCCCCCTTGCCTCGGTAGCGCAAGAGGTTCTAGTTCGCGCCAAAAATGACGTCAGCGATACGTAACCAGCGATGTTTGACGCTGGGCGCCCAGCAACTGTAAGTGAGCAACATCGTTGAAACACGACAGAGAAACCCTAGCGTCATTGTAGAAGAGCTGAGTAATCGAACAGTTCATCATGGGCTCATAAAACTGATAGATACCGTCGGCTGATACGCCCAAAATCCGCGCAACCAAGGCCGCGATAGTACCCCCTGATGAAAATATTGCCGCCGTCGTGCCAGAACCGGCCACGGACATAACGTGGTCAATCGCTTCATACACCTGATCACGAAACGCTGGCCATGACTGAATATCGCTGGCATCACATTGGGGGGACACCCAAGCGTTAAACACCGCCTCAATCACCTTTTGGTAGCGCTTGCTGTTGCCAAGTCCCTCGGCTACCACAGCACGCAACTGCGCGTTCTCGGCGCAAAGCCTGGGTAGGATTTCCTTCACTTGCTCTTCGTTATTAATTTCATTGAAACGCGGGTCAATGCGCAAACTACAGGGGTTTGCTTGGGCGGCTAGAACCCGTTCACCAGTTTCACGTTGCCGCGACAAATCGCCAGCAAAAGCCACATCGAAACTGACCCCAATATCGCGGAAAAATTCACCCGTTAAATCCGCTTGTAGCTGCCCAAGTTCGGATAACTGATCATAGTTATCGCTACCGAAGGAGGCCTGACCGTGGCGAATCAAGTATAGGGTAGCCATTAGTTAACTCGCCCCTGTCGAGAGAACCGAAGTCTGCGTGGATAGGGGAAAAAATCTTCAACATGGCCGTTCTGCAAGCGCTGCTGTAGGTCAGTCCAGAAATCGGCATTGTAAAGATCGCTGTGACGGGCATCGAAGGCATTGCGTGCCCTGCGGTTACCCGAGAAAAACAAGCGAAACTCCTCAGGGAAAATATCGTTGGGACCTACTGAATACCATGGTTGGTCCGACATTTCCTCGAACTCGTCACGCGGGGGTGGAATGCGACGGAAATTGCACTCGAGCAGAGGCTGGATTTCATCATAATCGTAGAATACGACCCGTCCGTGACGAGTGACACCAAAATTCTTAAGCAACATATCGCCAGGAAAGATGTTAGCAGCGGCTAGCTCTTTAATGGCCTTGCCATAATCGTTCATTACCTCTTCCACCTGCTCATCGGTGGCATCCTGGAGATACAAATTGAGCGGAGTCATCCGCCGTTCAACGTAACAATGCCTAATAATCATGGCGGTACCATTGAGCTCAATTTGAGACGGACAGGTCTCGTGAAGCTCATGCATTAGCTCATCGGATACCCTTGCACGATCAAATACCAGATTCGAGAACTCCTGGGTGTCTGCCATGCGACCTGCTCGATCCCAGCGCTTCACTAGCTGGTATTTTTCTTTCACCAACTCGTGAGTGACCTCTTTTGGGGGAGTGAATCGATCCTTGATGATTTTGAAGACAAACTCGTAGGAGGGCAGCGTGAACACGGTCATCACCATACCTTTGATGCCGGGCGCCACCACAAACTTGTCATCGCTGCAGCGCATATGACGGTAGGCACTTCGGTAGTAGTAGGTCTTACCGTGACGATGGTGGCCTATGCAGCTGTAGATCTCTGAGATGGCCTTCTTTGGCATCAGTTGCTGTAGGAACAGCACATATTGCGAAGGCACCGAAGCATCCACCATGAAATAGGTTCGGGTAAAGCTGAACAACAAACTCACCCGGTCAGAGCCAAACAGTACTGTGTCGATGTAAACCGCAGGGCTTTCTTGGCATTCATTGTGCAACATGGGGAATACCAGTGGCATCTGCTGATCACCGAGCACCAATCGACCGACAATATAAACCGCTTTGTTTCGGTAGAAGTGGTGCTCCAGCATCTGCAATTCCAAAGCCGGATCGTCTAAATCAAACTCAGCACCCAAGCGGTCAGTCATGCTACCGACGATATGTTCTATATCGCGCTCGACATCTTCCCATGAAATATGTAGCCGATAATGTTCGAGCAACTGTCGGACCAAATGCTGCAAACCGCCACTGGCACTAAAGTGGGTGACCACGCGATTGGCATCAACCGGAGGCATATCGCCTTGTGGAGAGAAAACGAAGGCATGTTCATCGCGAATTCGACGGTGCTCAAATACCGCGTTGTAAATGGAGTTATAAAACGTTTCTGCAATTTCGAAATTGGTCATGCCGCGCACAAGCTCGGCATACACCGCGCGTGTTTCGGTCCAAAAACCAAAGTCCTCCAAGCGATCACCGGCGATGTAACGAACAAACTCAAGAGTCTCTAGTACCTTGATTTTGTAGAGGTCAATGCGTCGGGTCGATGCCGCATGCATTAACGCCCACTCGGCATTCTCGAATCGGGTGCGTGCCGCAAGGGTAATGTTTTCAAAATCAGCAAAGTACGACGTGAAGCCGTTGAGTATGGTGCGCGCGAGTCGTGTTTGTTTATCCACGCTGTATTCCTATCGGTGAGCTAACCTAGTGTAGGGAGCGGTTGCCTCGCAGGCAATCCGACCTTGGGAGGGCGCGTTATTAAGCCCCTACGCCGGGGGTGATCGACACTGTTGTCATTACTAGACTCCCCTAAGGTAAAAAAAAGCCCACTATAAGCGGGCTTTAGAGAACTTTCGCAGGGGCGATTAGGCCGCGTACGCTCTCTCGGCATATCGGGCCCGATGGAAGGTGGCATCTCCGAAGGTGGTATTAATCATCATTAGACGCTTAGCGTAGTGTCCAATATCGAGCTCGTCGGTAATACCCATACCGCCATGCAACTGAATGGCCTCTCCGTAGATCAGTTTGGCATTTCGGTCCACTAACACCTTCAACGCATTGATGGTGGCATCGGCCTTCGCAGGAGATGCCTGATACTCACAGACTGCTTTATACAACAACGATTTAGCCTGTTCGTAGGCCATCATGGTGTCGACCATACGATGCTGTAGCGCCTGGAAAGAGCCAATGGCAGTACCGAACTGCTCGCGGGTCTTTGTGTACTCGAGTGTCTTGGCATTCAGCGTGCCCATGCAGCCGATGGCCTCGGCCATCAAAGCTATCGTGGCTTCGCGTACAACCTCTTCGACAGCAGCCATAGCAGCCCCTGCGGTACCAAGCAGCGCATCTGCAGATAGAGTCACATTATTGAAGGTAATATTTGCGACCTTTTGTCCATCCATCATCGGATAAGTGAAACGCTCTAAGCCCTCGGCGTTGGCATCGACCAAAAATAACGACAAACCATCATGGTCGAATTGCTCGCCAGACGTCCGAGCAAGCACGACCAGTTGATTGCAATTAGCACCGTTAAAGACAACAACCTTCTCACCATTTAACACGTAGCCATCGTTGGTGGCTTCAGCGCGTGTTGCACAGTCGCTTATTTCAAAACGGCTTTGGCGCTCTACCCAAGCGAACGCCCCCAAAGTACTTCCATCAATAATACTCGGTAGCAATGCCGCACGCTGCGCCTCGGAACCTGCGCGTGCAACGAGACCACCAAACAACACGACAGTGGGTAAGTAAGGCTCCACTACAAGCCCCTTGCCCAGCTCCTCCATGATGACCATGGTGTCAACAATGCTGCCACCAAAGCCGCCATCGGCCTCCGAAAAAGGAATGGACAACCAGCCTAGCTCAGCGAACGTCTGCCAGAAGTCATCGCGCATGCCCTTATCAGTGTCGACAATTGCCTTGCGGGTCTCCCAGTCGTAATCATCTTGCACAAATCTCGCGATAGAGTCGCGAACCATTTGTTGCTCTTCAGTGAAATCAAAGTTCATACCGGTAGTCTCCTGTACTTATTCAAGACCAAGTACAAACTTGGCAATAATATTTTTCTGGACCTCGTTCGAGCCCCCGTAAATCGTTGACGCTCTACCGTACATGAAGTTTCTACGCGCCTCAGAACCAAAACTGTGGCCGAGCACCTCTGGATCAAGGTCGGTTGGCAACACACCCTGGTAATAAGCGGCGACTTCCATACGCAGCTCTTGGGTTGCCTGTTGCAGCTCGGTGCCTTTGATTTTTAGCAGCGATGATTCGGGTCCTGGAAATCCACCGGCCTGCATTGCGGCCAGAGTGCGCAGCTCTGTGAACTCCAATGCCATCAGTTCAATTTCCATATCGGCCATTCGGGCTTGAAACCCTGGATCGTCAATAAGCGCTTTACCGCCATTAATTTCTTGACGCGCCGCCTCCTTGATCAGACGGAGATTACGCTTCGACTGCGCCACGTCAGCAATCGACGTGCGCTCATGAGCTAGCAGGGCCTTCGCCACTGTCCAACCCTTGTCGATCTCGCCCACCACATTCGATACAGGCACGCGCACATTACTGAACTCTACTTCGTTCAAGCTGTGCTCGTTGTCGATGGAGATAATGGGGTTAACCTTGATGCCTTCGGACTTCATATCTACCAGGATAAAGGTAATGCCCTCCTGCTTTTTACCTTCACTCGACGTCCGAACCAGCACAAAAATCCAGTCGGCGTATTGGGCATAGGTAGTCCAGATCTTGGCGCCGTTAATAATAAAATCGTCGCCATCGCGGACTGCTTTTGTTTTCAGGCTCGCCAAATCAGAGCCGGCACCGGGTTCGGAGTAACCCTGACACCACCAGTCCTCACTCTTCAAGATGCGGGGTAGAAAATGGTCTTTTTGCTCTTGAGTACCAAATTGGTAAATCACTGGACCGACCATATTCAGTCCAAAAGGCACAGTACCGGGGATTCCCCGTTCGGAACGTTCTGTTTCAAAAATATACTTCTGAGTAGGTGTCCAGCCTGTACCGCCAAACTCGGCGGGCCAGTTTGGTGCAATCCAACCTTTGTCGTATAGGCGCCGCTGCCAATCAACAATGGCCTCTTTAAAGTTCTTACCCCGCAGCCGACCAACAAGTTCATCGGTGAACTGTTCGTCAAAAAACGCGCGTACTTCGTCGCGAAATGCCAGATCTTCGGCTGAGAATGCTGTATCCATGGAGCCCTCTCCTATTAGCGTGTTATTCGTGCTGCAACCGCTTTGTGCGATTTTGAACATCGAGTATGTTTTTCTACGCTAAGGAATGTAGGCAACTTACAGTAGCTTTGCAAGTGCCTTCTTGCTAGGAAAGTAATGTCTATGGAGAAGGCGCCGGTACTGGCGCCGCAAAAGGACTAGTAAAGGAGTGAGAACAACTTACGCTGATACTCCGCAGCCAACGGATCCCCTTTACCAATGGTTGCAATGGTATCGAGGTATAAGCGCTTCGCTTCACCATTGTTCCAGTCGCGGTCGACACGCAGCACCTGCAACAAGTGCTCAAGCGCCTCTCGATATTGACCTTGGGTGGTCAGTTGCACCGCCAGCTTGACCCGAACCTCATGATTGCTGTCATCTGACGCCAGCTGCACTTCCAATGCTTCTATTTCTGGCGACTTACCGGCTTCTCTAGCCAACTCAATTTGCGCTTTCAACTGCTCGTAAACAGCGTATTGGTCCACCATACGCACTTCAGACAATACCGCTTCTGCGTCATCTAAACGCTTAGCTTCAACAAGAGCGCCCGCGTAAGCCATAGTAACTTCCGGCAACCGCTTCGAGTCTTCCCAAGCGGTTCTTAAGAGGGTTAATGCTTGGGCTGTATCACCGGCATCAAGTAATGTGGTCGCTTCGGCAATTTTTGCATCCCAGGGTGACGGCAAATGTTTTTGCAACATTTCGCGCACTGCTGATTCCGGCTGCGCCCCTGCGAAGCCATCGATGGGCTGTCCCTCTTTAATCACCATGACAGTGGGCAAACTGCGAACACCCAGTTGACTGGCCAACATTTGCTGCTCGTCTGCATTGACCTTTGCCAATAAAAAAGCACCGGCATATTCGTTGGCCAACTTCTCTAACACGGGCATCAACTGCTTACAGGGCCCACACCAATCGGCCCAAAAGTCGACCAACACGGGTCGATTAAAGGATTCGTCGATAAGCATTTGCTGGGCATTGCCCTCGTTGACATCGACAATGAAGGGGTTGGGGGTTTCCACGTCAGCTCTCCCGCTAGTTTTGGTTGAAACCAAGCACATCCTGCATATTGTAGGCGCCGGGCTGTTGCTGGGCGACCCACTGGGCCGCTCTGACAGCGCCTCTGGCAAAAGCCAACCGAGAGCTAGCTTTGTGGGTAATCTCCAGACGCTCACCATCGCCGGCAAAAATCACCGTGTGGTCGCCGACAACATCGCCAGCACGAATGGTGGCAAATCCGATTGTCTGTCGGTCTCGCGCGCCGGTCTGCCCTTCTCGCCCGTAGACTGCAACTTCCTTAAGGTCACGTCCGAGGGCATTGGCAACGACTTTGCCCATACTTAACGCCGTGCCAGAGGGTGCGTCGACCTTGTGGCGATGATGGGCCTCAACGATTTCAATATCGACATCGTCCCCAAGTACTGCTGCGGCCTGAGCAAGCAGCGTAAATGCGAGGTTGACGCCCGTAGAGAAGTTACTGGCCTTACACATCGCCAGATGCTGACACTGATCCAACAAGTAACGTTCCTGTTCATCGGTAAAGCCAGTGGTACCCACCACCATGGCCACGCCATGAGTCGCGCACAAAGCCGCATTAGCCAAGGTAGTTTCTGGGGTCGTGAAGTCAATGAGAACATCGATGTGGTCGACAACAAGACCCAGATCAGTCACCAATGGTACTTGGCAAGGATCTCGCCCCAGCAATTCACCAACATCAACGCCCGCGAGGGCACTACCTGCGCGCTCAATCGCCGCAGCGAGAACCAGGTTTCGATCACTATCGAGCACTGTCTCCATCAACATACGTCCCATGCGGCCAGCCGCACCGGTCACAGCCACTCGAGTGGTCACGGCTTCATACCTTCAAAGAACGACTTCACCCCCTCGAACCACGTGGACTGACGGGGAGATTGCTTGTCACCGCCCTCAGTTAGGGTTGATCGGAACTCTTCTAGCAACTGCTTTTGCTTGCTGCTCAAGTTCACGGGCGTTTCCACAACCGCTCGGCACATTAAGTCGCCTACCGGGCCGCCACGAACCGGCTGTACACCTTTACCTCGCAAGCGAAATAACTTGCCCGTCTGTGTTTCAGCGGGAATCTTGAGCTTCACTTTGCCATCTAGAGTGGGAACCTCCAGTTCGCCACCCAAGGCTGCATCCACAAAATTGATAGGAATTTCGCAGAATAAATGCCGGCCGTCGCGCTGAAACAACGGGTGTTCCTTCACAGACATTTGCACAAATAAATCGCCCGGTGGTCCGCCCGCCGGTCCAGCTTCGCCCTCGCCGCTCAAACGGATACGATCTCCCGTGTCGACCCCCGGGGGTACTTTCACTGACAGCGTCTTGGTCTTTTCAACTAAGCCCTGCCCACGACAATCGATGCAGGGGTCTGAAATGGTTTTGCCACGACCACGGCACTTAGGACAGGTTTGCTGAACCTGAAAAAAACCTTGCTGCATGCGGACTTGACCTGAGCCACTACAGGTACCGCAAGTAACTGGACTAGATCCCGGCTTGGCACCGCTGCCGTCACAGGTATTACAGTGTTGTAGTGAGGGTACGCGGATCTCGGTAGTGGTACCTCTCACAGCCTCCTCGAGGGTGATCTCGAGTGTGTAGCGCAGGTCTGAACCACGTTGGGGGCCACTTCTACGGCCACCACCGCCGCCAAAAATATCCCCGAATACATCGCCAAAAATATCGCTGAAGTTGCCGCCTTGGAAACCACCACCGCCCGCAGACTGATCAACACCTGCATGACCAAACTGGTCATAAGCGGCTCGCTTATCGGCGTCCATCAGAACATCGTAAGCTTCCGTCGCTTCTTTAAACTTGTTGTCGGCATCGGCGTCATCGGGATTGCGGTCAGGATGGTATTTCATCGCTAGCTTGCGATAGGCTTTCTTAACCTCCTGATCGCTCGCATTTCGGTCGACACCTAGCACTTCGTAATAATCGCGTTTGGACATGGTTTTCCAGTAACTGCTGCTCAAAGTTCATAAACGTGGTGGGTTATCCGCCAAAAAACAACGCGGGCAACCAGGGCCCGCGTCGAAAAGTACCACGTTCACCCAGGACCTGGGTTACCTAATATTGGCGGCCTCGGTGCCCACGCTTGGGCACTAGGCTTTCTTGTCGTCGTCCTTAACCTCTTCGAATTCCGCATCAACGACGTCATCCGCCCCATTGCTGCCTGAGTCGGGGCCCGCATCAGCACCTGCTTGGGCACCTTCGCCCGCCTGCTCCTGTGCCGAGTACATCTTCTGAGCAACAGCCCCAGTCGCTTCCGTGATCTTATTGGTTGCCGCTTCAATGGCATCCTGATCATCGCCCTTCATGGCCTCTTCAGCGGCGCTGATCGCAGCCTCAATAGCGCTGCGCTCATCGTCAGTGGCGTGCTCACCCGCCTCTTCTAAGGTCTTACGCGCAGCGTGAATCATGCCGTCACAACTATTGCGAGCCGTGATGAGTGCCTCAAACTTCTTGTCGGCTTCGGCATTCGCTTCGGCGTCACGCACCATTTTTTCGACGTCCTCATCAGAGAGACCACCCGATGCGGTAATACGAATAGACTGCTCTTTACCGGTTGCCTTGTCCTTCGCCGAGACGTTCAAAATACCATTGGCATCGAGGTCAAAGGTCACCTCTACCTGAGGAACACCGCGAGGTGCAGGTGGGATATCGGCCAAATCGAACCGCCCCAGGGACTTGTTTTGAGCCGCCTGTTTGCGCTCGCCCTGTACCACGTGGATGGTCACTGCTGTCTGATTATCTTCAGCGGTAGAGAACACCTGCGATTTCTTGGTGGGGATCGTTGTATTCTTCTCAATGAGAGGGGTAGCAACGCCACCCATGGTTTCGATACCCAGGGTCAGAGGCGTTACGTCGAGCAATAAAACATCTTTGACGTCGCCCGACAGTACCGCACCCTGAATAGACGCACCCATGGCCACAGCCTCATCGGGGTTCACGTCTTTCCGAGGTTCCTTGCCGAAATAATCGGCAACCGCCTTTTGCACCATAGGCATGCGAGTCTGACCACCGACCAGAATCACATCGTTAATCTCACTCGGTGACAAGCCGGCATCTTGCAATGCAACTTTTACAGGCTCGAGAGAGCGCTTAACGAGCTCTTCAACCAACGACTCCAGCTTGGATCGAGACAACTTAACCACCAAGTGCTTCGGACCCGTTGCGTCAGCTGTGATGTACGGAAGATTGACCTCGGTCTGCTGCGAGCTAGAAAGTTCGATCTTGGCTTTCTCAGCGGCTTCTTTCAGGCGCTGAAGTGCCAACGGATCGTTGTGTAGGTCGATGCTATTTTCTTTCTTAAATTCTTCCGCCAGGTACTCAATGAGACGAAGATCGAAGTCCTCACCACCTAAGAATGTATCGCCATTAGTGGCCAACACTTCGAATTGGTGCTCGCCGTCAACCTCGGCGATTTCAATAATGGAAATATCGAAGGTACCACCACCCAAATCGTAAACCGCTACCGTGCGATCACCTTGCGCTTTATCCATGCCGTAGGCCAGCGCGGCCGCTGTTGGCTCGTTGATAATGCGCTTGACTTCGAGACCCGCAATTTTACCCGCGTCTTTTGTTGCCTGACGCTGAGAATCGTTGAAGTAAGCAGGTACCGTGATAACCGCTTCAGTGACCGACTCACCTAAGTATTCTTCAGCTGTCTTCTTCATTTTACGAAGAACTTCAGCTGACACCTGTGGTGGTGCCATCTTGTTGTCTTTAACTTGTACCCATGCGTCACCGTTGTCTGCCTTAACGATGTTGTACGGCACCATCTTGATGTCTTTTTGCACGACATCGTCTTCGAACCGACGACCAATCAGACGCTTAACAGCGAACAAGGTGTTAATGGGGTTAGTCACGGCCTGCCGCTTTGCAGACTGACCTACCAAGATTTCACCATCATCGGTGTAAGCTACGATGGATGGTGTGGTTCGACCACCCTCTGCGTTCTCAATAACACGCGCCTGACCACCTTCCAGTACCGAGACGCAGGAGTTGGTGGTTCCCAAGTCAATACCAATAATTTTGCCCATTTCTATCTCCTATCGGCTGGCTACCGGCCAGCGTGCTTGCTTGTTTCTGTATGTTGGTACGGGTTTGGTAATTTCAAGGTACGAACACCAATAACCCTGCATTTTTTGCGTGAATCAGGCGGGTGCTTTGCTCACAATCACCATGGCGGGACGCAGCAATCGACCATTTAGGGTGTAACCCTTTTGCATCACTGAGGTAACGGTGTTGGGTTCAACGTCGGGATTTTCCACCATGGTCATGGCCTGAGCCGTTTGCGGATCAAAGGGTTCGCCAGTGGGGTCGACGGCTACAACACCGTTCTTGTCCAGAGCATCTACAAAGCTCTTAAGGGTCAGTTCCACACCCTCAATAATGGGCTTGGCCGCTTCGCTATCACCACCTGCGCCCAACGCGCGCTCGAGGTTATCGACTACCGGCAGCAGCTCGCTAATGAACCGCTCTAAGGCAAATTTACGAGCCTTATCGACTTCGGTTTGTGCACGACGCTGCGCATTCACCGCGTCAGCCTGGGCGCGTAACTCTGCGTCTCGTGCTGTTTGGAGATCTGCTTCAAGCTTTTCAATGACCGATTCCAAGGATACAGACTCGGGGGTTTCATCCGTTGATTCAACGTCAACATCCGGCGATTCGGTGATGCTGGCCTCTGGGGCCGATTGCTCTACTTCAGATTGTTCTTGCTTGTCTTCTGACATGTGCCTTCCCCTGCCGTTTGTGGCTCGCAAGCCCATAATGTGATTGCGGGGGAAGTGGGGACAACGGGTTAAAATTTCAAGACACGATTATCGAGATAACGCAGCACTCAGCATGCGAGCCGTCACATCGACCATGGGTATTACCCGCTCATAGGCCATACGCGTCGGACCAATGACGCCGAGCACGCCCAGCGTCTGACTGCCTTGCATGTACGGCGCGGTAACGACAGAAAAATCACCGAGCACCGAGTAGCCGGCCTCTTCACCGATAAAAATATTGATCCCATCGGCCCGAGAGGAGCGCTCAAGCAAGTCGAGCAGGTCGCGCTTGCGCTCAAACGCATCAAACAACTCACGCAGCTTGCTAATATCGTCGACCCCCACTTGATCAAGCAGGTGGCTCTCGCCAACCACTACATACTCGGCAGAGGGCTCGTCACTTGATAAGGCATCATTGGCAAGGGTAAGCGCGGCGGTCATGTAATCATCAATACGGCTCCGAGCCTCGGCCATTTCAGCAACCAGACGCTGCTTAACAGCATTCAAATCCGTACCCGCGTAACGCTCGTTAACCAGCTCGGCAGCACGGCGTAACTGAGCTTCGCTCATAGGCCTTGCAAGCTGAATAATCCGGTTTTGTACTTCTTTTTCGTTGGTCACCAGAATCACCAGCACGCGGTTTTCTGATAGCGCAAGAAACTCTACGTGCCGCAATTGCTGCGCTTCAGGGCGCGGTACCGTAACAATACCCGCTTGAGTGGTGAGCGCTGCCAGCATAGTAGACGCCGCTTGCACTAGGTCTGCTGTCGAGCGATTGGGGTTCAACTCATCGCGCAGCGCGCGCACAGCGGCTGCATCGAGGGGCTGTACTTGCAACAAACTATCAACGAAAAAACGGTACCCTTGGGCAGTGGGCACACGGCCAGCGGAAGTGTGGGGCGCTGCCAAAAAGCCTCGATCCTCGAGATCGGCCATAATATTGCGAATAGTGGCGGGGCTTACCGACAAACCACTGGCGGCATGAAGCGCCTTGGAGCCAACGGGATGCCCTTCGCGGATGTGCATCTCCACCAATGTCCGCAGTAAGTCGGTTGCTCGTAGTGAGAGATCGTGTGTCAACATGAATGATTTCCTCTGACAACAGTTGTAGCACAGCCAGATTTTCAGACAAAGCGCTGCTTTCGATGTTTTCGACCCCACTTCATTAAGCTATAAAGCGTTAAACACCGGACATGACATCATGCTCAAACACTTAGCAATTCGCGATTACGCCATTGTCGATCATCTCGATCTTGACCTAGAGGGCGGCATGACTGCCATCACCGGAGAAACCGGTGCCGGCAAGTCGATCATGCTAGATGCATTGGGCCTGTGCATTGGCGATAGGGCCGATGCGCGCACTGTGCGTCCCGGATCTCAAAGAGCCGATATCACTGCCACCTTCGATCTCACACACCTTAAGGAAGCGCAGTCGTGGTTAGCCGAGCGCGACCTGAACACCGACCAAAATGAGTGTCTGTTGCGGAGAACCATTAGCGCAGAAGGTCGCTCCAAAAGTTTTGTTAACGGTGCGCCCGCAACCTTGAGCGACTGCGCTGCAATCGGCGCACTGCTTGTTGACATCCATAGCCAGCACGCGCATCAATCGCTGTTGCGTACAGACACACAACGCCAGCTTCTCGATACCTTTGCCGGCGCGGAAACACTGGCTTTGGAAGTTGCAGAGACGGCGCGCAAGGGTCGTGTGCTGCAGCAACAGCTCGATACGCTAACCCACCAATCAGACGAGGATCACGCGCGTCGTGAACTATTGCATTATCAAGTTCAAGAGCTAGACGCACTCGAGCTCAAGGATGGCGATATTGAACAACTTGAAGAGGAGCAAAAACAGCTGGCCAACGCCAGTTTCATCCTAGAAAACGTTGGTGCCGTCGCCGAAG
>CBFHTF010000064.1:0-14640 GCA_965658685.1 Luminiphilus sp.
GAAGTCAGCTCACCAAAAAGTGCTGTTTTACCGATAGGCTAACAAGGGGCTGTCAACAAGGGGCTGTCAACAAGGGGCTGTCAACAAGGGGCTATTAACGATGGGCTATCAACAATGGGCTAGGCGGCCAAATCTAAAGTCTGCCACGTCATTTGGTTCAGTCGCGCATCGGAGCCCGCTCTGTGTAAGCGGCCGGTAAAGGTCGGTAATAAGGCCTCGCGTGTCGCTTGCCAACTTACCATCTGTGCCTCCGATAAAATAAGCTCAACCGGGCTAAGCCAAAATTTAGGGTCCTGACTGCTTGCACGAAATAGCTGATCAAGCCATGGCTTGTCGACAACCCAGCCATCGCTGTACGCGGTCTGACCTGCCAAGAGCTCATTCAGCTCTTTGGCCACTACACTTGCGGAAGCGCCGTCTCGAAGAAGTTGCTGGCGGTCAATGCCATGGATGCTCTCTGCATGGGGATCCCAGTATTGCCAATGAGGTGCGGGTTTTATCAGGCTGCTGTACTGGCTACCATCGGAAAACGCGACACCTATTTCAATAGGATAACTATCATGACCAAACCCTGAGGCTTCAATGTCAATAAATACAGGTAAAACCGTCATTAAAGCAGGGTCCAAAAGTGCAGAATCAGATTCTAGTTACAGGAATTTCGTTAGCTTCCTGTTAATCTACGCACGCACTTTTTAATTAGATGTCCTAACGCTCATGCCAAAAGAGCAACACCCCACCGTCGTTGTATTAACTGAGTCAATGGTGCTGTCAAATCGACTGCGCCGTTTGCTCGAGCGTGAGTTAGCGGCGAATTACATTAGCTGCGATATCCAAAGCGTCGTCGATGTTCTCAAAGGCGACGCCGTCGATTTAGTTGTAGTCAGTAATCCCCTCGCCCTTCAGCCAGACCCATTACGCTTATTGAAGTCGACACAGCGTTCCGCTCAGCTACTCGTATTCGACACGGACCTCGACGTTTCAGGACCGGTTATCGAACAAAAAGTGGCCGCTGCACGCTTGATTCTCATGGGTATGCTGCCCCTCCCGTGCAAACCCGGAAGCCTAGCGGCCGTGATGACAAAGCTGAGAGTCATCAGTGTCACTGATAGCCTCGATCGAGCCCCCATCGGCCCAGAGGAGGTACGAGCAGCCATTGCTAAAGGCGTGATCCAACCCTGGTACCAACCCAAAGTCGCCATGCCATCAGGCACAGTAGTGGGTTTCGAAGCGCTCGCACGTTGGGTAGAGCCAGGCTTTCCTGTGGTTGAACCCGATCGCTTTATCAGCATTGCCGAAACTGAAGGCCTTATCCACAGCTTGACGCGCTCCGTATCACGCCAAGTGCTGGCACAGTTGGCGCTCTGGCAACAGGAGGGTAGGCACTGGCATATCTCGGTCAACACCTCAGTCGACGATCTGGAGTCGGAGGATTATGTCGATTGGGTCAGTGCTGAACTCGATGCCACTGGCGTTGACCCTCAAGGCCTTATTATTGAGGTGACAGAGTCTCGGGTAAGCAAAAACATGCCTTTGTTACTAGCCAACCTATCCTATCTACGACAAATGGGCTTGGGGGTAGCAATTGACGATTTTGGTACGGGCTACTCGTCGCTCGCGCAACTGAATCAAATGCCTTTTACCGAACTTAAAATCGACCGAGCGTTTGTGACGGATGCGCACCGCCAAACCGATAAGCGGGTGATCCTTGATAACAGCGCCAGTATCGGCTTGGGCTTGGGACTGGCAGTGGTCGCCGAAGGTATCGAAACAATCGATGACTGGCGCCAAGCGCAGGCGTCAGGGGCGCAGGTCTGTCAGGGCCACTTCTCGGGCGCGCCCATGCCAGCCTCCCTGGTGCCCCAATGGCTCGAGGATTGGCAGCGGCGCGCCTCGGTAATCCGCTCAGCGGCGGGCAGCCCCGAGACAGCATCCCGTGAGCACTCACCAGCGCCCAATAGTGCACCGCCGGTATCAGTCTGGCGTCGCTTGTTACGCTATTTCAAATAGCGGCAGCCTCGCCATTACTGATCCAAACCGCCTGATACGGCCGCAATATGAGGGTCTCATTACCCTGAGCAAAGGATTGACCGCTAATGAGGTCATGCCACTGGTCCGTCAACACTAAATTGATGTCCCCTAAATTCAGGGGCCTGCTCGTGTTACTGGTATTGAAGATACAAAAGATGCTCTGACGCCGATCCATACTTTGGCGCCAAAAGCCAAACAGGCCTTCACCCATCTGTAAGGTGAACTGGGTAGCGTTAGGGTGGAAAGCCGGCTGCTCGCGACGTAGCTTGATGAGCTGTCGCAGCCGATCGAGTACCTGACGATGGTGGCCTGCACTATTACTCAACAATGCGGCCAGCTCATCGTAATGCCACTGGCTCCGATTAATGGAGCGATTATGGCCGGTGTGCTCCACTCGGCGTAGGTCGTTACGTGTCCCCAGTAAACTATGAATATAAAAGGCCGGTATGCCTTCGAGCGCCAACATAACAGCGTGGGCACAAACAAATCGCTCTAAGCCATGGTCATCAAAGCCCTCGAGGGTACCCTGCAAAGCATCGAACAACGCTATATTCACTTCGTAAACTTTTTTGCGACCACCCGCATCTGCCCGCCATGACAACAGGCCACCAAAACGCTGCAGCGCATCGAGGAAACTGTCGATCTCTTCGTCAGCGAGCAGGCCCTCGGCAGGTCGCATACCGATGCCGTCATGGGATGCAATAAAATTAAAATAAGTGGTGCCATTTTGTGCTGGTGGCATGCTCATAAGCCACTGACTCAAGTAGCGACTGTTACCACTGAGCAGGGTGTACACCAGCAACGGCGGTAACGAAAAGTTGTAGATAGCATGCGCCTCATTGGCGTTACCAAAGTAGGTTAGATTCTCGCGGTTCGGTATGTTGGTCTCAGTAATAATGAGGCAATCAGGTTGGGCGTGCTCCACTAACGGTCTTAGTAGCCGCACCATTTCATGGGTTTGGGGCAGGTTAATGCACGATGTGCCGACCTGCTTCCATAAAAATGCCACGGCATCGAGCCGAAAGACACGCACACCCTTATCGAGGTGTAACCGGATGATTTTGACGAACTCCTCGAGCACCATTGGATTACGAAAGTCGAAGTCAACCTGATCATGGCTAAAGGTACACCACACATGCTGCTGGCCATCGACGGTCTCAACCGGCATCAGTAGTGGTGATGTCCGGGGTCGCACCACATCATCCAGGGCATCTTCAGGTGAGGCGGTCATAAAATAACCACGCCCGGGATCAACCCCTGCCTTAAAGTTTTCAAACCATGGGCTGCGACTGGAACAGTGGTTAATTACCAGATCGCCCATCAATCGATAGTGGGCTGCCATTTGCTCAATATCATCCCAGCCGCCCAAAGCCTCGTTGACACTGGAGTAATCGAGCACAGCAAAACCATCATCGGATGTCCAAGGAAAAAAAGGCAATACATGGACGCAAGACACCAGACCCTGCACTTGCTCATCTAAAAACTGACACAAGGTTTGCAGTGGGCGCTGCCCAGGCTGCAAGACAGTGTCACCATAAGTGATAAGCGCCACATCTCGCTGGTCCCACAAGTTGCAATGGGGCTCAGGCGTGGGTGTACTGTCGTCGAGCCGCATCAGCGCTAGAAGGCGATCGGCAATCGAGTCACTGCTATCAATGCCAGTGATATCGCCGTAAATCAGATCCAACTGATGAATCAAACGCTGTCGTAATCCCGTTTGCATGGAGACTCCAATTACGAGGGTGCATAGTCACGGTTATCTTCCTCGACCGCAGCAGACAATCGCTCGAAAATATCGGGCACTGCGCTGACAACCCTATTCCAACTAGGAATGAAAGGTGTCTCCATTGGGCGCTCTAGGAACACTTTGCCGGCATCCATAATGTTACGAGCAAACATCTCCACCGCTTTCTCTTCTTTGTGAATATCGAAATCGAGACCATTCATAATGGCGTCGTTTCGATAGGTTTCGACGAAATCGAGAGCGATGCGGAAATAGGTGGCTTTCAAGGTCCGAAAGGTTTCCGCTGAAAATACATGCCCTTGGGTGGCTAACTTCCTGAAAAGTGCTTTGGCGATATCAATAGACATTCGCGATAGCCCTGCTCGCTGATCCTCCAAAGACAGGGTTTGGTGCTTGTGGTCGTAGGTGTCTGCAATATCTACTTGGCACAGCCGATTATTGTTGTAGTTACGGTACATTTCACTCAAGACACCGATCTCCAGACCCCAGTCACTGGGAATTCGGATGTCGTTCAACACATCGCGACGAAAGGCAAACTCGCCCGCCAGAATATAGCGAAAGCTGTCGAGGTAATTCAGGAAAGGAGTCTCACCAAGAACCCGTTTGAGCGCTCGAATCAGAGGGGTAACCAGCAAACGTGACACACGCCCATTGATTTGACCATTGGCGACACGCGCGTAATACCCTTTGCAAAACTCATAATTGAATAGTGGGTTGGCTACCGGATAAATCAGGCGCGCCAATAACGATCGATCGTAAGTGAGGATGTCACAGTCATGCATAGCAACCGACTCTGCCTTGCCGGTCGCCAAGGTGTAGCCCATGCAATACCAAACATTACGACCTTTACCTGGCTCCGGGGGGGCTAAACCGAGCCCCTCAAGCTCCGCATCGATGGCGCGCAAACGCGGCCCGTCGTTCCACAGTACGCGATGGTGCTGTGGGAATTGAGCGAAGAACGTCAGGGCCTCGCGGTCTTGGTCTTCATCGGCACGGTCGAGACCCACAACAATCTGAGAGAGGTAGGGTACTCGGGTTAAATCGCCCACAATTTTTGGCAGCGCTTTCGTCTGTAGCTCGGAGTATAAGGAAGGCAGTATCAGACCGAGTGGGCGACGCAAACCAAAGCGAGTCAACTCTGCCTCGATTTCATCGAGGTCTCTTTCCCCCAAATTATGCAGGGTCGTGATAATGCCATTCTGATGAAAATCAGCCATGAAGTGTGTCCTGGTAACTAAAAAGAAAGCTGCTGCTGCCAGTAGCGAATACCTTCGACCCATCCCAACGGGCCCGTCGCACGGGTAATGTACACCGCCTTTTCTGCAGATAACGATGGCGGTGGGTGTACAGGGGATCGAATGATGACCGCATAGTCGGCGGCTTCGAGCATCGCAATGTCATTGTGGCTATCCCCAAGTGCGATAGTCACTGGGGGCTGCTCCTCTACCATCCGGTCAGTCATGGCATCACGCAACCATTGCAACGCAATGCCTTTATCACAAGGCCCGCCCACATGTAAAAAACGACCACCGCGCAAGATGGTGGCACCGCGCGCTTCTAACCAAGCACACCATCGCGTTTGCTCTGAAGGCGTTCCCAGCCACTGTACCGGCTCGCCAAACTCCCGAGCAGCGGCGAGTGCAGCCTCGTCAGTGGACAAACCGGTTACGTCGGCAATCTGATGCGTGGTCAGATCGGAAAAGCCGCGCCATACGTCATCCCAAGTACTCGGTAACGTATTGAGCAAATCTAGCCAATGTCGTCGCCCGGGGCCGAACCGATGGCACCAGTCTCCATCAACAAGTTCGGCCGTATTGTCAGTGTTTTGGGGTAGTCTCCATGGTCCATCGGAGGGCATGAAAACAGCTGCACCATTTTCAACGATGTATGGCGTCGCCAATTCAAGCCTTTGCCGTAGCTGCTTCATTTCAACGCGTGTTTTACTGCTGCATAACACCACCGGCACATCGCGTTCGTGCAACTCCCGGAGCACGGGTATGGCGGGTTCAGCGCTGTAGGTGTAGTGATCCAACAGCGAGCCGTCGAGATCGGTTACCACCAAATAACGTGTCAATGCCCACCCCCTGCACCGGTATAGCTTGCTATCGGGTGCTGACTAAAAGACTGCACTTGGCGGGCCTCATCAAGCCGAAAACACCCATCGACCCGTGACGGGAGAGTGTCCAAACAGACTTCGGTAAGACGCTGATAAAACCCTATAAATCGAGCAATATCCGCTTTCGACATCAAACCAGGTGCAGACTGCCCTTTTACCTTTTGCGCTAACTTTTGCTCTTGCTCAAGACGCCACTGATAGACGCTCTCAAAGCCCGGCGCCAACAGCATGGCCCAATAGTCAACTTGGTTAAAGAGTGGCTGATAATCTTGAGCCAGTGCCCTGTTCACATAGTGCCGCCACACGCCTTGAGGATCCTCATGTGCTTCCAAGTCGTTGACAGCTGTCGCCAAGGCCGACGCCGGTTGTGCGCTCGCACCCAAACACCAGCCCTCCCAAATCACAACATCGACAGGCGCACCAATACGATGCCAGTGCGCCTTGTCGGTGCGCTCATCGAGGGCTTTATCAAAAGATGGCACCAAAACAGTGCGACCAGGGGCCTGATCCCACCCCAGCAGCCCATGCAAGGTGGCTTGCATGAGCGCCACATCGTGACTACCGGGTACGCCGCGCGTCGCCAACAACGGATGAACCGTCTGAGCTAATGTTTGGCGCTGGGCGCGGGTTAAATAAAAATCATCAAGGGATACCGAAACAGCTGTTAGACCTGCATTTCGAAGAACAAGGCAAAGCCACGCGGCTAAAGTGCTCTTACCGGATCCCTGCGAGCCATTAAGGGCCACCAATAGTGGCCGGCCAAGTTGGCTGCGTCGGCCCCAGATGGCATGTGCCAGCGGCATAAACCAACGCTCAGCACCACTAAGGTAATGGATCGATAATCGATGCTGCTCTAAAAATTCAGAACACTGTGCAGGGCTTGGCATCGGCACAGATTCTTTTAATGGTGGTGCAGCCATAGTGTTGTTCTTTGACGGTGGCAATTATTCAGCAGTAGCAATTAGCATGCCTATTTTTGAACCAACTCAATTAATCAGCCGAGTGTAGTGTGTCATTTCGAACTGTCTGCACTGAAATACCGCGGACCGCGCCATGACACTGAAGCTCGGCTGCGCTACAAGACGAAACCTGCCACCAGGTAAAACAAGGCCGCGCCAACCGCTCCAATCAGCGCGTAGGGTAACTGCGTCAGCGCATGATCATAAGTGCGACAGCCTGCGCCCTGAGCACTCAGCACGGTGGAATCGGAATAAAAACAAGCGTGGCTGCCAAAACCACTCGCCGACAACAAGGCACCCACCACCAGCGGCATATTGACGTCTAGTGCCTGGGCCAAAGGAAACGCTACTGGCATGGCAATAGCGATAACCCCCCAGTTGGATCCTGTGGTGTACGAAACCGCTGCTATCGTGGCAAACAATAAAACGGGTAACAGCGCAGCGCTCATATAGGGCGTAACAGCCTCAATGACATAAGCAGTAAGTCCAATAGCGTTGTTCGCCTCAACAAAGACAAACAATGCCAGCAACATTGACAGTACCGGCACCATAGATTTGAGGCCGTCGACGCAAGTATCGAGAATGGTAGTAAGTGGCATCACCCGCATCACACCGTACTGCACCACCGTGAATAAAACCCCCACCATCACACCTCGTAACAAATCGACACTGGGTAACACAGTGAAAACCAGTAGAACGACAATGGGTAAAAAGAAGGCAGATAAATTAGCGCGCTCAGAGGTCTCAACGGTGAGCGCCGGGTCCTCAAAAACACCCAAATCACCGGTCGTCTCCGCCCGGTGCTCGGCAACACGCATGGGCCCGATCAGAGGTACAACGCCTAAAATCACGAGGGGCACCAACACAATGGCTAGAATCGGGTAGAACATGTAAGGAATGGACGCAACGAATAGGGCAATACCCTCACCAGGCGAGGCGACGCCATTTTTTTCCAGCAGCCCAGCAAAATAAACGCCCCAGCTTGAGATCGGTATCAGTAAGCACATCGGAGCTGCGGTGGAATCAACCACATAGGCCAGCATCTCCCGAGACGTCTTACAACGATCGGTGACCGACTTCATAGTGGCACCAACCGTTAATGAATTGAGATAGTCATCAAGGAATATCGCCATACCCATAAGCCAGGTAGCCAATAAACTTGATCGCTTGCCTTGTAAGCGCTGAGTCAATAAACGCCCAAAGACATAGGACCCACCACCTTTCACCAACAGGGCAATAAAGCTGCCATAAAGGGCGCAGACCAACACAACCCAGGCGGTTACCTCATCCATTAACACCTCGGTGGTCACCGCGGCCAAACGGTCAATAAACATCCAGCCATCCATCATCAGAAATGCCACGATGGCACCGACAATGACTGACTCAAGGGTGCGGTGACTCCAGATTGCCAGTACCAAAACACAAAGGGTGGGTATAAGAACGAGGGCGCCAAAATCCATGTAGTCCCCTTGCGAGAAAGCGGTGGGTTATCAGATCAGTGGAATGTAACCGTTTCGAAAAAAAAGAATAGTGGCTCAAGCAAAGGAATGTGCACTATCGATCCATTGCCCGACTTTCCGGTGACGTGTATGTTGTGGCGAGGGTTGCTGATAGAAAAGTAACCAGTGCTTAAGGACGCCTACGAGGGAGACGCGCCCGTGACCATCGACAAGCTGCTGGCGGAAATCGAGTCCAGTGAACCGGGCCCAGACACCGCCGCTTTATTCGATTTCGATGGCACCATCATTGCCGGGTATTCAGCCACCGTGTTCTTGCAGGACGCGCTTGTGCAACGAGAGCTTTCTATCGAAGAACTGGCGCAAATGACCCGAGCCCTCGCTAGCTTCGGTCTGGGTAATATGGGCTTTTCAGCACTAATGGCAGTCCATGCACAGTATCTGGCGGGACGCTCCGAAACTGACTATCGCGGCAATAGCGAGCATTTGTTCCGTCGTAAAATTGCACGCCTTGTCTACCCTGAAACCCGGCGCCTAATAGAGGCGCATCAGGCCAAAGGCCATACAGTGGCCATCATAAGTTCGGCGACGCCTTATCAGGTTGAATCCTGTGCGACAGATTTGGGTATTGATCGGGTTTACTGCACAGAACTAGAAGTCGTCGACGATAAATTTACCGGTGCTGTCATTAAGCCCACTGTGTTTGGTGAGGGCAAAGTGCTTGCAGCACAATCACTGGCCTCAGAAACAGGCGCTGATCTCGACCAAAGTTTTTTTTACTCAGACAGCATCGATGACATCCAATTACTTGAGCGGGTTGGCAAACCGGTAACATTAAACCCTAGGAAACGCCTAAAAACCGTCACCGAACAGCGGCATTGGCCCAGCGCCAGCTTCGATAGCCGCGGTAAAATAACGGTAGAGCGATTCATGCGATCTGTGTGGGCCACCAGCTCGCTCATTGGCAGCTTTGCCGCCGGGCTACCCATCTATGCACTTACCGGCTCTAAAAGGGACTCGGTCAACTTCTCTATTTCACTGTTTGCCGATACCTGTAACGCTCTTATCGGCTTAGATCTCGATGTGCACGGCGAAGAGCATTTATGGAGTCACCGGCCCGCTGTTTTCATGTTCAATCATCAGAGCAAGGCCGACGTCGCCATCATGGCCAGTCTCGTACGCCGAGATGTTGTGGCGGTAGGTAAAAAAGAAATCAAACGCATGCCGGTTATTGGCCAGGTCATGGGTTACGCAGGCACTATTTTCATTGATCGCTCAGATCGAGAACGCGCCATTGAATCCATGAAGCCGCTGGTTAATGCCATGCGTGAGCAGCGAAAATCCTTGGTGATAGCCCCAGAGGGCACACGCACGCCGTCACGTAAACTGGCACCGTTTAAAAAAGGGGGCTTCCACATTGCCATGCAAGTTGGCGTCCCTATTGTTCCCATAGTGATTCATAATGCCGGTGACATAGCGCCCAAGGGGGATTTCTTATTCCGTCCGGGTAGAGTGCGCGTCGATGTATTACCCCCAATCGATACCCGCCATTGGACGGCGGCGAACATGAATGAGCAGGTAACAGAGGTTCGAAATTTATTCCTCACCACACTGGGTCAACCCACACAATCAACCCAAGAGACGGTTGCTGGCAGTAAAGCTGCTACCAAGGATGTAAAGCCCAAAAGTCGGTCATCGCGAGCACGCAAAAAAGCCGCGTCTACCGATAAAGTGCCAGTGGCGGGCGACACAAAACGCACAACAACAAAGCGTAAAGCCAGCACACCGTCTGCGAAAAGCCGCCGAGCCCCCAAGGCGTCGGCCACAATAACAACACCCGCTAAAAGCGGCACCGCAAAACGAAAAACCAGCAAGTCATCTGCGGTGAGGCCAAAGCGCTTGTCCGAGGGCTAGAAATGCCAAGGCGTTACCCGCAGCTGGCAGACAAAATGGCGGAATCTCCCTGGCCCCCGGGCTCAGGACCAACGCTATTCTTACTCGATGCCAGTAGTAATGTTGAGCAACAGCTGCTGGAGGCCTGGATTGATCAACATCAACCCGCTGGTCGCCAATGTGCCAGGCTAATACTGCTACTGCGCGACGACCGAGACCCAATCGTGCAGCAACCACTCAGCCGTCAGCTGGATTCCCCTGAAGACTGGGTGGTGGCGCCGTTGCGAGTTGCTTGGATGCCCGACGCCGACGCGCTTGAGACCGGGCCTCGCTTATCGGATTTACTGTGGGGCAATCGCAACCCAGGCCGTTGGCGAGCGCAACACATATTGCGCACACAACCCGACAGAGTGCATTTAATTGCCGGGGCACCCGCCCAGCAAGGCGCCATGGCCGAGCGCTATACCCATCAATATGCCCTTCACCCCCACCAACACCAGGAAGACTTTGCGGTATTTGTGGCGCGCCAAGCGGCCATCGTGCTCGACATGGCAGAACGCCGACTGCGCGGTGGGCGCTACAAGGTCCCGCGCTACGTCGCCCAAAGCCTGCGCAACAACCAGACCTTTAACGAGCAACTGTACGCGATAGCCCAACAGCGGCAGGGGACGCGATCGGCCGTCATGCGCGAGGTCGACGAGTACTTCAGTGAAATGATCTCAATCCCCACCAGTTTCTGGCTGGATGTTTGGATGAAGTTCTGTAACTTCTGCCTCGGGCTTGGCTACGAACCCCGCTTGTATTATCGAACGGAAGATCTTGAACGCATTCGAAGTATTGTTCGCCACCACCCCTCGGCACTGCTTTGGACCCACAAAACCTATATCGATGGCTTTGTAGTGCCCAAAATCCTATTCGACAACGATTTTCCCGTACCCCATTTTTTTGGTGGTGCAAATCTCAATATTCCACTGCTCGGATTTCTCGTCCGTAGAGCGGGGGGTATCTTCATTAAACGCTCGTTTGGTGACAACGAAATTTATAAAGCGGTGCTGCGTCAGTACATTGGCTACCTGATGGAAAAACGCTTCCCATTGACTTGGTCATTTGAAGGCACCCGATCGCGACTGGGCAAGTTAATGCCTCCCAAATACGGGGTCCTAAAGTATGTCTTGGAAGGCTGCTACAACAGTGATGCACACAATGTGCATATCATCCCCGTAACTGTCTCCTACGATTTAATACGAGATGCTGAAGAATACGCAAAAGAGCAGGCAGGCGTTCCGAAAGCACCCGAATCGCTGGGTTGGCTTGTGGGTTACGTCAGGAGCCTAGCCAGACCCATGGGTAAGATTTATGTAGATTTTGGCGAGCCGGTGGTGCTTGCCAAAGCCCCCGCGCCAGACGATCGACTGGCACTGTCGAAAATAGCGTTTCAGGTAGCCGTTGAGGCTAATCGTGTAACACCCATCACCTATCCAGCAGTGGTCTGTATGGCACTACTTGGCGTCTATCCCCGGGCACTGACTGAAACCGAAGTCAGCGAGGAAGTTGACCGCATTGTGACATGGGCGCGACAGCGATCACTGCGCATGTCTCTCGATTTCGACCGACAACATGAAGCGGGAATCGACAAGTTATTACAGTTGATGATCGAAGAGAACATACTAACCCGATTCGATGGTGGGCCAGCAACCGTCTATGGCGTAGCGGCGGGCAGAGCGGCGGTAGCGAGCTACTACCGAAACACCATCGTCCACTACTTCGTGAACAAGGCCATTATAGAGCTGGCTCTCATTGCCATCAGCGACCATGATGCCAACGATTTCGACAGCACCGAGCTATTCTGGCGCGAAGTCAATGAACTCAGAGATTTATTTAAGTTTGAGTTTTTCTATCCGCCAACGGATAAATTCCATGAAGAGATCATTGAAGAGCTCAATAGAACAACCCCTACTTGGCAAGAGGAGCTACACAGAGGAGCGAAAGGCGCGCGAAAACTACTGTTAAGCACGTCACCCCAAGTTGCGCACATGGTGCTACAAATATTCGTCGAGAGTTACAGCCTTGGTGCCGACATATTGAGTGATCTCACACCCCATGAAGCCCTTGATGAAACTGATTTCATCGAACGCTGTATGAACTATGGCAGACAAGCCTACTTACAACGTCGTATCGCGAGTGAGGCCTCTATGGGGAAACTGCTGTTCAAAAACGCTTGGACAGTATTCACTGCACGCGGACTGACAAACAGCAACGATTTCCAGATCCACCTACAACGACAGCAACAGCAGCAACAATTGCTGGCCCTGGTGCGTCGGGTAGAGGTCTGTCGCGCGACTTCCATAGCGTCGCGTGCAACCCCAACAACGAGGGACGCAGTACGTGCAGAACTATAATTTCGCAGTTATTGGCGGTGGCAGCTGGGGCACCACAGTGGCCAGCTTGATTAGCCGCAACGTCAACGTCACCTTGTGGGCACGCAGTGTCGAGACCGTCGATGAAATCAATCGAGATCATCGCAATAGTCGCTACTTGGGCGATGCCAATTTGCACCCGAATCTTCGCGCCTCTCACGATATCAATGACGCTGTACAGGGTGCCGACGTCGTCATTATGGCGGTGCCATCAAACAGCTTTCGCAGTGTGCTGGCCACCTGCGCTCATGCCATTAAGCCAGGAACACCACTTATCAGCCTCACTAAAGGGCTGGAAGCAGGCAGTCGGCTACGCATGACTGAAGTATGTACCCAAGTATTGCCCCATCACCCCGCTGGCGTGCTTACGGGACCCAACTTAGCGAGAGAAATTATGGCGGGTCAGGCTGCCGCTAGTGTTCTCGCACTCGAGGACCAAACACTTCGAGAATGGCTACAACCGCTTATGAACGTTGGGCTATTCAGGGTTTATACCAACGATGATGTGATTGGCTGTGAGCTTGGCGGTGTGTTCAAAAATATTATCGCCATTGCGGTGGGCATGGGTGATGGACTGGGCGCTGGCGACAACACCCGTGCGGCACTTATCACCCGCGGTCTTGCGGAGATGACGCGGCTCGGCACATGTTTAGGGGGTCGGGCTCGAACGTTTTCCGGTCTGGCGGGTATGGGTGACATGATTGCTACCTGCACCAGCCCTCAAAGTCGAAACCGCCACGTCGGCATTGAGCTGGCGCGAGGTCGATCCATTGATGACATCATCGCCAGTATGCACATGGTGGCAGAGGGAGTAAAAAGCGCGCCCACTGTCATAGAGTTGGCGCGCGAGCACACGCTGGATATGCCTATTTGCGAGGATGTATATAAGGTGATCACGGGGGCATCCGATCCGCGCACCGCTTATCGCGGGCTCCTGCGCACATCGGCGGGCGCGGAATCTGAACCGGGCTAGTCACAGCCACCGTAGCAATACGGCTGACCACCGGTAATTTCAGCATCATCCACAGTTGAACCTAGTTCACTGGTCTTGTTCTAATCTCGGGTGTCTATCATTAAGTTCGGAGTGGATCATGGCGTGTGTGCGGCTTTGTGCAATGTTCTTAAGCGGGGTATTACTCAGTGCCTGCGCTACCAGCCCCACGGGACGCACTCAGTTCATGCTGATTTCACCCGAGGCCGCCATCGTGCAATCGGAAACCGCCTACCTGAGCACCGTCAAAAGCCTAGATGAAGAACAAAAACTGGTCAGCGACCCTGAAATCATGGGGCGGGTGGCACGCATTACCGGGCGCCTGGTCACCATTGCAGAACAGGATTATCCCAGTAGCGCCGATTGGAAATGGAGCGTAGCCATCATAGACGACGCCGAGACGGTGAATGCCTGGTGTATGGCCGGCGGCCGCATGGCGGTTTATACCGGATTATTCGATCAGCTTAAGTTAACCGATGATGAGTTTGCGCAGATCATGGGGCACGAAATCTCTCATGCCCTAGCCAACCACACCGCTGAGCGTATGTCTCGGGCAATGGCCACCACCTTAGGTGTGGTAGCCGTAGGCGCAGCGTCAGACAGTAACCTCGCCGTAACGGGCGCGAGTTTGGCGGCCAAAGTTGCGTTGGAGCTGCCCAACAGCCGAACGGCCGAAACCGAGGCAGACAACCTTGGCATGCAACTGGCAACCAAGGCCGGTTATGACCCAGAAGCTGCTGTGACGCTCTGGCAGAAGATGGGTGATTTAAGCAATGGCAAACGCTCACCTGAATTTTTGAGCACACACCCGGCGCCGGACAATCGACAAGCGAAACTACAAAGCATGGTGCCGGCGATGTTGCAGCTGAACCCCACCCGCAGCAAAGCACCCATCACCGAGATTGATATCGCTCGATGACGGTAGTTGCTAGCGCACGGTGTGCAAAAAGTGCAGGTGATCCTCGTATTGATTCAAGATATCGACGACCACTTGCTCTTCTGTCCACCCCATAATGTCGTAGTCCTGACCACCTT
>CBFHTF010000065.1:0-13997 GCA_965658685.1 Luminiphilus sp.
AAAAAAAGGCAATTGTTGCCGAAGTCAACGAGACCGCTGCCAGTGCTCTGTCACTTGTCGTCGCCGATGCGCGCGGCGTTACAGTGACTGACATGACTGCCCTGCGCGCGACAGCTCGTGAAAACCAGATCAAATTGCGTGTAGTGCGCAATACGCTGGCGAAGCGTGCTTTCGAGGGAACGGAATACGAGTGCCTCAACGAGGTGTTAACGGGTCCGTCTCTGTTTGGATTTTCCATGGAAGATCCGGGTGCAGCAGCACGATTGTTCAAGGATTTCGCCAAGACGAACACTAAGTTCGAGGTGAAAGCACTGTCCTTCAGCGGCAAGCTGATGGGAGCTGACCAATTGGATGTACTGGCCAAGATGCCGACACGCGATCAAGCGCTGTCGATGTTGATGGGCACCATGAAGGCGCCTGCAACCAAGCTTGTTCAGACTATCAACGAAGTTCCCGGCAAGCTGGTACGTACGCTGGCTGCAATTCGCGACCAAAAGGAGCAGGCGGCCTAACGCGCTGTACTGATCCCACACTTTTTCATCAGGAGATACTGAAATGGCAATTTCAAAAGAAGAAATCCTCGACGCAATCGCAGAGATGAGCGTTATGGACATCGTTGGCCTCATTGAGGCAATGGAAGAGAAGTTTGGTGTAACTGCTGCTGCAGCTGTTGCTGCCGCGCCCGCGGCTGCCGGTGGTGATGCAGGTGGTGAAGCCGCTGCTGAACAGACTGAGTTCGACGTTATTCTGACCTCTGCGGGTGAGAAGAAAGTTAACGTGATCAAGGTTGTTCGCGCGATCACTGGTTTGGGTCTGAAAGAAGCAAAAGCTGTGGTCGACGGTGCACCTGCCCCGATCAAAGAAGCTGCCTCCAAAGACGAAGCAGAAGACATCAAGAAGCAAGTTGAAGAAGCCGGCGGTTCTGTCGAGATCAAGTAAGCTTCTTTTGAGCCCGATACGATTGGGCTTCGCAGGGCTGGGGCGCATATTGCGCTCCGGCCCTTTCCCGGTTCTGACGCCGGTTAATGTCGGGGACGCCCGATACCAAAATGCTGGGGAGTATTGATGGCTTACTCATACACTGAGAAGAAACGCATCCGTAAAGATTTCGGCTCGCTCGAAAAGGTAATGGATATACCTTACCTACTTGCGATCCAGTTGGACTCCTATCGCAAATTTACCCAGGATGGGACACCCGTTGGCCAGCGCGGCGACTATGGTCTGCACGCGGCGTTCAAGTCGGTTTTCCCCATTGTCAGCTACAGCGGCAATGCGTCCCTCGAGTACGTCGACTACACACTGGGCAAGCCTGTCTTTGATGTTGATGAATGTGTGCTGCGCGGCACAACCTATGCCTGCGCGCTGCGTGTCAAAGTTCGCTTGATAATTTACGACAAAGAATCCTCCGCCAAGTCCATCAAGGACATTAAAGAGCAAGATGTTTACATGGGCGAAATTCCGCTCATGACTGATAACGGCACCTTTATCATTAACGGTACCGAGCGCGTTATTGTCTCGCAGCTGCACCGTTCACCAGGTGTGTTCTTCGATCATGACAAAGGCAAGACCCATAGCTCGGGTAAGCTGTTGTACTCCGCTCGTGTTATCCCCTACCGTGGCTCGTGGCTCGATTTTGAGTTCGACCCCAAAGACATGGTTTACGCTCGCATTGATCGACGCCGCAAATTGCCTGCTACTGTACTGCTGCGGGCCCTTGGCTATGAGTCTGAGGAAATGCTGGACATGTTCTACGAGAACAATGTGTTCCAGCTGGGCGAAGAGCACTCTGCCACAATGAGGTTGGTAGCGAAGCGCCTCCAAGGCGATATGGCAGCGTTCGATATTTTGGCGGGTGATACTGTCATTGTTGAGCGTGGCCGTCGTATTACGGCGCGTCACATCCGTCAGCTGGATGATGCGGGCGTTGAATTCTTGGCTGTGCCGGAAGAGTACTTGCTTGGTCGTCGACTGGCGAAGAATGTAGTAAATACCGATACCGGTGAGCTCTTGGTGGAGTGCAATACAGAGATTACCGAAGAGTTGCTGGCGAAGCTTCGCGAGCACAACATCGAGACCATCGAGACTCTGTACACCAACGAGATTGATTGCGGTCCCTTCATTTCTGACACCTTGGCCGGTGATAGCACGCGTAATGAACTCGAGGCCTTGGTCGAAATTTATCGCATGATGCGCCCGGGTGAGCCGCCAACTAAAGAGTCGGCGGAGAACCTCTTCCAGAACTTGTTCTTCTCTGCCGATCGTTACGACCTATCTGCAGTAGGCCGTATGAAGTTCAACCGTCGTCTTGGCCGTGAAGAGTCTGAAGGCAGTGGCACACTCGACCGAGAAGATATTGTCGATGTATTGCGTACCTTGGTTGCCATTCGCAACGGTAAGGGCATCGTCGACGATATCGATCACTTGGGTAACCGTCGTATTCGCTCTGTAGGTGAGATGGCCGAGAACCAATTCCGTGTTGGCTTGGTTCGCGTCGAACGTGCAGTTAAAGAGCGGTTGTCTATGGCCGAAAGCGAAGGCCTCATGCCGCAGGACTTGATCAACGCGAAGCCGGTATCGGCGGCGGTGAAAGAGTTCTTTGGTTCGAGCCAGCTGTCTCAGTTCATGGACCAAAACAATCCGCTTTCAGAGGTAACGCACAAACGCCGTGTATCCGCGCTTGGCCCTGGTGGTTTGACCCGTGAGCGCGCTGGTTTTGAGGTGCGCGACGTGCACCCAACCCATTACGGTCGCGTTTGTCCGATCGAGACCCCTGAAGGACCAAACATTGGTCTTATTAACTCGTTGGCGGCCTATGCACGCACTAATGAGTACGGATTTCTCGAGTCGCCCTATCGAAAGGTGGTCGATGGCGTAGTGACCGACGAGATCGAGTATCTATCGGCGATTAATGAAGCAGAGCACGTGATTGCGCAGGCATCGGCCACTCTCGACGAGAATAACCGCTTCGTTGATGACCTTATCAACGTACGCAACATGAACGAGTTTACGGTTAAGCCTGCGTTAGAAGTCGACTACATGGATGTATCGCCGAAGCAGGTGGTTTCCATTGCTGCGGCGCTAATTCCGTTCTTGGAACACGATGACGCGAACCGCGCACTGATGGGTTCAAACATGCAGCGTCAGGCAGTGCCAACGCTGCGTGCTGACAAGCCGCTCGTTGGTACTGGTATGGAGCGCTACGTAGCGCGAGATTCTGGAGTTTGTGAGGTTGCCAAACGTGGCGGTGTTATCGATTCGGTCGATGCTAGCCGCATTGTAGTGCGCGTTGATACTGACGCAGTTGGGCCCGACGAGGCTCCTGTCGATATCTACAACCTGACCAAATACAAGCGATCGAATCAGAATACTTGTATTAATCAACGACCCATTGTTGCTGTGGGTGATCGGGTTGAGCGCGGTGACATTCTTGCTGACGGCCCATCGGTAGATCTTGGCGAGTTAGCTCTAGGACAGAATATGCGTATCGCATTTATGCCCTGGAATGGTTACAACTTCGAAGACTCTATTTTGGTATCGGAGCGCGTGGTCCAAGAGGATCGATTCACCACCATCCACATCCAAGAGCTCACGTGTATTGCTCGCGATACCAAATTGGGCCCCGAGGAAATCACGTCAGATATCCCCAATGTGGGTGAAGGTGCGCTGGGTAAATTGGATGAGTCGGGCATCGTTTATATCGGTGCCGAGGTGGATGCCGGTGATATTTTGGTGGGTAAGGTCACACCAAAAGGCGAGACCCAACTGACGCCAGAAGAGAAACTACTCCGTGCCATTTTTGGTGAGAAGGCATCTGACGTTAAAGACACCTCATTGCGTGTGCCTTCGAGCTACAAGGGTACTGTCATCGATGTGCAGGTGTTCACTCGCGATGGTTTAGAGAAAGACCCGCGTGCCAAGCAAATTGAGGCGTCGCAGCTAGCGGATTATCGCAAGGACCTGCGTGAAGAATTCCGCATCTACGAGGAGGCCACTTACGCGCGTTTGGCGGAGTTGTTGCGTGGCCAAAAAACCCTCAGCGGTGCGGGCTTACCCAAGGGTACTGAGCTTACCGACGAGGTGTTGGCCGAGCTCGATCGTGATAATTGGTTCAAGCTGAAGCTTAGCGATGCTGGTTTAAATGAACAGTTAGCTGCGGCTCAGCGATTGCTTGAAGAGCAGAGCAAACAGCTGGACGAGCGCTTTGAAATCAAGAAAGACAAACTTCAAAGTGGCGATGATCTGGCCCCAGGCGTACTCAAAATTGTCAAAGTTTACTTGGCTGTTAAACGACGCATTCAGCCCGGTGACAAAATGGCGGGACGGCACGGAAACAAGGGTGTTATCTCGGTCATCATGCCGGTTGAAGACATGCCGTTTGATGAGAAGGGCGAACCCATTGATATCGTGCTCAACCCACTGGGTGTGCCTTCGCGTATGAACGTTGGTCAGATTCTTGAAACTCACTTGGGTATGGCTGCCCGAGGTTTGGGCGTCAAGATTAACGACATGCTCGAGCAGCAGGCTAAGCTCTCCCAGCTACGGGAATTCATCAAGGGCATCTACGCTCATGCGAGTGATTCCCGACGTGACGCCGATATTGATAGTTTGTCCGATGACGAGTTGTTGGTGTTGGCGAATAACTTGCGCAAGGGTGTACCGATGGCGACGCCGGTATTCGACGGTGCTCAAGAAGCTTCGATCAAAGCCTTATTGCGTATGGCCGATATTCCCGACAGTGGTCAGCTGACGTTGTTCGATGGGCGTACCGGTGACACGTTCCTGCGGCAAGTGACCGTGGGTTACATGTATATGTTGAAGCTTAACCACTTGGTCGACGACAAAATGCATGCTCGCTCTACCGGTTCGTATAGCTTGGTGACCCAACAGCCACTCGGTGGTAAAGCACAGTTTGGTGGTCAGCGCTTCGGTGAGATGGAAGTGTGGGCTCTCGAAGCTTATGGTGCCGCTTATACCCTGCAAGAGATGCTGACTGTTAAATCTGATGATGTCGCAGGTCGTACCAAAATGTACAAGAACATCGTCGATGGCGATCACCGTATGGAGCCGGGCATGCCCGAGTCGTTCAACGTGTTGATCAAAGAAATCCGCTCACTCGGCATCGATATCGATCTCGAGTCTGAGTCTGAAGGCTTCTGAGGGGGATAAGACATGAAAGATTTGTTAAACCTGCTAAGCAGGGAAAAAAATGAAGATTTCGATGCTATTCGCATCGGCCTTGCCTCCCCAGAGATGATTCGATCTTGGTCCTACGGCGAAGTTAAAAAGCCCGAGACCATTAACTATCGAACATTCAAGCCCGAGCGCGATGGCTTGTTCTGCGCCAAGATTTTTGGCCCTGTTAAGGACTACGAGTGCTTGTGCGGTAAGTACAAGCGTCTCAAGCATCGAGGCGTCATTTGCGAGAAGTGTGGCGTTGAAGTGGCTCTTGCCAAAGTGCGACGCGAGCGCATGGGTCATATCGAACTGGCGAGTCCCGTTGCACACATTTGGTTCTTGAAGTCGCTGCCGTCGCGTATCGGTCTATTGCTGGACATGACCTTGCGGGACATTGAGCGGATTCTCTATTTTGAATCGTACGTCGTCACTGACCCGGGTTTGTCAACGCTCGATCAGGGACAGTTGCTCAACGATGAGCAATACTTCGAAGCGATGGAGGAATTCGGCGACGAGTTCACCGCAAAGATGGGTGCAGAGGCCATTCAGGCCCTCATGATGCAAATCGACATTGCCGCGGAAGTCGAACGCCTGCGCGAGGAAATTCCTGCCACCAATTCAGAGACAAAGATCAAAAAGCTTTCTAAGCGCTTAAAGCTGCTTGAGGCTTTTGCGAACTCAGGTAACAAGCCGGAGTGGATGGTATTGAATGCCTTGCCAGTGCTCCCACCCGATCTGCGCCCACTGGTACCCCTTGATGGTGGCCGCTTCGCCACGTCCGATCTCAATGACTTGTATCGCCGGGTGATTAACCGAAACAATCGCTTGAAGCGGCTGCTTGATTTGAATGCGCCTGACATTATTGTGCGCAATGAGAAGCGCATGCTGCAGGAATCGGTCGATGCGCTGCTTGATAACGGCCGTCGAGGGCGGGCCATCACCGGCTCTAACAAGCGGCCGCTGAAGTCTCTTGCGGACATGATCAAAGGTAAGCAGGGCCGCTTCCGTCAAAACCTCCTCGGTAAGCGAGTCGACTACTCGGGTCGTTCGGTGATCGTTACGGGTCCCACGTTGCGTTTGCATCAATGTGGTCTGCCTAAGAAAATGGCACTAGAGCTGTTTAAGCCATTCATTTTTGGCAAGCTCGAACATCGCGGTTTGGCAAGCACGATTAAAGCGGCCAAAAAGATGGTGGAGCGTGAGCCCCCCGAAGTATGGGATATCTTGGCCGAAGTGATTCGTGAGCATCCCGTCATGCTCAACCGCGCGCCAACGTTGCACCGTTTGGGCATTCAGGCGTTTGAGCCCGTGCTAATCGAAGGTAAAGCGATACAACTGCACCCGCTGGTATGTGCTGCGTACAACGCTGACTTCGATGGTGACCAAATGGCGGTGCACGTACCGCTGACCCTCGAAGCGCAGCTCGAAGCACGTGCGTTGATGATGTCAACCAACAATATTCTGTCTCCTGCATCGGGTGACCCTATTATTGTGCCGTCTCAGGATGTGGTCCTTGGCTTGTACTTCATGACTCGTGAGCGGGTCAACGTGCAAGGGGAAGGCATGGTGTTCGCTGACGCAACAGAAGTGCAACGAGCCTATGCAGGGGGGCAGGTGCACTTGCAGGCACGCATTAAGGTGCGCATCGAGGAGACTGTCGCCGATTACTATTCGGAAGGTGTTAGCCGCGTCCGTATTGTTGAGACGACGGTAGGCCGTACTCTGCTGTGGGGCATCGTTCCGACAGGTTTGTCCTTCGATCTGATCAATCGACCCATGGTGAAAAAGGCCATCTCTGGAGTTATCAACCAGTGTTATCGCGTGGTTGGCTTAAAGGCGACGGTCGTCTTTGCTGATCAGCTGATGTACACCGGCTACGAGTACTCAACCAAGTCGGGTTCTTCCATCGGTGTCAACGACTTCGAGATTCCGGAAGAGAAAGCAAAGCTTGTCGATCGTGCCTATGGGGAAGTGAAGGAGATTGAAGAGCAGTACGCTGCAGGCCTGGTAACCCAAGGTGAGAAATACAACAAGGTTATTGATATTTGGTCGCGCACTAACGAGCAGGTGGCCAAATCGATGATGGCGAGTCTGTCAAAGGAAACGGTCATCAACCGTGATGGCGAAGAGGAAGAGCAGAGTTCTTTCAATTCGGTTTACATGTACGCCGACTCTGGTGCTCGTGGTTCGCCGGCGCAAATTCGTCAGTTGGCGGGTATGCGCGGCCTTATGGCTAAACCCGACGGCTCCATTATCGAGACGCCGATTGTTGCCAACTTCCGCGAAGGTTTGAACGTACTCCAGTACTTCATTTCAACTCACGGTGCTCGTAAGGGTCTTGCTGATACAGCCCTGAAAACGGCTAACTCAGGTTATCTGACACGACGCCTCGTCGATGTGGCGCAAGACGTGGTGGTTACCGAGCAGGACTGCGGTACGGATGCAGGTTTGTTGATGACACCCGTCATTGACGGTGGTGACATTATTGAATCACTGGCCGATCGCGTACTGGGTCGAGTGCTGGCAAAAGATTTGTTTAAACCAGGTACTGATGAACTGATCCTCGAAGCCAACACCATGATTGACGAGGTTTGGACCGGCCGCCTTGAAGAAATGGGTATCGACGAGGTTGAAGTGCGCTCGCCGATCACTTGTAAGACACGCCACGGTATTTGTTCGGCCTGCTACGGTCGTGATCTTGGTCGCGGGCATCAGGTCAACCTCGGTGAAGCTATTGGTGTTGTGGCGGCCCAGTCGATTGGTGAGCCAGGTACTCAGCTGACCATGCGCACGTTCCACATAGGTGGTGCGGCATCGGGTCAGGCGGCCAAAGACAACATTCAAGTGAATTCCGATGGTGTGATTAAGCTGCACAACATCAAGACCGTCGACCGTCTCGATGGTTCGCTGGTTGCGGTATCGCGCTCGGGTGAGTTGTCGGTACTCGACAAGGTCGGTCGCGAACGTGAGCGTTATAAAGTGCCCTACGGCGCTGTTATTAAAGTGCACGATGAAGATCAGTGCACAGCGGGTGATGTGGTTGCTAATTGGGATCCGCATACACACCCCATCATTACGGAAGTCGCGGGTATCGTTAAATTTAGCGGTATGGAAGACGGCGTCACCATTAAGCGCCAGACCGATGAGTTCACTGGTTTGTCCAGTATCTCGGTAATGGATAGTGGTGAGCGACCTACTGCTGGTAAAGATATGCGGCCAGCGGTCACGCTCATTGATGAGAGTGGAGAAGAGCTAACCTTGGCAGGTACCAATGTCCCTGCTCACTACTTCTTGCCACCTATGGCAACCGTCAATCTCGAGGACGGTGCTCGTGTGGAAGTTGGCGATATCATTGCTCGAATTCCTCAAGAGGGTTCGAAAACCCGCGATATCACCGGTGGTCTGCCCCGCGTTGCTGACTTGTTCGAAGCACGCAAGCCTAAAGAGCCCGCTATTTTGGCGGAGATTTCAGGCACCGTTAGCTTTGGGAAAGAGACTAAAGGTAAGCGTCGTCTGATTATCACCCCAACCGACGGCTCAACGTTGCCCGACGGCTCTGATCATTATGAGGAACTTATTCCTAAGTGGCGTCAGCTATCGGTGTTCGAGGGTGAGCAGGTAGAGAAGGGTGAGATTGTATCTGAGGGTCCTCTGAGTCCCCACGATATCTTGCGTTTGAAGGGTATCGCAGAGTTAGCCAAGTACATAGTCAATGAAATCCAAGAGGTTTATCGCCTCCAGGGTGTTAAGATCAATGACAAGCACATTGAGATCATCGTACGGCAGATGCTGCGTAAAGTGATCATATCCGGTGCTGGAGAATCGACCTTCATCAAAGGCGAGCAGGTGGAGTACACAGCGTTCCTCGAAGAATGCGATCGTCTAGAGGCGCAGAATTTGATGTCGCCGACAGCGGAGCGCGAGTTGCTGGGTATTACAAAAGCTTCGCTTGCTACCGAAAGCTTCATCTCTGCAGCCTCGTTCCAAGAGACTACACGTGTTCTTACCGAAGCTGCGGTAACAGGTAAACGTGATTACCTTCGTGGTTTGAAAGAAAACGTGATTGTGGGCCGACTGATCCCCGCCGGTACAGGTTTGGCTTATCACGAAGAGCGACGCCGAAAGCGTGTAGACGACGGTGCACTGTCCCTCACTATGTCCGATGAAGAGTTCCAAGAGAGCTTCGCGGTCGAAATGGAGAAGGCAGAAGCCGGCGGCGAGTGACACCTACGTCGCTAAGTCGTTGACTAGGGGTGCGCGCATCTATAGAATGCGCGCTCTTTTATTTGGGGTCAGTCCCCAGACAATTCGGAGCATTTGAATGGCAACCATTAACCAGCTTGTGCGTAAACCGCGCAAGCGCAAGGTGATCAAGAGCGGCGTTCCTGCGCTGCAGGCTTGTCCCCAGCGTCGCGGCGTTTGCACCCGCGTTTACACCACGACCCCTAAGAAGCCGAACTCGGCCTTGCGCAAGGTGTGTCGTGTTCGTCTAACCAATGGCTATGAAGTGTCTTCATACATTGGTGGAGAGGGCCATAACCTTCAAGAGCACAGTGTGGTACTGATCCGAGGCGGTCGTGTTAAAGACTTGCCGGGTGTGCGCTACCACACCGTACGCGGTAGCCTCGACACGTCTGGCGTCGCCAATCGTCGTCAAGGTCGTTCCAAGTACGGTGCCAAGCGGCCCAAGTAGTTGTCATAGTCGATCCCCGATAGGGGCTCGGTTACATAACGTCAGCGAAATACTGACAGTAAGGCTGGGTCAGTTTTGTGCCCGGATAACCTGAAGCAATGAGGTAATTGTTATGCCACGTAGACGCGTAGTTGCTAAGCGCGAAGTCCTGCCCGATCCCAAGTTCGGGAATACCACCCTCGCCAAATTTATGAACCACGTCATGGTCAGTGGTAAGAAATCAGTCGCCGAGTCTATTGTTTATGGCGCACTCGATATCGTTCAAGAGCGCACCAAGCGCGACCCCATCGAAGTATTCGACGAGGCCTTGGAAAATATTGCCCCCATGGTCGAGGTGAAATCACGCCGAGTCGGCGGTGCCACGTACCAAGTGCCGGTAGAAGTGCGCCCTGCTCGACGGGCTGCTCTGTCCATGCGTTGGCTGGTTGACTACGCCCGAAATCGTGGCGAGAAGTCTATGCGTCAGCGTTTGGCTGGTGAAATCACCGATGCTGCACAAGGCAAAGGCAATGCAGTGAAAAAGCGTGAAGACGTGCACCGCATGGCAGAAGCCAACAAGGCCTTCTCTCACTTCAGATTCTGATTAATCGCGTTTTACGCGTTCTGGAGACACCCCGTGGCCCGCAAGACACCGATACAACGCTACCGAAATATCGGTATTTGTGCGCACGTCGATGCGGGGAAAACGACAACGACCGAGCGGGTGTTGTTCTACACGGGGCTGTCTCACAAGATCGGTGAGGTCCATGATGGTGCTGCTACCATGGACTGGATGGAGCAGGAGCAGGAGCGAGGTATCACCATTACCTCTGCTGCTACCACGTGCTTCTGGGCTGGGATGAACCAGCAATTCGAGCAGCATCGTGTCAACATCATCGATACCCCTGGCCACGTCGATTTCACAATTGAAGTCGAGCGCTCATTGCGCGTACTAGACGGTGCGGTTGTGGTTTTGTGTGGCTCTTCTGGTGTTCAGCCGCAAACCGAGACTGTATGGCGCCAGGCAAATAAATATGAAGTGCCGCGCATGGTATTCGTCAATAAGATGGACCGTGCCGGTGCTGATTTTATGCGCGTGGTAGAGCAGTTGCGCGAGCGTCTGGGGTGCCAGGCAGTACCTATTCAAATGACCATTGGTGCCGAGGAAAACTTTGAAGGTGTCGTCGACCTGGTGAAGCGCAAAGCTATCTACTGGAACGAAGCCGACAAAGGCATGACTTTTGAGTATGCCGACGTTCCTGATGATATGGCCGACACGGTTGAAGCAATGCGCGAAGCTATGGTGGAAGCCGCCGCAGAAGCCAATGATGAACTGATGGACCGCTACCTCGAGGAAGGCGATCTATCAGAAGATGAGATCAAGCGCGGTTTGCGGGCTCGGACATTGGCCAACGAAATAGTGCCGGTATTGGGTGGCTCTGCCTTTAAAAACAAAGGCGTGCAAGCGGTGCTTGACGCTGTGATTGAATATTTGCCATCCCCTACGGAAGTGAAAGCCATAGAAGGCACCTTGGAAGATGGTGAAACGATTGTCCAGCGGCACGCGGGTGATGACGAACCTTTTGCTGCCCTTGCGTTCAAGATTGCTACGGACCCATTTGTAGGAACTCTGACCTTTTTCCGAGTGTATTCGGGCAAGCTCGAGAGTGGCACAGCTGTTTATAACTCAGTGAAAGGCAGGAAAGAGCGTGTTGGCCGGATGGTGCAAATGCACTCCAACAGCCGAGAAGAAATCAAAGAAGTACTGTCAGGTGATATTGCCGCGGCAATCGGGCTCAAAGATGTCACCACCGGCGATACCTTGTGTGAGTCGGGTAATCCAGTTGTTCTCGAGCGTATGGAATTCCCCGAGCCTGTCATCTCAGTCGCTGTGGAGCCTCGATCTCAAGCTGATCAAGACAAGATGGGTATTGCTCTTGGCAAGCTGGCGCAAGAGGATCCATCTTTCCGCGTCAAAACCGATGAGGAGACAGGGCAAACGATCATATCCGGTATGGGGGAATTGCACCTTGATATCATCGTAGATCGTATGCGTCGTGAATTCAGTGTCGAGGCTAATATCGGCAAGCCGCAAGTGGCCTACCGGGAGCGCATTTGCCGCTTAGCCGAGATTGAAGGTAAATTTGTACGTCAGTCTGGTGGACGTGGCCAATACGGGCACGTTTGGGTTCGGTTCGAATCGGCTGACGATGAAAACGCCGACAGCTTGGAATTCCACAATGAGATCGTTGGTGGCGTTGTGCCCAAAGAATACATTCCAGCGATCCAAAAAGGCATTGAAGAGCAAATGCGTAACGGTGTGTTGGCTGGCTACCCGCTATTGGGCTTGAAGGCCACACTTTACGATGGTTCATTCCACGACGTCGACTCGAACGAAATGGCCTTTAAAATTGCTGCGAGTTTAGCGACCAAACAGCTTGCTCAACACGGCGGCGCCGTGCTGCTTGAGCCCATGATGAAAGTCGAAGTGGTCACACCTGAGGAGAACATGGGTGACGTTGTCGGGGACCTTAATCGCCGGCGTGGGCTGATCCTAGGCATGGATGAAATTGTATCTGGCAAAGTTGTGAACGCAGAGGTGCCTCTCGCCGAAATGTTCGGCTACGCTACCGACCTGCGTTCGGCGACACAAGGGCGCGCTACTTACACCATGGAATTTTCAAAATATGCGGAGGCACCGAGTAGCGTTGCCGACGCAATTGTTTCAAAAAACCAGACGGGTTAACCGTCACATTATGAAGAGGGACTGACAGTGTCGAAGGAATCATTTGAGCGTTCGAAGCCCCACGTCAACGTGGGCACGATTGGGCACGTAGACCACGGTAAGACGACGCTGACAGCGGCGTTGACGCGAGTGGCTGCAGAAGTATTTGGTGGTACGGCGGTAGCGTTTGACGGTATTGATAATGCACCGGAAGAGCGTGAGCGCGGTATTACGATCGCGACATCGCACGTTGAGTACGAGTCAAGCGACCGTCACTATGCGCACGTTGATTGCCCCGGACACGCGGATTATGTGAAGAACATGATTACGGGTGCTGCTCAGATGGACGGCGCTATTTTGGTGTGTGGAGCGACTGATGGTCCTATGCCTCAGACCCGTGAGCACATCTTGCTGTCGCGTCAGGTAGGTGTTCCGTACATTGTTGTGTTTCTGAACAAGGCTGACCTGCTTGCTGAAGACTGCGGCGGTGTTGATACGGAAGAGTTTGAAGAGATGAAAGAGCTGGTAGAGATGGAGCTGCGAGAGCTGCTCGATACCTACGAGTTCCCTGGAGATGACACGCCCATCATTTGTGGTTCAGCGCTGATGGCGTTGAACGGTGAAGATGACAATGGGCTTGGCACGACGGCGGTTAAGAGTCTTATTGAAGCGTTGGATTCTTACATTCCAGAGCCTGAGCGTGCGATTGATCAGCCTTTCCTGATGCCGGTAGAGGACGTATTCTCGATTTCGGGTCGTGGTACGGTGGTAACGGGTCGTGTAGAGCGCGGCATTGTCAAGGTTGGCGATGAGATTGAAATCATCGGCATCCGCGATACCCAGAAGACGACGTGTACGGGTGTTGAGATGTTCCGTAAGTTGCTCGACGAGGGTCGTGCGGGTGAGAACGTTGGTGTCTTGCTGCGTGGTACCAAGCGAGACGACGTTGAGCGTGGTCAGGTATTGGCGATTCCTGGGTCGGTAACGCCGCACACCAAGTTTGAGGCAGAGGTTTACGTTCTGTCGAAAGATGAAGGTGGTCGTCACACGCCGTTCTTCAAAGGCTACCGTCCGCAGTTTTACTTCCGTACGACGGATGTTACGGGTGCGGTAGAGCTTCCCGAAGGTGTTGAGATGGTTATGCCTGGTGACAACGTGAATATTGTTGCCACGTTGATTGCGCCAATCGCCATGGAAGATGGTCTGCGCTTTGCGATTCGTGAGGGTGGCCGAACAGTAGGCGCCGGCGTGGTCGCTAAAATCATCGAGTAAAACAATGTTTGGATTGGTGAGCCGAATGACGGGTCACCTATCCGGCGTCGAGCCGAGCCACTCGTTGGGGGTTCGGCTTCGTTGTCTCTGGCCGTAGCGGCTGGAGACACCAGTGGAAATGATAGGCCAGTAGCTCAATTGGCAGAGCAGCGG
>CBFHTF010000066.1:0-13788 GCA_965658685.1 Luminiphilus sp.
AGTTCCAGCACACCCAGTTTCAACTCGCAGACATGCTCACAGAGTTGGTCGCTTCAAGGCAAATGGTCCGGCTGGCGGCAAGTAAGCTCGACCAAGGTGACTCGCAAGCCACTACCTACTGCGCGATGGCTAAACGGTTTGCAACTGATGCGGGTTTCAAGATTTGTAACGAGGCGCTACAGCTTTTCGGCGGTTATGGCTATATCCGCGAGTACCCGATGGAGCGCTATGTGCGTGACACACGGGTGCATCAAATTTTGGAAGGCACTAACGAGATTATGCGGGTCATTGTTGGCCGCAAACTGATGATGGACGGCGCACTGGAGATCATAAAATGATTAGCAGCCCCTCGGAGAAGATTAAACTTAGCATTCACGAGCACGTGGCATTGGTCACTATCGATAACCCCGGCGCCAACACCTGGGATACCGAGAGCCTACCCGCACTGCAGGCAGTGGTCGAACAGCTCAATGCCGAGCCGTCTATTTACGCCCTCGTGCTCACCGGTGCTGGCGACAAATTCTTTTCGGCGGGCGCCGACCTTAAACTCTTCGCTGACGGCGATTCGGCAGTGGCACGGACCATGGGGGATGCCTTTGGGGCTGCATTTGAAGCCTTGGCCGATTACCGCGGTGTGTCTATTGCCGCTATTAACGGTTATGCCATGGGCGGTGGCTTAGAGGTGGCCTTAGCCTGCGATATCCGCATTGCACAAGCGCAAGCGTCCATGGCCTTGCCAGAAGCCAAAGTGGGGTTACTGCCCTGTGCGGGCGGCACGCAGCGTCTCACCCAGTTAGTGGGCGAGGGCTGGGCCAAGCGTGTCATCCTGTGTGGCGAGCGCTTATCGGCGCAAAAAGCCCATGACATTGGCTTGGTGGAGGAAGTGGTGGAGCAGCACGGTGCAGCCCTTGACGCCGCCATGGCGCTGGCAGCCAAGGTGGCTGAGCAAAGCCCAGTAGCGGTGGCAGCTTGCAAGCGGTTAGTGCATGCGGCCAGAGATATTGCCATTAGTGGTGGGTTGGCTGCTGAGCGCGATGAGTTTGTGGCTTTGTTTGGCACTGAAGATCAGCGCGAGGGGGTCAATGCCTTTCTGGAAAAACGCCCCCCTGTATGGAAGAACTGCTAACAACAACTCAATCAAGGACATCGCTCCATGACTGCCAGTGTGGATATCACCACTATAGCTGCGGGTCAGTATGATATTGGCCGACTGACCTTAAACGCGCCTAAAACCCTTAATGCATTGACGCTGGATATGGTGGAAACACTGGCTTCCCAGTTACTGCGCTGGCGTGATGATCCCCGTGTTGTCGCCGTGCTGATTGACGGCGCCGGCGATAAGGCCTTTTGTGCTGGGGGCGATGTTCAGGCGCTTAGACAGTCCTCCATTGAGAGTCCCGGTGGTCCATGCACCTACGCCGAGACGTTTTTTGCCCGTGAATATCGGATGAACTACCTACTGCATACCTACACCAAGCCCGTTCTGTGTTGGGGCCATGGGGTAGTGATGGGCGGTGGTTTGGGTATCTTGGCAGGTTGCAGCCATCGAGTGGTTAGTGAGCGAACGCGTATTGGTATGCCGGAAATTACCATTGCTTTGTTCCCCGACGTCGGTGGCAGTTGGTTTTTAAACCGCATGCCCGGGCACGTGGGGCGTTTCCTGGCGCTGACCGCTGCCAACATCAATGCCACCGATGCGTTGTTCTGTGGTCTGGGCACCGCGTATTTGGCGCATAGCCAGCAGCAAGTGTTAATTGACGCGCTCTCAAGCGCCCAATGGTCCGATGATGTAGTCGTCAACAAGGCACTCATGACGCAAGTGTTATCGATCATGGCGCCCGGCGAACCGCTGCCTGAGCCGCAGCTGGAGCCGCTGCTCGAGACTATCAATACATGGATGGCTGGCAATGATCTCGAGGCCATAGTGTCGCGCGTAGCGGAGTATTCGGGCGATAACGCATTCCTCAGCAAAGCGCGAGATGGCCTATTACACGGCTCGCCACTTGCCGCGCGCTGGATTTTCCAGCAATTGAATAGCAGTGAAGACTACACCCTAGAGCAGGTGTTTCAGAGTGAGTTGCGTCTTGGTACCAACATTGTTCGCCACCCGGAGTTTGCGGAGGGCGTGCGGGCGTTATTGATCGATAAAGATCGCAACCCCCAGTGGACTTATAACAGCGTTGCCGCTGTGCCCGAGTCGGTGCTAGTCGACTTTTTCAGTGAGCCAGCGCATGCTCAGACGCTTGGGTTAACGGAGTAATTTATGACAACGATTGCTTTTATTGGTTTAGGCAACATGGGCGGCCCCATGGCCAAAAATTTACTGGCGGCGGGGCATCAACTTACGATATTCGATTTGTCTGAAGCGGCGCTAGCTGACGTCGCTCGGGCAGGTGCAACAGTTGCATCCTCTGCGAGGATGGCTTGTGAGGGCGCATCGGTGGTGATCACTATGCTGCCTGCGGGTAAGCACGTGGCCGAGGTCTACACTGGCTCCGAGGGTTTATTCTCGGTGTTGCCCGAGGGTACGCTCTGTCTTGATGCCAGCACCATTGATACTGAGACCGCGCGCCGTATGAGCGAGGCTGCCGCGACGGCGGGTATTGCTTTCATGGATACGCCAGTCTCTGGTGGGGTGGCTGCGGCAGCGGCGGGTACGCTTGCGTTTATGTGCGGGGGTACAGCTCAGGCCTTTGAACGGGCAAGGCCGATACTTGCGGGCATGGGTAACCCAGACAAGATATTCCATGCTGGCCCGGCCGGCGCCGGCCAAGTGGCAAAGGCGGTGAACAATATGCTACTGGCCATTCACATGATTGGCACCTGCGAGGCGCTCTCAATGGGGACTGCCCACGGGCTGGAACCTGCGGTTTTATCCGAAATTATGAAGGCAAGCTCGGGTAATAATTGGTCGTTGCAGGTCTATAACCCCTGGCCCGACGTCATGCCGGGGGTGCCCTCAAGTAATGATTACCAACCTGGATTCATGGTTGATCTAATGGTCAAAGATCTGGGCCTTGCGAAGGCAGTGGCCGAGGGCGCTGGTGTACAAAACACCTTTGGGCAACTGGCCCTATCGCTCTACGAGGAACATCAGGCCGAGGGCAACGGTGCGCGGGATTTCTCATCGATATTGGAGCGGTTGAGATTGTAAGCTGACGTTTTTACCGCTAGGGATTTGGGCTATGGCCATTGCCAATGAGGATGCATATCCCCTACTCTTCGGTAACTACTTTTTAAACTCACACCGCTGGGAAAACTGATGAAACTCGTCACAGCTATTATCAAGCCTTTCAAAATGGACGATGTTCGAACCGCGTTATCGGATGTCGGTGTGCACGGCGTCACGGTAACGGAAGTAAAGGGCTTTGGCCGCCAGCGCGGGCACACAGAGCTTTACCGAGGTGCCGAGTACGTGGTCGATTTTTTACCTAAACTCAAGCTCGAGATCGCATGTGGTGACGAGCAGCTCGATGCTGTTATTGAAGCCATCATCGGTGCTGCTGCCACTGGGAAAATCGGCGACGGCAAGATCTTTGTGGCCGACCTCGAGCAGGTTATTCGTATCCGCACTGGGGAAACCGGTGCGGAAGCCATCTAGGGTTTGACTGTGCTTGACCAGGCGTCTAACAGAGCGGGCAATTCTGAGAGGCAATGAATAGTGGCGTTGGCTACATCGCTGGTATTGCCCGCTTCTGTGAGCCATACCGATGCCACACCAGCCCGTACTGCCCCTTCAATGTCATGATCGTGACTATCCCCCACGTGTAAGCAGGCATGTGGCGCCACATCCGCCTTAGCCAATGCGGTGTGAAACATCTTTGGTTCGGGCTTGGCTGCTCCGACATCCTCGGCCCTCAGGGCAAATGAGAAGTGGTGTCCAAGCGGGGTTTGAAAAACATCGGCATTGCCGTTGGTAAGTGCTGCTAGGGTGTAGGTTTTCGCCAGCGTGGCCAGTACCGTCGGTGCTGCTGGAAAAATGGCGACGTCATTGCGCTTGCTCAAAAAGGCGTGGAAGGCCGCCATGCCACTCTCTGTGGCTTCGGTGTCATCTAGGCCAAGCTCTAATAGTAAGTGTTTAAGCAGGGTTTGCCGGAACAGGCTAATGTTGTGGCGCAACTCGGGTTGTTGCCTGGCGAGTGTCTGCTTGCGCGCTAGTAGCTCTGCTGGCACCAGCAACGGCGCTAGGCTTGGATAGTGCTGCAAAAGCCAATCGTTCTGCGCTTGCTCTGCCTTGATGAGAGCGGGGCGAACATCCCACAGTGTGTCATCAAGATCGAAGGTGATTAGTTGCAAGGTACCTGTTGAAGCCGGTCTGAACAGGTCGGTGGCAGAGGGCTCGGTCATTAGTCGTCGCTTTCCTGTTGTCGTTGCGCCCGAGGATGGGCGGCGTCATAGACCTGGGCTAGGTGTTGATAATCGAGGTGCGTGTAAACCTGTGTGGTGCTGATGTTGGCATGTCCTAATAATTCTTGCACCGCGCGCAGGTCACCGCTGCTTTGTAGCAAGTGGCTAGCAAAACTGTGGCGCAGCATGTGCGGGTGCAGATTACCGCTAAGGCCAGACCGAACCGCCAGTTGTTTCAGCCGATCTTGCACCGATCGGGCACTCAGACGACGCCCTCGCTGGGAAATGAACAATGGTGATTGAGGGCTCAGTGTGCCCTCAGATAATGGCCGTAACGCAAGCCACTGCTGCACCGCTTGCAATGCAAATTGGCCTATCGGGACAGTGCGAGTCTTCCGTCCCTTTCCCGTCACTGTGATTAAACGTGTGCCTTGATCGATATCGCCGATATTCGCCGCCACCAGCTCAGATAAGCGAAGACCCGATGAGTACAACAACTCGGCAATGGCGTGGTCGCGTACTTGTAATGGGTCGTTATCGTGGCTTTGGAAGAGAACCCCAATGTTATCGGGGTCAATACTTTTAGGGAGTCGACGTTCTGTCTTGGGCGCGCGCACGTCGGCGGCTGGATTGCCGAGTGACGGATTCTGATCACCTAAAAAACGAAACAGTGCGCGCAGTGACGACAACCCACGTTGTAAGGTCTTACCCGAGCTCCCCGCTTTGTGCAGTGCAGCGACCCAATGCCGAACGTCTACGTCGCGGACACTCTCTACAGAGTGCAGATGGCGCTGCTGACAAAAAACGGTAAATTTTTGTAGGTCGCTACCATACGCCGCCAGTGTGTGGGGGGATAACTGTCGTACGTCCCGCTGATAGCGAAGAAATTGCTCGCAGGCCTCGTCCAAGGTCATCTTGCTAAGTGCCATCAAAGTGGCCCGTCAAGAATGCTTCAGGGCACCAAGCACTGCAGCCGCACCACAACGTCTGCCAGATGCTCCAGAAACAGCGTGTCGACTGTGGGCTCATAACGATGGGGATCAGATGATCCAACCGCTAATAGACCAACGATGTTGCCATCAATCACTAGGGGTGCCAGCGCAGCGGAACCTTCGCCGGCGGTAGCGCCAAACAATGCCGCCATCTCCTCTTGTCTCAAGACAGCGCAAAGCGCAGATCCACCTTTAACAAGCGGCTGAACAAGGGCTGCGCGATCGGTCGATAGCAGCTGACTTTTGTTACTTAGCGCCGTTAACCCGTCCGCTTGGTCAAACCAGGCAAGAGTGGAGAATTCCACTTGGAAGTGATTTTGGAGACTTGTTGTGAATTGGGACGATAGCTTGTCGGCATCACGACATTGCACTAATTCAAGAACGGTATCTCGAGTTGCTTTGTAGAGCGCGTCGTTGTTGTGTGCGCTGTCGGCAATGTGCGCCATACGATTACGCATTTCGATGTTGCGTTCTCGTAGCAAATTCACCTGTCGTTCCACCAACGACACGGCACCGGGACCTCCATGGGGTAGATCTAGGGCCATTAACAGATCGGGCCGATGCTTAAAGAAGGCGGGGTTTTCTTGGAAAAAAGTTTCCACTGCGCTTGGGTCTAGCGCTCCTTCGTCGGCTTTACGGGATAGATGAGACGCGTTTTCGCCAGTCATAGTGGTATTGCCTCGCGGGCTGTGGGACGAGTGGATGGACGAAGGCCGCTATTTGCCTCGTAAGCGAATGGATCCCTCAAAAACCGTGGCGGTGGGGCCGCCCAGCCATACAGACCCAGCTTCGTTTTGCCAAGAGACCGATAGCTTACCCCCCGGTAGTTGCACTGTCACGGCGTGCTCGAGCAAGCCCTGACGAATGCCATGGACAACAGCGGCACAGGCCCCGGTGCCACAGGCCTGAGTCTCCCCCGCACCACGCTCATAAACCCGTAGTTTGATTTCGCTGGGGGAGACGACTTCCATGAACCCGACGTTCACCCGCTGTGGAAAGCGTGGGTGCTGCTCAATACGGGGCCCGAGTTCAGTCACGGGTGCACTGTCGATTCTGTCAACGACTAAAACAGCATGAGGATTACCCATGGATACAGCACCAATGACTACGCGCTCACTGTCGACGTCGAGCTCATAACTGAGCGATTGAGCAGGTGCATTGAAGGGGATTTGCTCTGGTTCAAAGCGGGGAGTACCCAAGTCTGCAAAAATTCTGCCGTCCTCGTTAACCTCTAGACCCATGATGCCGCTGATGGTTTCAACACGAAGTGCGCGTTTCCAAGTCAGCTTTTGGTCGCGGACAAAGCGAGCAAAGCAGCGCGCACCATTACCGCATTGGCCCGCTTCAGAGCCATCGGCATTGAAGATGCGGTAGCGGAAGTCGGCCTCAGGATTTCTCGGTGGCTCGACAATGAGGATTTGATCGCAGCCGATACCGCGCTGGCGATCGGCGATGTGACGTAACTGGCCAGCACTTAGCGCAATGTTCTGGCGAACGAGATCAATAACCACAAAGTCATTGCCTGCTCCGTGCATTTTGGTGAAATGAAGATTCACGCGCTTGCACTCCCCGGTATGTGCTCCCCAGCCCAGAGCGCGGTTACTGCCTCACGCTCGCGGATGATGTGGTAAGTGTCGCCGTCGACCATGACTTCAGCGGCGCGAGGTCGGCTGTTGTAATTCGACGCCATCGCAAAACCATAAGCGCCGGCGCCTGTTACTGCCAGTACATCGCCTGGCTGCAGTGCCAGTAGACGATCCTTGCCCAAAAAATCTCCGGTCTCACATACGGGCCCCACCACGTCCCATTGCTTTGTCTGTGTGTCGCTGGTGGTGACGGGCACGATGTCTTGCCAAGCACCATAGAGGGATGGTCGCAACAGATCGTTCATGGCGGCGTCGACCAGTGCGAAATTGCGGTGTTCAGTAGGTTTTAAGTAATGCACGCGGGTCAGTAGTACCCCCGCCATGGCGACAACAGAGCGCCCGGGCTCAAAAATCAGTTCGTAGGGGCATTTATCACCCAGTCGGGTGGTCAGTGCCGCGATGTAATCAGCCACAGAGGGCACTTGTTCATCGTGATACTGAACACCGAGTCCACCCCCTAAATCGAGGTGCTTCAAGGTATCACCCAAGGCCGCTATGTCATCTATCAGCGCCAGCAGTCTATCGAGGGCATCGGTGAACGGTGCCACATCGAGTAGCTGGCTGCCTATGTGGCAGTCGATGCCAACTGGATCAACACCTGGCAGCAATTTGGCACGGCCGTAGAGGGCGAGCGCTTGGGCTCTATCGACGCCAAATTTGTTTTCTTTCAGGCCGGTCGAAATATAGGGATGGGTACCCGCATCGACATCGGGGTTAACTCGAATTGATATGGGTGCCACAAGGTCTAATGACTGCGCGACCTCATTGAGTAGCAACAGCTCGGGTTCGGATTCGACATTGAAACAGCGAATGCCCGCCTGCAATGCTGTGGCCATTTCGTCGGCGGTTTTCGCCACCCCTGAAAAAACCACCTTCGATGGGTCCCCACCGGCTGCAATTACCCTTTGGAGCTCACCTCCGGAGACGATATCGAAACCCGCACCGAGCTGGGCAAGCAGGTTCAACACCGCGAGATTGGAGTTGGCTTTAACCGCGTAGCAGACAAGATGAGGCCGACGACCCAGTGCTCTCTGATAGTCGAGAAAGCGCTCTTGGATGTGCACTTTCGAATAGACATAGGTGGGCGTACCCACCTCAGCTGCAATTGCGGCTAATGGCACACCCTCGCAGAACAATTCTCCCGACTGTTGGTGGAAGGTGGTGGTCATGGTGTTGGCTCCGATTCGGTAGCGTTCGAGGCACTGATGGGTGCGGACGTACGATGTTCTTCCGCTTGTGCGGGTATCAAGGGCCCTTGTTGGCCGCAGGCACCGAGTAATAGCAGTGCCAGTAATAACGATGTTTTGTCGAGGCTTAACAGGGCCACGGAGTGCTCCGAAAAACCTGTAGTATATCAAGCTCGCGCCATGCTTAGGCCGCTTTGGGTCGATTCATGGTGCACAGATACCTGCATCGATGTTTAAGCAGAGGAGAGCTACCGTGACTACGAACACCTACTACCAACGAATTGATGACACTTTCGAATGCCTTGAGGATAAGCTCGATGAGCTTGTAGAGGACCCCGATGTCACCACCGCCGCGGGTGTTATCAATGTCACCTTCAGCAATGGTGTTGTCTTTGTTTTCAGCCGCCAACCCCCCACCGAACAACTGTGGTTAGCAACTCCGGGTGGTGGTTTTCACTATGAGTGGAGTGATCAAGCGGGTGACTGGCTCGATACGAAAACTGGCGCGGCGTTCCGTCCCTTTGTTGTCACACAAATGCGCGAGCATGCAAACATTGAGTTTAGTTGGGATTGATCATGCCTATGCGACGTCTAGCTTGGTGGTCACCGCTGGTGTTTGGCGTCCTTGCGGTTTCATGCCTTGGTATGCCAGCAGTGGCGTCTGCCGCAGCCCGTTCAGCAATGCTAGATGTCTCATCGGAACCGATTTGGGTTGAAAACCTCTCACCCCTTGCCGGACTGATTGGCTTGCCGCCGCAGCGCTCCGCAGCTATTAAAAGCGGTTGGCAGTTTGGGAGTCATCTTGCCATTGCCAGTCATTGGGTGGTTGATGACAGTGTGAATGAGACCGTTGCCTTTGACGGTGAAACTACTCGCTGGTCATTTGACGCCAGTTACGGTTTCAACGATCGATGGTCGATTCGCGTCACTCTACCCTTTGTGCAGCAGGACGCAGGCTCTCTCGATAGCACCATCAACGGCTGGCACGATGTCTTTGGTATGACCGACGGCGGTCGATCGGCTTTCCCCGACAACCAGTTTGCCTATCGTTATCAGAGCCCCGACTTAACGATCGATCAGCGTATTGAAAGCCGCGGTTTGGGTGATGCTCGCGTGGAGCTCCAACAGGCATTCTATCGGCGAGCAGATCAGGTGGCGGCGGTGGTACTGGGTTACAAGGCAGCGTCCGGGAACGAGGGGGATTGGCTGGGAAGTGGTGCTGGAGATATTTACAGCGCACTGCGCTTTTCCGGTGCCCAACGCTCCTCATTGCCTCTAACCTGGCATGGCCAGATAGGTTATACCCGCGCAGGTGACAGTGGTGTACTTGCGCCTCGGCAAGAGCATAACGTTTGGTTTGCGGGAATAGGTCTCGACTGGCGCATGACGTCGGATTGGTCGCTGCTGGCCCAGTACGATATTCATGGGCCGGTTATCGACAGCGATATCGAGGCCATCGGTGGTACCGCTGGCATCCTGAGCTTTGCTGTGCGATGGCGGGCTAATCCTCACTGGGCATTGGACCTTGGGTTCACCGAAGATATACCGGTGGAGACTTCTCCTGATATCACCTTTCAGGCGACGCTTCGTTGGCGGCCCTAGCCACTTACGCGCCTTTTTGTAAGTACCCCCAGTCGTAATCACCCCTAGTCGTTAGCACCTCTCGACTAGGGGCATCCCAGTGAATAGGATTTGTGGTTCAGTGGCGCGCTATACGGCGCGCGCTTCTAGGTGAGCCATGGCAGAGGCGGCAGCGGCGGCTACCTGGCGCGGCGCGGTACCGCCAATATGGTCTCTTGCCGCCACTGAGCCTTCGAGGGTCAGCACATCGAACACATCGCCCTCAATGACATCATTGAATTGCCGCAGAGTGTCAAGCTCTAAGTCTTCGAGATTACAACCTGCGTTCACACAGTGGGCCACTGCTTTGCCCACCACTTCATGGGCATCGCGGAATGCTAAGCCCTTGCGCACCAAATAATCAGCCAGGTCGGTTGCGGTGGCGAAACCCATTAACGCGGCATTGCGCATGCTGTCTGCTTTTGGCTGGCACGCGGGCACCATATCGGCAAACGCACGAACACAATCGAGCACAGTCTGCACGCAGTCAAAGATAGGCTCTTTATCTTCTTGGTTGTCCTTGTTGTAGGCCAGTGGCTGTGACTTCATTAGGGTAAGCAAGGCTATGAGATGGCCGTTGACTCGACCGGTTTTACCGCGCACTAGCTCGGGTACATCGGGGTTCTTTTTTTGCGGCATGATCGAGGACCTGGTGCAGAAACGATCGGGGATATCGATAAAGTTAAACTGCGCCGACGTCCATAGCACCAATTCCTCTGCCATGCGTGATAAATGGGTCAGCATTAGCGCCGCTGCAGCACAGAATTCAATAGCGAAATCCCGGTCTGCCACCGAGTCTAGGGAGTTCAAGGTTGGGCCATCAAACCCCAGCGCGCGAGCGGTCATGTAACGATCGATGGGGAAGGTGGTGCCCGCCAGCGCTGCCGCGCCCAAAGGGCATCGGTTCATACGCCGTCGACAGTCATAGAAGCGGCTCCAGTCCCGATCGAGCATCTCATTCCATGCCAATAGATGGTGACCGAACGTCACTGGTTGGGCTACTTGCAGGTGGGTAAAGCCAGGCATGATGGTATCGGTGTGTGCGGTAGCCAAGCTCACAATACCCTTCTGCAGTCGTGTCAATTCATCGAGTGTGGTGTCTGTGGCCGTGCGCAACCATAAACGGATATCCGTGGCCACCTGGTCGTTGCGGGATCGGCCGGTGTGCAGCTTCTTGCCGGCCGCACCAATAATTTCGGTGAGTCTGGCCTCGATGTTCATGTGAACATCTTCGCGCTCGGTGTGCCACTCGAAGCGGCCATCAATGATTTCTTGGGCAACTTGATCGAGGCCAGAGTGGATGCTCTCCAGCTCTTTTTGGCTCAGCACACCCACCTTCGCCAGCATGTCGGCGTGTGCCCGTGACCCTTGTATGTCCTCTGCAGCAAATTGACGGTCGAAGGTGTGAGATGCTGTGAAACGCTGTTCACAGCTGTCCGTCGCTTCAGTGAATCGGCCACCCCAAAGATCACTGGTGCCTTGCTTGTTACTATTGCTCATGTTCGTGCCTGTTACCGGATATAGGCCTGCCTTGTCGGCAGACACATGGACTACACGCAAAACAAGACCGATGGCCGAAGCAACGACTTCGGTGCTCGTGGTAAGCTGCGCGCAAATTCACAGGGAGAATACCGTGCCCAAACTGGTTATAGCTACCCGCGAGAGTCCTCTCGCACTTTGGCAGGCCCATTTCGTGGCCGATCGTCTGCGTCAACTGCACACCGATCTGGAAGTGGAGCTACTGGGAATGACGTCCCGTGGCGATCAACTCCTTGATCAACCTCTCTACAAGGTAGGTGGTAAGGGCTTGTTTGTAAAAGAACTCGAGACTGCTCTGCTCGATGGCCGTGCCGATATCGCTGTTCATTCAATGAAAGACGTGCCCATGGAGTTACCTGACGGTCTGACGTTGGGCGTTATCTGCGAACGCGAGGATCCACGGGACGCCCTAGTGGGTGTCGATAGCCTCGATGCGATACCCCAAGGCGGTCGTCTAGGCACATCGAGTTTACGTCGCAGCTGTCAAATCAAGCGCATCCGGCCCGATCTCGACATAGGGTTTTTACGGGGCAATGTGAATACCCGCCTCGCCAAGCTCGATGCAGGTGAGTTCGACGCCATTATTTTGGCCACCGCTGGTTTGGTACGACTTGAAATGGCCGATCGTATTGGTGCGCGGATAGCACCCGAGATTACTTTGCCGGCGGGTGGGCAGGGTGCCGTAGGTATTGAGTACCGTACCGACGATGCCAACACCGCGGCATTGCTGGCACCGTTACAGCACGATGCGACAGCGGTTTGTGTGCGTGCCGAGCGCGCTTGTGTTCGCACGCTTAATGGCGGTTGTGATGTGCCCATTGCTGCCTATGCGATTCACGATCAGGGTCAGCTTTGGTTGCGAGGTCGTGTGGGATCACCCGATGGTGAGCAATTACTGATGGCAGAGGCCAGAGGTGATGACCCAGAGGCATTGGGTGCCGAGGTTGCTCACTCGTTATTGAATGCTGGCGCCGGTGCCATTTTGGAGGCTGTTAGAGGGTGAATCCGCTGGTTGTCCTGACCCGCCCAGAGGGCAGTAACGAGCCCTTGGCCGCTATGCTGCGGGCGCGGGGATGGTCAACCTTGGTACAACCCATTCTTCGTATCGAGCCGCTGCCCGACGACCAGCGATCGCCCGTGCCGGAGCTCCCCAAGGGTGCTCGCTGTATTTTTATCAGTGCCAATGCGGCTAAACAGGCGTTGCCCGCTTTAACCGAGTCGCTGCAGCGCGCCGATGCCATTTGTTGCGCTGTAGGTGCTAAAACCGCATCTGTGCTTACCGAGGCCGGCTTTACGCCCTGTGTGCCCGACCAGCCCGACTCCGAAGGCTTGTTGGCATTACCGCCATTGGTCGAGGTTAATGGGGAAACGGTTCTGATCGTTAAGGGTGAGGGTGGACGGGGGCTGCTTGCCAAGACATTGCTCGAGCGAGGGGCGAAGGTCGTCGATTATATCGGCTATCGCAGAGTACCTGCAGCCGACCCCGACGAGCGCTTCAGAGATGAGTTACTGGCCGCTAATGCGTTGGTGTTTCAGGCTGCCAGTGGCGAAACCCTTGAGCATCTCACCGCACTCCTCAAGCGCATTCAATGCGAGGCATTGTTTGCGGCGACACTGGTGGTACCCTCGGAGAGGGTAGCGCATATGGCGCATGATGCCGGCTGGCGATCGGTGCTGACTGCAGTCGATGCATCGGATCAAGCATTTCTTGATGTACTCGGTATCGATGCTCAGGTAGAGAACAACGAGCCCCCAATCACTGCCCAATCTGAGGATAAGGCCGCGGTGGGGTTCGCGGGGCAGCAGCAACAAACCACGGTTGTGGCGACGGCGTCTGCAACCCCTTCGGACAGGGAGTCAGAAGTGAACAGGGCCAATACTGCGAAGGGTAAGCCGCCACCGCCATCTCGAACCGATGGATTTGCCCGTTTCTTAGCTATTTTTGTTTTCATCAGCGTCATTGGTACCGTTGCAGCGGCCTACTACCTCTTGTGGCCTCAATGGCTGGCCCAAAAGCAAGCGGTACTTACGCTGCAAGAGCAGCTCAAGCAGGTCGAGCAGAATCAAGAAAATTTTGAGAATGGTACCCAGCGGCGTCTGGAAGCGGGACTCAATGCGGCCACTGCCCGTGTGAGCGCCATTGCAGAAGAACGCTTGGCGAGTGCGGCGCGCGAGCAAGCAGCACTCGCAACCTTTGAGCAGTTAACGGACGACCGCTTGCAACGTCTTGAGTTGAGACTTGCTCGCCTCACCGCCACTGATCGACGGGCGTGGCTGGCGCAGGAGGCAGCGTTTCTGGTCCGACTGGCGAGTCAGCGTTTATTGGCCAGTCGTGATATTGATGCCGCTGAGGCCTTGTTGCGCAATGCGGATCGATTGTTGGCTGAAGCAAATGACCCCCGTCTTACGCTTGCTCGCACAGCGATTATGCGCGACATCACAAAGCTTCAGGCGGCG
>CBFHTF010000067.1:0-13348 GCA_965658685.1 Luminiphilus sp.
TTCGATAAGACGCCACTTGAAACAGTTGCCAGTACCAAGTCTCCCGTACTGCGTACACGTTTTAGCGTTGCGTCGAGAATGGCTTTGAGTATGCCTGTGCGCTCTAAAACGCCACCAAAAGCAAGCGCACAAAGAATGAGCCAAACAGTGTTAAGCATGCTTGCCATGCCGCCTTTGCTGAGTAACGCATTCAGCGCTTCATCGCTGCTGTTTCCCTTGTATCCATCAAATAGGGCGAGCCAAAGTCCTTGCACTGTGGGCATGGGGCTGTCAGGGAATTGTGCAAGGGCAAAGGCCCGCACCGCATCGCCCTGAAAAGTCACCGCGCCCAAGCAACCAATGAGGGTGGACAATAAAATAGCGGGGTAGGCGGGGATACGCAGTGCCACAAATATCAACATAAACACCAGCGGGAGCAGTGCGTAAACACCAACATCAAATTGACTACTAAGCGCGCTGCGTAGACGCTCAATGTCCTCGGGTGATTGTGCGGCTTCTGGGCTTTGAAGCAGGAAAAATAATAGGGCGATGCAGAATGCAGGTACCGTTGTCCAGAGCATGTGGCGTATGTGCTCAAACAGATCAACACCGGCACAGGCCGCCGCTAGGTTAGTGGTATCTGATAAAGGCGAGAGTTTGTCGCCAAAATAAGCACCGCTGATGATGGCGCCTGCAGTCATGGCCGGGGATAGATTGAAGCTCTGGGCAATACCCATCAAGCCAATACCCAAAGTGCCCGCCACCGTCCAAGAACTGCCGATACTGACCGAAGCTAAGGCGCAAATGACGGCGCTGGCGGCGTAGAACACCGAGGGGTTGAGTAGGGCTACGCCGTGGTAAATCATTGCGGGCACGGTACCGGCGAGAATCCAACTGCCAATCAACGCACCGACCGCAAGCAGTATGAGTACAGGTCCTAGGCCGACTTTGATACCGGCGTTCATGCCCTCTTGAATATCAGCCCAAGAAGGGCCTCGTCGTAATCCCACCAGTCCGGCTACGGCAGTTGCGATCACAAGTGCAATTTGGTTTGGGCCATAACTGGCATCGGCACCAAATAGCTGTACCGCAGCGGCTAACATGCCCATCAAAAACAGGATGGGCAACAGCATAAGTATCATCGATCAGGCAGGCCGGTAGCCGGGCTTTGCCATGGTGATTTGGAAGGTGCCAATAATGCGTTCTCGGAAGCCGCCCTCGCAGTAACTTAGGTAAAATCGCCACATGCGAATGAATCGATCGTCAAAGCCCATTTCTCGCACCTTGTCTAATTGCTCTAGGAAGCCATGGTGCCACGCTTCGAGGGTTTTTGCGTAATCCAGAGTGATGTCGCGTAAGTCGACAAGCTCCATATCGGTATGGCGTGACAAATTATCGGCAATGACTTTCAGCGACGGCAGGCAGCCCCCGGGAAAGATGTAGCGCTTGATGTAATCAACGGAGTGCCGAGCCATGTTGTAGCGCTGGTCGGGAATGGTAATCGCTTGAATGACTGCCTTGCCCTCGGGTTTCAATAGGTGGCTGACACAGCGGAAGTAGCTCTCGTAAAACTCATGACCCACGGCTTCAATCATTTCGATCGATACCAGCTTGTCGAACTTGCCTTTTAAATTACGATAGTCCTCGCACAACACCGTTATACGTTGCTCTAATCCCCGTTCTTTCACCCGTTGTTTTGTGTGCTCGAATTGTTCTTTGGAGATGGTCGTAGTAGTTACTTTGCAGCCATAGTGCTCGGCGGCGTAGATGGCCATACCACCCCAGCCAGTACCGACTTCTATAAGTTCATCGGTTGCTTTGAGCTCAAGGGCCTGACAAATAAGCGCTAGTTTGTGCTCGGACGCCTCGCTTAGCGAGGCGTCCGGATTTGGGTAAACCGCCGAGGAGTACATCATGCTGGGATCGAGGAATAGGGCAAAGAATTCATTGCCCAAATCGTAATGTGCCGAAATGTTCTTGCGTGAGCCGTCGACGGTATTGCGTTTAGCGAGATGGGCGGCTTTCAGAGCGGCCCGTGTCCACCAGTGTTGCCTGGATTTCATGGCCTCCATGGTCGCCATGTTGGCGCTGAACAACCTTGTCACTTCGGTCAGATTGCGACTCGACCAATCGCCATCGATATAGGCTTCTCCCGATGCAATCGTACCCCCAGACAATACACGCCAGTAAGTTCGAGGATGGTGAATCGTAACTTCGGCGTGGGGGGCTGAGCGGTTGCTATCATCGCCGAGCGCAAAGGTCTCCTCGCCGTCGTGAATCGTTAGTGTGCCCACAGAGATATTACGGAATAAGCGCAGCAAGAGATCCCGGGCCACATGGGGTTGCCGAATTCGGTTGATGAGGGGCAACCGGGTGATATCGCGGACGCTGGCATTGGTCATGGGCAACTCCCTAAAATGTCATGTACCTGTTCACGGGGCTACGTGATCAGCCCCGGTTCGGATGAGGGTGCAACGGCACGCGCTTGAGCCATAGACGCAGCGCCTGCCAGTAGATGGCTACAGCCACCTTGGCGGTCATCAACGGATAACGTAGCAGCGCCCGATTTAAGCTGGATGCTGAAAATGGTGTCGACTCGAGTCGTAATGTTGCATCAAAAATGCGTTGATTGCCTTGGGTATTGCTTAATTTTATAGCAAGTGTGGACCCGGGGTTGGTGCTGCGCCAGTGATACATCATGGACATGGGATTGAACGGCGAAACGTGCATCGCTTTTTGAAAGGACGCCGTTAGCGGACCGGCACATGCACTGGTGGGTAATACATAGCTGTGGCGCTCGTCCCACGGGGTATTGGTGACATCAGCCACTATGTACTCCAGGGTCTCACCATCGTCGTTGTAGCAAAAATAACAGGCGATGGGATTGATCTGGACACCAAAGTAGCGCCAATTTGCGAGTAAAAATATGGGGCCTGTTTGATGGTGGCCGGTCTCAACAAAAATCCGTTGCCTGACTTCGTCGATCAAGGGTTTGTTGGCATCCCCCAGAAAGTCTGATCGCCGAAACTCAGCGAGCGCTCGACCCGTTGCAGACCAAAAGGGCATGTCTTTGGTCAGTGTTTCAACGTCGTCCAACCGCACAAAAGGCATGAATACTTCATAGCTGAAGCTATGTCGTTTTGGCGTGTGCCGACAGTGATAGAGGGTGCCGCGGTAAAGCCGAGATATCATGCGGCCAGTCTGGTCGCCTCAGAGATGGCATCGGCCACTCGCAGACCGCTCGCCAGACCATCCTCGTGGAACCCGTTGTGCCAATAGGCGCCGCAAAACCAAGTGTTGTTGACACCATTTATTTCGTGCCAGCGCTGCTGGGCTTTGACACCGGCCACAGTGAATTGGGGATGGGCGTAATTGAAGCGGCCGAGTATGCGCGCAGGGTTAATCGACTCAGTATCGTTGAGGGTGACGCAGAAGGTTTCCGGTGCCTGTATGCCTTGCAAAATATTCATATTGTAGGTGACAACAGCTCGGTCAGAGTCGGGTTTGAGTCGATAATTCCAGCTCGACCAGGTTCGCCGGTTCGCGGGTAGCAGTTTGTAATCGGTGTGTAGCACCACATCGTTATCGCGATAGGGGATGGCCCCTAAAATGGCTTTTTCCAGAGGACTTGCATCGCTGAGCATGGCCAAGGCCTGATCGGAGTGGGTGCCAATGACTACCTGATCGAAGTTTTGTTCCGTGCCATTTTCGAAGGCGACGACCACGGACCCGGCAGGGGTTCGCCGGATCGCTTTGACGCCATGGTTGGTATGTATGCGGTGTTCAAAGCCGGCAGTAAGTGGGCCAAGATATTCCCGGCTACCGCCATCAATGACTCGCCATTGGGGTCTATCTCGTACCTGTAGTAAACCGTGATTGCGGAAAAAACGAATAAAAAACGCCGCGGGGAAATCCCGTGCGTCGTCAACATCGGCGGACCATATGGCGGAGGTCATCGGCAGCAGGTACTGTTTGATGAACGCTTGCCCAAAGCCATTGCGCTCTAGGTACTCACCCAGGGTTTCCTCTGTATTTAATCGGCCACTGTCGAGGTCAGCGACTGACTGACGGTTGAAACGCAGGATATCGCGCACCATATTAAGGAACGTGGGTGAGAGCAGATTCCGCCGTTGTGCGAATAGTGTGTTGAGGTTATTGCCAGCATACTCGAGGCCAGTGGTCTCGTCGCTGACCGAAAACCCCATAGAAGTCGCCTTGGTTGGGACTTCTAATTTTCCCATGAGGTCAATAAATTTGGGGTACGTATGGTCGTTGTAAACAATAAAGCCGGTGTCGATGGCATAACGCCTTGCGCCCAATTTTACGTCGTAAGTTGCAGTATGGCCGCCGATACGGGGCCCGGCCTCGAACACGTGCACATCGTGCTGCAGCGCTTGCAGGCGATAGGCACAGCCCAACCCCGATATACCTGCACCGATCACCGCGATTTTCAAGCTGGTTCGCCCCACATAAAGCCTTTGATACCTGACATTACGCCCTGTTAGTGGGTGCGGATCAAGGTTTGCCCTGCTTTCAAGTTGAAGAAGCAGCATGGTTGGTGATTGTGGCGTAATACCACGGGTATTTGCCACGAACTTTTAGGGGCGGTCTACTGTTCGAAATGCGTTGAACCACAGTGAGGGTGCTGTATGCTGGTGAAAACTGACGGTCTTGGGACCGCGTAGCTATGGTAGAACAACGAACTGAAAAAGGGGGAAAGGCTCGCACTACTGCGTGGTCGGTTCCCTCTGGTCGTCGCACCGATGAGTGGAGCGAGAGCCTGGTACTTATTGGCAAGCATCGGGACAGAGCCGCATTCACTCGCTTTTTTCGTCATTTTGCGCCGCTGATTAAATCCTTTGCACTGGCGGGGTCGTCATTGTCTGCCAGTCATGCCGATGAACTGGTGCAAGAAGTGATGTTAAAAGTGTGGCAGAAAGCCGAGGGTTTCAATCCCGAGAAAGCCGCCGCCAGCACCTGGGTGTATACCATCGCACGAAATTGTCGAACTGACATGTTTCGTCGTCTTCAGAAGTTCGACACGCCGCTGGCCGCCGATGATCTCAATATCGACGCAGAGGAAGAAGAACCCTTTGCGGTGCTGCATACGCGGCGAGGCTCCGATCGTGTGCGCGAATTGATGGGCGATCTGCCCCCCGATCAGGCGCAAATATTGGCCAAGGTCTATATGGAGGGAAAGTCCCACTCCGAGGCGGCGGCAGAGCTTGACCTACCTCTGGGGACAGTGAAGTCGAGGGTTCGTTTGGCGATACAAAAATTGCAGGTGCAAATGGATCGGCAATAATTTGGTTAAAATACACAAAACGGCGGTATGACAATCCAAAATGACAGTCAGCGCGTAAATCGCATAACTGAACTGGCATAAGCGTCCGGCGTGAGGCTCTGGCGCTTTGAGGCAAGAAACATGGTAATGCATCATCCATCGGTCGATTTTTTGACCGCCCATGCCGCAGGCATACTCCCGGTAGCTCAATCCGCGTGTGTCTCAGCACACTTAACGTATTGCGAGAAATGTCGCCGCAGCAATGCGCAACTGCAGGCTATTGGCGGTGTCTTCTTTGAGCAGTTGGCGCCGACTCCGGTGAGTGAGTCGGTTCTCGATAACGTGCTTGCACGTCTCGACGAACCCGAGCCTTTGCACTTTGCCGATACCCCATCGACCTCCAAGCCTGACGATAGTTTGCCCGGCGTATTGCAACGCATTATCAATGGTGACTTCAGCCAGCTTGCATGGAAGAAGCTGACGCGCTCACTCAGCATCAGCCACCTGAATACAGGTGATACCCACTATGAATTCGCCTTGTATCGGATTGGCGCGGGTGGTCGTATTCCTGAGCACGATCATGGTGGTAGCGAGATGACGCTCGTACTTGAGGGCGGCTTTTCCGATGACCAAGGCACTTACCACCCAGGGGACTTTATATACCGTAAAAACACGGATATTCATGCACCTGTGGCAATTGATGGCGAGGATTGCATCTGTCTCGCTGTACTTGATGCCCCCCTCAAATTCACCGGCTGGCAGTATCGCTGGATGAACCCTTTCCTAAACTTGCGTGCTGGCTAAGCGCGCAGCGCTTAGCATCGTCACCCTCAGCAGGCAAGCCCAAATACGCGAGACGGGAATTATTCCCTACGATATACTCGGCCTATCTAATTTCAACACTAATCAGGCTTGCCCATTATGCGATTAGCAATTCCCCGAGAAACACACCCGGGAGAGAACCGCGCCGCCGTTACCCCTGAAACGGTGAAAAAGTTGGTTCGTCTCGGTGCTGAAGTCATCATTGAAGCTGGTGCAGGTGCAGGTTCAGGTTTCGCTGATGACCTGTACACCGCAGAAGGCGCGAACATCGAAACCGATCGCTCCGGGCTGCTCGGTAGTGCAGACATGGTTCTGCGGCTTCGAAAGCCCGATACAGACGAAGTTGCAATGCTCAAACCCGGTTGCATCCACGTGTCTTATCTCGATCCCTTCAACGAGCATGATCTTATTCGTGCATTCGCCGAGCACAAAGTGACGGCGATCAGCATGGAGATGATTCCTCGATCAACCCGTAGCCAGAAAATGGACGCCCTTAGCTCCCAAGCTAACCTTGCCGGTTATGTGGCTGTTTTGTTAGCGGCGGCGCGGTTACCTCGCATTTTCCCGATGATGATGACCCCCGCAGGTACGCTCAAGCCTGCGAAGGTATTCATTATTGGTGCTGGTGTGGCGGGTTTGCAGGCTATTGCCACCGCCAAGCGATTGGGGGCTAAAGTGACCGCCTTCGATACCCGCCCGGTTGTGGCTGAGCAGGTCCAGTCGCTGGGTGGCAAATTCCTTGAGATTGACTTGGGTGATACCGGGCAGACGAAAGACGGCTACGCTCGTGAGCTGACACCGGAACAGGTTGAGATACAGCGTCAGGCCCAGAAGGATGTTATTGCCGACTCCGACGTTGTCATCACCACGGCACAAGTTTTTGGCCGCAAGCCCCCTGTGCTGGTAACAGCCGATATGGTGGCTGGCATGGCGCCGGGTTCGGTGATTGTTGATATGGCTGCCGAGACTGGCGGTAATGTCGAAGGATCTGTACCGAACGAGGTCGTCGACGTTAACGGCGTCACTATTATTGGCACAGGTAATCTCGCCAATATTGCAGCCCGAGATGCAAGTGCCATGTATGCCAGTAACATGTTCAACCTTGTTGAAGATACCTGGGACAAAGAGGCCAAGCGCTTTGTTCTCGATATGGAAAACGACATTTTGCCCGGCTGTGTCATCACCCACGATGGCGCGGTTGTGCATCCCACTATTAAAGAAATGATCACAGGAGCCAACTGACATGAATGGTGCTGAATACCTGCTGTTTATCCTCATGTTGTCGGTTTTTCTCGGCTTCGAACTTATTAACAAGGTACCGGCTACCCTGCATACACCGCTAATGTCGGGTGCCAATGCCATTTCGGGTATCACCGTGGTGGGCGCCATTGCGCTCGCGGGTACCGGCGACGCTGATCTTGCCCAATGGTTAGGTGCCGGTGCTGTGGCCCTGGCCAGCGTTAATGTGGTGGGTGGCTATATGGTGACCGATCGCATGCTTGGCTTCTTCAAGAAGAAGGAGGGCTAATTATGGATCTCTCGATCGTGACGTCCCTCGGCTATGTCGTTGCCTCTGGGCTTTTTATTTTCGGACTTAAAATGTTGGGCTCCCCCGCCACTGCTCGCAAGGGCAATATGGTGTCGGCGGTGGGTATGTTGGTTGCCATCGTGGTTGCTTTACTCGATCAGGGCATCGTGGAATACCAATTCATTTTAGGTGGCATGATTGTGGGCGGTGCCATTGGGGCGATTGCTGCACGCGCCGTGGCTATGACGTCCATGCCTGAAATGGTGGCCTTGTTCAACGGATTGGGTGGCGCGGCTTCACTGCTGGTGGGTTGGGCAGCGTTATCGGCCGATGCCAATACGTTCACTCTGGTCACCATTGTGCTGTCAATCTTGATTGGCGGTGTCACTCTCACCGGCTCGTTAATTGCCTACGGTAAATTGAGCGAGAACCTCAGTAGCGGCGCCGTGATGTTCAAGGGCCAGCAGCTGGTGAACTCCTTGATTATTCTTGGTGTCATTGGCAGCGCTGTCATGTTCTGTCTCGAGCCCGCCGACCCCACCTGGTTATACATCGTCATTGGCTTGTCGTTAGTGTTCGGTATTATGGCGGTCATCCCCATTGGCGGTGCCGATATGCCAGTGGTCATCTCGCTGTTGAATAGTTATTCGGGCCTAGCAGCGTGTGCCGCTGGTTTCGCTATCAACAATAATGTGCTGATTGTTGCGGGTTCATTGGTGGGTGCATCGGGCATTATCCTGACGCAGATCATGTGCAAAGCCATGAACCGTTCTTTGAGCAATGTACTGTTCTCAGGTTTTGCCAGTGTCTCCAATGAAACCACCGAGATTGAGGGTGAAATTAAACCCATCAATGCGGAAGACGCTTACTACATTCTTGAGGCTGCAACCAACGTTGCCATTATTCCCGGTTACGGTATGGCAGTTGCTCAGGCGCAACACGTTGTCAAAGAATTGGCAAATCTCCTGGAAGCGAATGGTGCCGAAGTGAACTTCGGTATCCATCCGGTGGCGGGACGTATGCCTGGGCACATGAATGTGTTGTTGGCTGAAGCCGATGTTCCCTACGATCAGCTTCTCGAGATGGACGAAATTAATCCACGTATGGAGTCCGTTGACGTCGCCATCGTTATCGGCGCCAACGATGTGGTAAACCCCGCCGCGCGCGAGGTAGAGTCTTCGCCAATTTATGGCATGCCGGTCATCAACGTCACCGACGCCCGAACGGTATTTGTATTAAAACGCTCTATGGCTTCGGGTTTTGCGGGTATCGAAAACCCCCTGTTTTACAAGGAAAACACCCGAATGCTGTTTGGGGATGCGAAGGAAACTATCAGCGCGCTGGTACGCGAGTTGGGAAACTAGTTAATCGAGAAGAGCCACCATCCGTCGGTAGGATGTGACACTGAATAGGACCCAGTGATAGCAATGTCACTGGGTTTTTTTATGGCGTCGCAGCCTCGTGCTTGCCCTCGGTGGCAAAGTTCAAGCTCGCTAAACGCGCGTAAAGCGGGGACGTTGCCAGTAGCTCGCTGTGAGTACCAATGGCCAGCACACTACCCTCATCCATGACAGCGATCTGATCTGCGTTGATGATCGTTGACAGTCGATGGGCAATAACAACGGTTGTTCTATGACGCATGACGTCGGCCAATGCTCGTTGTACGTGGAATTCACTCTCGCTGTCGAGTGCGCTGGTGGCCTCGTCTAGTAACAAGATCTCCGGATCATTGAGTATGGCGCGGGCTAATGCTATTCGCTGTCGTTGACCACCCGACAAACGAACTCCTTGAGCTCCCAATAGACTGTTATAGCCATCGGGTAATGCCTCAATGAATTCGTGGGCGTGTGCAGAGCGCGCTGCTGACACTATCTCATCGTCGGTGGCATCGGGTTTTCCGTAGGCGATGTTAAACCGAACGTCACCCGTGAACAGTACGGGTGTCTGGGGGACGAGGGCGGTTTTGGCGCGCCAGGCACTTAGGGGCATGGTGTGAAGTGGCAAGTCGCCGTAATAAATAGATCCTTTCGCCGGATCATGAAAGCGCTGCAACAACTCGAATACCGTTGATTTACCTGCCCCAGATGGGCCCACTAGTGCTAAGGATTTTCCGGGATGAATGACTAAATTCAAGCCTTTGAGTGCAGGTTGAGTGGGGCGGCTCGGGTAGGCGAAATGCACATCGCGCAAGCTAATGGCTTGATCACGTTCCGGCAACTCGGTGCCATTATCGTCAATGTCACTCGTTTCTCGCAGCAGTTCAAGAAGTCGCTCTGCCGCTCCAGCGGCTCGCTGTAAGTCGCCCCAAACTTCTGACAAGGTTGCAAAGGCAGCGCCTACCATGACGGCATAAAAGACGAACGCACCGAGTTCACCGCCAGACATGCGACCACTGATGACATCCTGCCCACCGCTCCACATCATACCCACTAGACCGGTTAACAGTAGAACGATGGCGGTGCCGGTCAGTAATGCCCGCTGCCGAATTCTTGCACGTGCAACACTGAATGCAGAAACCACATCGCGATCAAAATGTTCTTGCTCGAGTGATTCACGACCGTAACTCTGCACGACTTTAATGGCTTGTAGAGTTTCACCCGCTTGCGTACCCACATTGGCAAGTGAATCTTGGCTGTCTTTCGAGAGCTTACGAACCCGTCGTCCAAAGATCAGAATAGGCAATAACGTTAGCGGCACGACGACCAAAATGATAAGACTGAGCTTGAGATTAGTGATCACCATCAGTGTAAGCGCACCCACCAAAGACAGGGCGTTACGGACTGCAAGACTGACCGAGGAGCCAATGAGGGTCTGCAAAAGTGTGGTGTCGGTGGTGAGTCGCGACATAATTTCTCCTGCCGAATTCGACTCAAAATAGCTTGGCTGAAGCCGTATGAGATTTTTAAATACCGCGCTGCGAAGATCAGCACTGACTCTTTCCCCGAGCCATGACACCAGATAAAAGCGGATCATGGAGCCGAATGCCATGGCAACACCCACCGCTAACATGAATGCTACCGCCTGTTTTAGACCTTCACTGTCAGTACCGCTAAAGCCATCATCAATCATGAGGCGTATGCCATACCCAAGCGAAAGCTGCGCGGCGGCAGTGAATATTAGTGCGATACTAGCGGCAACCAAGCGACCTCTATGGGGCCATAAAAACCCTAAGAGTTGCCGCAATGGCTTGAGTTTGGGCGTCGATTGCGGGTGTTTGTTTTGACCCTGTGGGCTGCCCATGTCGGTGGTTCCTAGGTTTGGCTATGACGACGCCGATCGATACTGCGTCCAAAAAATACCCCAAGCTCAAACAGTATCCACATAGGGATTGCCAGCAGTGATTGGGAAATGATGTCGGGTGGTGTGAGTAGCATGCCAAACACAAAGCAACCGACAATAATGTAAGGCCGCTTTTTTGCCAGCGTCTCTGCCGTGGTAACGCCGCTCCATATCAGTATGACGGCCGCGATGGGGATTTCAAACGCCACACCAAAGGCAAAGAAGAGCTTTAATACAAAATCGAGATAACGGTTGATATCGGTCATCACAGCGACGTCTGTGGGACCCGCGCTGGTAAAGAACGCAAATATCAACGGGAATACAACGAAGTAGGCAAACGCTGCACCGGCGTAGAATAAGACCACGCTCGATGCCAACAGCGGAAATGCAATGCGCTTTTCGTTGCGGTACATACCCGGTGCGACAAATGCCCATACCTGATACAAGATGACGGGTATTGCTATAAAGATGGCCACCACCAAGGTCAGCTTAAAGGGCGTAAGGAAAGGCGACGCTACCTCGGTGGCGATCATGCTTGAACCTTCCGGTAAAAGCGCCCGAAGCGGTTCAGAGACAAACGCGTAAATGTTATTGGCAAAAGGAAATAGGCCGAGGAACGCTAACAAAACTGCGAGTAACGCCCGAAGCAGTCGATCACGCAATTCTGTGAGGTGCGCTACTAGAGGTTGTGGCTGATCGCCTTCGATGTCAGTCATTGATGGCAGCGCTCTTAGGGGGCTGTTGGCCCTGCTCCACAGCATCATTGTTGTTGTCGGGCGGCGATGTTTCAGTTGCTTGCAATTGTTCCAAGGATTGCTCTAACTCATTTTGAGCCTTCAACAGCGGCTCTCGCACTGGTGCCGCGATATCGTTCACGTCTTGGTTTATCTGTTGGGCACTGTCCCGCAGTTCACGCATGACGGCATCGTTATGCAGCTCTCGCTCTACTTCCGCACGTACCTCGTTGAAACTTCGACGGAAGCGATTTACCCAAACCATGGTGGTGCGGATTGCACCTGGCAGTCGCTCGGGTCCAATCACTAACAGACCGACGATGCCAATCAACAGCAGTTCAGCAAATCCGATGTCAAACACGTTGGTTCCCGTTGTTCAAAGAATGTGTGACTCGCCGTTATTGGGTTGGTTTATCGTTGTTGTCGCTATCTTCACCCTCGTCTGCGTTGTCATCGCCCTGATTCGGATCGTCTTTGACGCTGTTTTTAAAGCCCTTTATAGCGCCGCCCAAATCACTGCCAATGTTTTTTAAACGCGACGTACCAAACAGCAGCACGACAATGGCAAGGACAATAAGAAGTTGCCAGATACTAATTCCACCCAAACCCATAGTGCTGCTATCTCCTTCGGTGTGATGTTGTGACCGGTACGTTACATACCGCCATCGGATGTTAGTCGATTAGGGCGTTGACGGCGACTTCTGTTGATCGCGCGCCGCCTTTTCCACGAGCCCCGATAACCCGAAGCGCTGTTCAAGAACCTTCATAACGTCTTCGTGGGAGAGATCCAGATGGCTCAGCATCACCATTGTGTGGAACCACAGATCTGCCACTTCTCCAATAAGTGCCTCACACGTCTCTTGGTTTCCTTGGAAATCCTTCGCGGCGAGCAAGGTCTCAGCGGCTTCTTCGGCTACCTTTTCGAGGATTTTATTGAGGCCCTTGGCGTGCAAGCTGGCAACATAAGAGCTGTCGGGGCTTGCATTCTTGCGCTGTTCTAAGGTGCTATGTAGTGCGTCGAGTACATGAGTCATGGGCTATTCTCGCTGATCTGCCAGCCGCTGGTGCTCGGCGTGTAGAAGAAACAACTTCGACGGCCAGTATGGCAGGCAATACCGCCCACTTGCTCGACTCTCAGAAGCACCGTGTCACCGTCACAATCGAGGTGGATCGATACCAACTTTTGAACATGACCCGACGATTCACCCTTACGCCAGAGGCTCTGACGCGATCGTGACCAATACACGGCGCGTTGTTCTTTTAAGGTGAGTGCCAGAGCTTCGGCATTCATCCATGCCATCATTAACACCTCGCCAGTATCGGCGTCTTGAGCAATGGCCGGCAGCAAACCGTCAGCGTTCCAGCACGGTTTCATGGTTGTGGGTGTGTTGGCATCAATCATAGTTTGCATTTTCCGATCTATTTAGAGCCCCGGGATAGCGCTACCGATAACAGCAAGCCAAGACCTGCAATGGCAAACAGTGGCGCTGATTCTGCACCCAAGGCAATGGCGATGAGTGCCACCCCTGCGCCGCCGGTTGCTGCATATGCTAGAGCTTGACCGCGCCGTTTGGGCGTTGGTGTGTTGGCCACAGTCGGTGTGCCGCTTTTTAAACGGGTTATCAGGAGATCGGGTAACAGGGGCAATGATTCAAGCCAGCTCGGTGCATCTTGTTGCAGCCGTTTTAAGATCGTTTGCGGTGCGTAACGCTCTGCCAGCCA
>CBFHTF010000068.1:0-13094 GCA_965658685.1 Luminiphilus sp.
CTCCTGTTCTTCAGTGGTGGCACTGCATTGAACAGTCTCAGTCGGCAACTCAAAAAATATAGCCACAATAGCATTCATTTAGTGACGCCCTTTGACAGCGGTGGCAGCTCGGCCGTATTGCGGCAGGCATTCGATATGCCCGCTGTCGGCGATTTACGCCATCGGTCCATGGCACTGGCCGATGAATCGATTAAGGGAAGTCCCGCGGTTTATCGGCTGTGCCGTCACCGGTTGCTAGGGCACGCCGACCGTGGCCAGCTATCCAGTGCATTTGAGCGAATGGTGTCAGGCAGTCACGAGCTGCTCGTTGATATTCCGATGCCACTGCGACAGAAAATTTGCGCACAGTTAGCCTGCCTGCACGCCATGATGCCATCGAATTTCGATTTGCGCTGGGCATCGGTGGGGAACTTGATTTTGGCCGGTGCTTATCTGGGTCACAATAAAGACTTAGATGTAGCACTTGAGCTGTTCTCGGAATTAGTCAGTGTCAAAGGCACCGTTCGCGCCATCGTTAATGACAACGCCCATTTGGCGGCCGAACTTACCGATGGTGCCAGGGTGCTGGGTCAACACAGAATCACGGGCAAAGAGGTTCCACCCATTCAGTCGCCAGTTAGTCAGCTGGTGCTGACATCCTCTCTGGAATCATGGTCGCCCATGGCAGTAAGCATTGCGCAAAAGACCCATGAGCTCATCGTCGGCGCTGAGCTTATTTGCTACGCCCCCGGCTCATTCTACTCGAGTCTGATGGCGAATTTCTTGCCTGAAGGTGTGGCTAGTGCAATCGCAGCAAGCCCAGCACCCAAGATATTCATACCTAATTTAGGCTCCGATCCAGAGCAGTTGGGTATGACCCTCGACGAAAGCTTGCACACACTGACTAAACGTCTTTCTTTCGACGGCAGATTGGTGAGGGATGTTTTAACCTGCGTTATTGTTGATAGTGAGCGAGGGCATCACATCACAGATGCTACGCGAGAAACCCTAGAGGCCATGGGCGTTGAGTTACTTGATTTGGCGCTAGTAAGCGACAACAGTGCTCCTTACTATGATGACGAGCGTCTGCTGCACACCTTATTGTCTCTGGTGAAATAACAAGACTAACGATTAAGCCAAGGAGCTAAACCACGTGAACGACACCAGCGCTGCTTTTATGCAGGTTGCCACTCAACGCCGCAGTATCCGTGCCTTTAAAGACACCTCTGTGCCACAAGCGCTTATTGAACAGATTTTCTCGGCTGCGTTGCGAGCGCCCAGTAATTGCAACACGCAACCATGGTTTGCCCATATTGTGACTGGCGCCAAATTGGAAGCGTTGCGAACGAGCTTGCCCGAGCGCTTCTTGGCCGGTGATGTTGCGCCAGATTTCCCCTACGAGGGCCGTTATGAAGGTGTTTACAAAGAACGCCAATATGCCGCTGCGAAGGCGTTATACGAGGCAGTGGGTATCCCTCGGGAAGATAAGGCCCATCGGCAGGCATGGTTCCTCGATAACTTTCGCTTTTTCGGTGCCCCTGCCGTTTGCTTTTTCACACTGCCCGATGGCTTTGGGCTCCGTGAGGCCTGTGATCTCGGCATGTTCGCTCAAACGATTATGCTCGGGCTGACGGCCCATGGTCTTGGCTCGTGTCCGCAGACTGCTTTGGGTTTTATGGCAAATGTCGTGAAACCAGAGCTCGCGATACCCGATGACCAGAAATTACTGTTCGGTCTGTCGTTCGGCTATCCCGACGATTCTGCGCCCGTCAATGAGGCTATTACCGATCGCGCCGCTTACGAACAGGTAGTGACCTTACACAGTTAGTTACAAACGCGGGCTGGCCCAACGCTGTCAAGCCGACTATCGAGGTTCGCTAATAAACTCGGTAATTTCCAGGTTGAATCCCGATAGCGCGTTAAATTTCAACGGCGCCGAAAGTAGTTGCATTCTCTCAACACCCAAATGGCGCAATATTTGTGCGCCGGTACCGATTAACCGGTAATTCTGTGGTGCCGGCGGCGGGCTACCTGTGGCGAGAAACTGGTGTACATCATCGAGTAAGGTATCAGCGTCACTGGGTTGACCCACCATCACGACGATACCGCGATCTTCTTTGGCGATATATTGCATGGCTGAGCGGTAGGACCAGCCCGCGGTGCCATCAGCCACGGTTGTGCCGAGCACATCGCGCAGTGTGTTGACCGGCTGAACCCTTACTGGCGTTGATCCATCGGTCACGTGAGCGCCACGCTGTAGTGCAAAGTGGACAGTGTCATCGATAAGGTCGCGGAACGTGTGCAGGGTGAATTGCCCCCACTCGGTATTGACGCCGTGGCTCTCCCGAAACTCAATGGAATGTTCGTGTATAGAGCGATACTCAATGAGATCGGCGATGGTGCCCATGTTCATGCCGTGCCGCTCGGCGAACGCCTCGAGCTGTGGTCGACGTGCCATAGTGCCGTCGTCGTTCATGATTTCCACGATAACGGCTGCCGGTGCAAGGCCCGCCATGCGCGCTAAATCGACACCGGCCTCGGTATGCCCGGCTCTTCGTAATACACCGCCAGGTTTGGCCACCAGCGGGAATATATGGCCAGGTTGCCGAATGTCGTTGTGGCTCGCGTTGGCTGCTACCGCTCTCAAGATGGTATGGGCTCGTTGTGCCGCACTTATACCGGGGCCCACCTGTTCGGTGGCGTCAATGGAGACCGTAAAGTTGGTCTCGTGCTGCGACCGATTGTCACGCACCATCAGGGGTATGCGTAGCTGCCGAGCTCGTTCGGGAGTGATAGGCATGCAAATCAACCCACAGGCCTCGGTTGCCATGAAATTAATGATTTCTGGCGTTACCTTTTCGGCGGCAATGATCAGGTCCCCTTCGTTTTCTCGATCCTCGTCATCCATCAGGATCACCATACGCCCAGCGCGGATGTCGTCTAGTAGAGCGGGTATAGAGGCTAGGCTCATGGTGAGTCTCCGAGGTAATTAATCGAGCATTTCAATGGCAATGGCAGTGGCCTCACCACCACCAATGCACAGGGCAGCAATACCGCGGCGCAGGCCCAGTCGTTTGAGCGCATAGGCAAGAGTCACCATGATGCGCGAGCCGGTGGAGCCAATGGGGTGTCCCTGGGCACAGGCCCCGCCATTGACATTCACTTTGCTGTGCTCCAAGGCAAAAGCATTCATCGCCAGCATCGTCACCATAGCGAAGGCCTCGTTGATCTCCCAGAGATCTACATCTTGTGCCTGCCAGCCTGTTTTGGCTAGCAGCTGCTCGATGGCGTTGACCGGTGCTAGGGTAAACGCTTCGGGCGCACGGCTTGCGCGGCTGTGGGCGACGATACGCGCCATTGGTGTCAGCGAATGTTTGGTCACCGCAGTCTCGCTAGCGAGGAGCAGGGCGCTGGCACCGTCCGAGATGGAGCTGGCGTTCGCCGCTGTGATCGTGCCGTCTTTGGCGAAGGCCGGACGCAGTTCAGGTATCTTGTCGATATTGGCTTTGTGGGGTTGCTCATCATCCGACACGGTGATGTCACCTTTGCGAGTGCTGATGACCACTGGCTCGATTTCATGGCGTAGCCAGCCGCCTTCAATGGCCGCCTTAGCCCGGGTTAAACTCTCGATGGCAAAGGCGTCCATGGCTTCACGGGTGAGTCCATGCTCATCGGCAGTACTCTGCGCGAAGCTGCCCATGGCTTTCCCCGTATAGGCATCCTCGAGACCATCAAGGAACATGTGATCGAACAGTTGTGTGTGCCCTAATCGCACACCCCTGCGGCCTGTGAGTAATACCTGGGGGGCATTGCTCATACTCTCCAATCCACCGGCCACGACGACCTCATTAGTGCCTGCAACGATACTGTCGTGGCCGAACAATGCAGCTTGCATGCCGCTGCCACAGGCTTTGTTAACCGTGACCGCGCCCGTGCTGGCCGGAATGCCCGCAGCCAACATAGACTGGCGCGCTGGGCATTGCTTTAAGCCGGCTGGCAGCACACAACCCATAAATACTTCATCGACCCCATTGGCATCGATACCCGATCGTTGCAGTGCCCCTTTAATGGCCACTGTCCCAAGTTGCGTGGCGCTAACTTCTGCTAAATCGCCCATCAGCCCGCCCATGGGGGTCCGAGCGCCATCGACCAAATACACTGCATTGCTCATTGTTGACTCCAACGTCATTGGGATCTCCGAGGGTCAAACCCGTGGTTTGATCCTCGGATTATGTAGGGTTGCTTGTTGCAACATAGGGGCGGGCATTTAGCCACAGGGTGGGTGTGACCTCAACGTGTGGCCTACGTCTGTTCAGACGGATGAAAGCGTTTCCCCCTCACCGCCATACGCCAGCGCTTGGGTGTCATGCCAACCGCTTTTCGGAACTGGTGGCTAAATTGCGACGGATCGCGGAAACCCACAGCCCAACCGACCTCCGCAACCGATAGATTGCTGTGTTGTAGCAGACTTCGGGATTCTTTAATTCGCCAGCTGTAGAGATAGTGGCTGGGTGTCATGCCAACTGCTCGTTTGAAGCGCCTACCGAGGGTTCTAGTCGTCATACCAGAGACAGCTGCTAACGCACCGATATTGAGCGGCTCACGCAATTGCTGACGGATGAGCGCTTGCACATCGGCTATTTGTTCATCGCCATGCTGCTCTGTATCGTCCCATGGGGAGTGAGGTGTGAAGGGTTGCCGAATTTCCGGCGAGAACTGCTGCTCAACCGTGCGAGCGGCATTAGCCGAGAACCAATACTCGCTGAAATACACCATGAGATCAGCCACCGAATTAACGGAGCCGACACAAAAGAGCTTGTCGGCTTGGGTGATAAGTCGATCTTGGCGCAATTCCACGCTGGGATAACGACGTATGAAGCTGTCGAACCAGTGCCAATGGGTGGTGGCTATTTTGTTGTCTAGCAAGCCCGACTCTGCCATTAAAAATGTACCACTGCCGACACCACACACGTGGCTACCTCCCTGAGCGCATTTTTGGATAAGTGCTATTTGCCACTGCGCTGTCGGCAAGAGTCGCATGGGGTTACGCCAGATGGCGGGCACAATAAGCAAATCGGGCGGCTGTATATCGGTGTAACGTTGACTGTGCAGTGTGAGACCGTCGGCGGGTTGCACGAGGCCGCCATGCGCCGATAGCAATTGCAGTGTTACTTGCGGCGGTGGTAGTTGGCCGCTGGCTTGGGCAGCAGCGCGCAGAATCTCCAAAGGTAAGGTGATGGAGGAGGTGAGCATTCTACTGTGAATTGGCGCGGCCACTCGCAGTTGGCGTTGCCCCGGGCGTAAACGGTTGCGCATCTCTGTCTGTTCACTGTTACCAGACCCCTTGCTGATTTGGCTCATTGCCATCGCCTTTTGTTAAGTCTGCTTGGCTGTTGGGTCGAGGTAGCCGTCGCCCATCGGGTTTAAACGCCGGTTATCACCGAAATGTGAATGCTGACAATTGGCGCTATATACATAATATTTGGCGTTATTAGCATAAAATGAAACGGTGGTGGTCTCTACACTTTAGCGCCTTACGCGCCATGCCATGGGTTTCATTCACCGACGTTCACCGAGTTGCCTTTTATGCTTCGTCTCCCTCTAATGGTTGCCGCCGGCGGTATTAATAGCGCTGGGCGCAGCTCCCAGCGCCATGCTTATCGTCGAATGGTGATGGCGGCATTGCCGGCCAAGATTGCTGCAGAGACCCGCGCCGCGCTGTCGGAATTAATGGGTACTTCAGATGCTGTGGCACAAGATGCCGGCACTTTGGTGCGCCCCATTGAATCATCCCATTTTGACCCTTCGGCAGTGCCCTGGGCGCGTCGAGTTACGCTAGGGGAGGGTGTATCTGCTGAATTGGCACCGAACCAAGCCGCAGAGAGTCTTGATCCTGGGCTTAATCCTCGCGCTGGCGGTGGTCGGCGCACGGCGATAGATATCCCCCCGGATGCAGAGCTTTTACTGCCCGGCACCCGGCCTTTTGAAGTGAGTGCTGCGGGTCAGTTACCCACCGGTTTTGAGCCTGGCGCACTTTACCCCTCAAGAAATCACCCTCGGGCGCTACAGATGACGGTATTTGCGGCATCTGACGCCTTGGCCGATTTGGGCATTGAGTGGTCGGAAGTGACCTCTCGAGTTGCACCTGAGGCCATCAGTGTTTACGTCGGTAGCTCTATGGGACAGCTTGATGAGGACGGCACTGGCGGCATGCTCCGGGGGCGCACGACGGGTCGTCGAGTGTCCTCTAAGCAGTGTCCTTTGGGCTTCGCCGAAATGCCCGGTGACTTTATCAATGCCTATATCCTGCGTTCTTTGGGGAATACCGGACCTGCTCTTGGGGCCTGCGCCACGTTTTTATACAACCTGCGCATGGGTGTTGCCGATATCCGCTCTGGGCGCGCCCGTGTAGCTATTGTGGGTGCCGCAGAAGCCCCTATTGTGCCAGAGGTCATGGAAGGTTATCTGGCCATGGGTGCCCTGGCTACCGACAAATCTCTGCGGGCGCTAGACGGACTTGCTGACGATCAGCCCATTGATGCTCGCCGAGCTTGCCGACCCTTTGGCGATAACAGTGGATTTACCATGGCGGAATCGGCGCAAATTGTGGTGCTGTTTGACGATGCTCTCGCTTTAGAATTGGGTGCGCCGATAATGGGTGCCGTGCCCGATGTTTTTGTGCACGCCGATGGCGCCAAGAAATCCATTAGCAGCCCTGGTGCGGGTAATTTCGTTACTATGGCGCGGGCTGCGGCTTTGCTGCGCGGTATGTTGGGTGAGCAGCGCTTTGTAAGTGGGGGGCTCGTCCAAGCTCACGGCACGGGCACACCTCAAAATCGAGTCACCGAGTCAGACATCATCAATCGCGTTGCCACGGCCTTTGGTGTTTCCAAGTGGCCTGTGGCTGCTATCAAGAGTTATACGGGCCATTCTTTGGGCGCTGCCGCCGGTGATCAGCTATCCGCCATGCTCGGTATTTGGCAGACCGGTATTGTTCCGGCAATTCATACCATTGAGGCGGTCGCAAACGATGTGCATACCCAGTCGTTAGAGTTTCTTCTGCGCACCGAGTCACGCACGATCGCTGATTATGCCATTGTGAATAGCAAGGGTTTTGGCGGCAACAATGCCTCTGCGGCATTACTCAGCCCCCAAGCCACGATGGATCTGCTACGCAGTCATCATGGTTCCGAGACCTTGGGAGCATGGGGTAAGCGCCATGATGCGGTACAAACTCGGCGGACCGCCATCGAAACCGAACGTCTCAGTGGCAACTGGCAGCCCAGTTATCATTTCGATGCGGGTGTTTTAAATGCCGACGATATTTCCGTTTCTCACAGTGAACTACGGTTGGGTGAGCGTCGCATTTGTCTTGATGCGGATGTTCCAAAAGGCTGGTCTCTGACCTAATGGGGATTGGGTCATGGGCCTGCTATCCTTAATGCTGATTGTTAAAGGTGGTACCCCATGACAGACTCTCGATCGGCTGCCCTCATTGCGGCGCTACACAACCGTAATAGTCACCCGCGGCTAGTTGCTCCCGCGCCGGCTGATGCTGATCTCGATGCTATTCTCGCCGCAGGTTTACGCGCGCCTGACCACGGTCGACTCCGCCCTTGGCAGTTTCTCATTGTGGAAGATGAAGCGCTCGAGCGCTTAGGTCAGATTTTCGAGCAAGCGCTGCTGCTGACAAATCCTGAGGCGAGTGATGCCGAGCGTACCAAGGCGCGCGGCGCACCACTGCGTGCGCCACTCATCATCGCTGGCTTGTTGAAACCAAAGTCGCACCCAAAGATTCCGCGACAAGAGCAAGTTGCTGCCGTGGCGTGTGCGCTGCATGGCATGTTACTGGCGGCGGAAGCTTTGGGATACGCCGGTATGTGGCGCACGGGTAGTTACGCCCGGGATCCGTGGGTATTGCGCGAACTTGGCGCGGCACCTGAAGATGAAGTCATCGGGTTTTTATATTTGGGTACTGCCGAGGGTGTTGCCAAGCCAATTGATCGACCGGCTATTGCCGACTATGTTCGCCGTCTTGGCGGCGTGTAAAGCATCGCCTAGATCGGCCGAAAGGCCTATTCTGTTCAAAAATCTAACGCCTGTGAACTGAGAGAGCATCATGGAATTGCCCGTCACCCACACACTTGCCCTAGCCATTGAGCATCATGTACTCACGGTAACCCTCAATCGTCCCAATCAAGCTAATGCCATGAATCCTGATATGTGGCGAGAGGTGCAAAGCACCTTTGAGTGGGCGGATGCGGAACCCGGGGTGCGCGTTGTCGTACTTACAGGGGCGGGCAAACACTTTTGCGCCGGTATCGATCTGTCGATGTTCAGCGAAATTACCTTTGAGCACGACGATCCAAGCCGTGCCAATGAGCTGTTCTTCCATCACGTGCGAGGATTGCAGCGTAACCTGCAGGCCCTAAGGAATTGCCGTAAACCCGTATTAGCCGCCATGCATGGTGCCTGCGTGGGTGCCGCCATTGATATGACTTGCTACGCCGATATGCGCTATGCCGCCGCGAGTGCTCGGTTTTGTGTGAAGGAAATTGATATTGGCATTGTGGCTGATGTAGGCACCTTGCAGAACCTTCCGAAATTGATTCCCGAGGGGGTTGTACGTGAGCTAGCGTTGACCGGGCGGTACATGGATGCGCAGGAAGCGCTATCGGTGGGATTCATCAACAAGGTATTTGAGGACGAAACAGCGCTGCTAGCGGGTGTTCAGGCGTTAGCTAAGACCATTGCCAGTAAAACACCACTGGCTACCCGCGGCACAAAGCAGGTGCTCAATCATGCTCGAGACCACAACTTAGACGACGGGCTAGAGTACGTGGCGCTGTGGAATGCCGCCATGATGAGTCAGCAAGATGTGCGCGAGGCGATGGCTGCGAAACTCGAGCAGCGAGATCCTATTTTTGAGGACTGACCGCTATTGACCGACCTTCGGTTCTTCACTGCCTGTGGACCGCTATGAACGCCCCACAGGCAGGCGCAAGCGGGGCTCGGTGAGTTGATGGCGTTAGGCCCCGTCTATTGGCGCGCGAGCCGTATTTCTTCGCTGTAGTCCCTAGCCCTCTGGATTTTGGCCTGGCCAGTTCTTCATGGTGATCAATGGGTGTAGAGCCAGCTCTATGCCTTCATCGATATAGTCTTCATTTTCTAAAATGTCGCGACGCCGAATAAAGCCACGCCCCGAGCGGGTATCGATAGCATCCGATAAGTCGATGCCGCCGATACCGGCAAACACCTGCTGCAACTCTACATTGTAGAGGCTTACCTGTAGCGAAATAGCGGCAATGGGCGCGCCCCAATCAAAATCAGCAGTAACACCATCGCCAGCCCCCCGCAGCGCGGGTTTACGGCTGACCCCGTGGAAACGTGCGATACGTCTCATACCCGCCCCAATAACCACTTCGTGCTCAATGAGATCGGTGAACACAAAACCATCGACATTGGTTTGCTCACGCATTTGATCCCGAACCGCACTGATGAGTTGGATAAACGTCTTGGTGTTCACTCGTCCTGTCGTGGGGTCTACCGGATCACCGTAAATGAGCTTGGCGTTGTCCCAGCGTTGGCTGAATTCCCGTTGAGGCAAGACTTTGTAGCCATTGTCTCTTAGATAGGCACTGACTCGACCATCGATCATTGGCTCGGCGCGTTCCACGTAATTACGTGAGGGCTTACCCAGATTGACATGAGCGATGACTACGTTCTTGATGGGTTGTTGATCGAGGATTTCTTGGTTTAGCTCGTTGAGGTTAGTGGTGGGGTTGTAGCCACCACCGGCACCGGCGCAGCCAGTCAGCAAGAGTACCCACGGTAGTAGGGCGTTTGCTAACAACCGTAGACGTTTCAATTCCGTCATTGCAATAATCTCCTTGGGAAAGATGCTGATGCTAACAAAGGAGGAGCAGTAATGGACAACAGGCTGCACGACAGCGTGTTGGGTGAAGGGCCAGATGTGGTGTTGTTGCACGGTCTTTTTGGGCAAGGTGGTAACTTAGGTGGTATTGCACGCGCTTTACAAGGCGAGTTCAGGGTACACAGCCCCGATTTACCCGATCATGGTCACTCACCTTGGACCGAGCGCCCCTGCATTCAGAGCTATGCTGATGCGATTGCTGGCTGGATGGTGGAGCGCGACATCCCAATGGCGCACTTTGTTGGCCATTCTTTAGGTGGCAAGGTGGCGATGGAGCTTGCTTTGTCCCAACCCCATTTGATCGATCGTCTGGTGGTGGCTGACATCGCGCCGGTCGCCTATCCGCCCGGTCATCAAACCGTGCTCGCTGGGCTGGAGAGAGTCGCCAAGGCAAATTGCCGTTCTCGACAAGAGGCTGGTGCGTTGCTCGCTGAGACCATTCAGGAAGATGGCGTTATCCAGTTCCTGCTGCTGAGTCTGATGCGCGATAGCGATGGTCCCTGTCGTTGGCGATTGAATCACACCGGCATCACCGAGGCGTATCCACGCTTTCGTGAGGGCTTGACCGCGGACGCACCTTTTGACGGTGAGACGCTGTTCATCCGCGGTGAGCAATCTGACTATGTGAAGGATAGTGACTGGTCCTTTATAGAGTCGTTGTTCAACCATGCCCACTTGGAAACGATTACCGATGCTGGCCATTGGCTGCATGCGGAAAAGCCAAAAGAGTTCAACCGTTTGGTGCTCGACTTTTTGCTTTAAAACGAACTGGGCCTCGACTAAAAGTCATCAGAAGTGTCCACAGATACTGTGGATAATTTAGTGGGTAATTTGTTCAACCGGCCCCTGAGCGCAATAGCTATGGGGGCCTTGCCAGACTGGTTAAAAATTAACCAAAAGCAAAAATATCAATAAAAACAGTATTTTACGACCATTACTGATAGCGATTTATGGCCTTGTAACGCTAAGTTCATATTCATTTCCCGCCCTCGTGCGCTTGTGCATAAAGATTTGGACGGGTCAAGCGTCTGTTTATGCCGACAGTGGGTGAATTGACGCAGCCATGTGGCGAGTCATTCGCCCGAGGGACAGCGTCCTGTGCGTTGATTAGCCGCGATGGGTGCAGCCAACCGTGCAAGTTTCTCGTATCTCCACCGCACTCAATAACGGCAGTTGAGGCTTGAGGCGATCCCAGATCCATTTGGCTAAAATTTCGCTGGTAGGATTTTCAAGGCCGGGAATTTCATTGAGGTAGTGGTGATCAAGTTGCTCAAGTAGCGGTGAAAAAGCCTGCTTGATGTCATCGAAGTCCATGACCCAACCTGTGTGTTCATCTACCGGTCCATCGATGGTTAAGCGCACGAAGAAGGAGTGGCCATGCAGCCTCGCACACTTATGACCCTCGGGCACGTTGGGTAGTCGATGTGCCGCTTCGAATCGAAAATCTTTATACAGTTCCAAGGTGATTCCCCCCACAGTTGTCGGGGCGCGAGTGTACACCCCACAGCGGCCGATTGAAAAAAACTTGTCATAAACCGTTGACAGGTTTTAGACCGCACTTATAATGCGCGGCTCCGGTTTAGGGTGGTTAGCTCAGCTGGGAGAGCATCTGCCTTACAAGCAGAGGGTCGGCGGTTCGATCCCGTCACCACCCACCAATACCGAAATGGTACTGGTTCCGGAAACATACACGACGCGCTATGTGTCGTAGCTACCTGGAGCGGTAGTTCAGTTGGTTAGAATACCGGCCTGTCACGCCGGGGGTCGCGGGTTCGAGTCCCGTCCGCTCCGCCACTTTTGCTTGAAACGCAGGTCTTTATGGCCTTCCCGCTGGCCGCAGCTGGCGCAGTATTCGCCCTGTAGCTGGCTGCGACAGTAGCCGCGGTCGGCATCTGGTGACGGCATGGTTGATGCTCCCGGTGGGCTCCTGTTCAGGCTTCTGGCCAGGCTTCCATGAGCGCATACCACGCCCGGCAGACGCAGATTCTCCCGATCGGCGCTTCAGATCAAGCCCGACAGGCTGATGGCGATGGCTGATTTACCGGCACCGATGGCGGGACACAACCGTAGGTGCTATCAGATACCTTGGGGTTGAGGTTGATCAAGCGATTGAGCTGGCCGAGCACACCGACGCCTGACATCGATTATTTCCTCGTTTGCCGCTTTATCCCAAGCCTGGGGGGCTTTGTCCCAGGGGCTAATCTTGGTGCAACCAGGTGTTATTTGGCGTATTTGGCACGAAGCTATCGCCAGAACATGATAGGAAGTACACCCTGTAAGACAAGCACAACGCATAACTGCAAGCTGGCCAGCACAGCGTAAAGGCTCACAACAGATGGTCTTTGGCTTCGAGCGATGCAATACCACGCCAGCACCAGCGACAATGGAAAAACACCGCTCAGGAAAGCCAGTAGAACACTCGCCGCGGTGACCTCGCCGAATCGCATAAACGGTTGTGCGTTGAACAGGTATACGGGCAGCGCGAATGCCATAAGACAGAGCCAGGGCGGAAAAATGGCCTTGCTCGCCATAATACGTCCTCTAAGCGTCAACCAAGTACCGTAAAAAACAATGTAGAGCATTCCCAGCAAGCCCATCGCCAGGCTAATCCATCCAAGGCAAAGTAGTACCGGCGATGCCGCGCGCCAAGTCGTCAGTCCGTAACTGAGCACATCGCTATCACCATTAAGGAAAACATGGGATGCCACGCGGCGATCGATATCGCGAAACAATCCATCTCCCAAGGGTACGAGGAGCCGCTTCGGACCCTGCAAGGATCGCATCACCAGGCCATTCCTTTGCTCATCTACGCTCAGGTAGATTGAGTTGAACATCCAGTCCAGCCAGGCAAATTGAGCCATGTTTGCTGGCGCGAGCTTGTATAGGCCCGCATACTTATTAAGGCTCGACGCGGGAACCGCTGGGAGTTCAGGCACGGGCGCTACATCGAGTTTTTCGATGAAGTATTCAGTCAAACGTTCATAGTCGGCGCTTTCGTAGTCTCCATTTACCGCGTAGAAGAATGCCTTTTTTTGCGACCGAAAAATGCATAGATAGGCATAAAACCCGAAAGTATTACCGGGATGGCATTCAGCCAGAACACCATGTCTGTCACGGGAGGCCAATGCGAGCCCGTGCCCCATACGCAGTCCAGAAAGATATGCGTCCGTCGTTGAAGGGG
>CBFHTF010000069.1:0-12681 GCA_965658685.1 Luminiphilus sp.
TGCTATGGGGCTGGGTCTTTATTTCTCAGAGGGAGAAGGGCCGCGTTTCGAGCGTCCAATTTCCAGCGCAGCAGAAGTGGCGGCGCTTGATTCCCAGCGCGCTGTGGGCGAGTTACAGTATGTGATGGATGCTGTTGCTCTTATTCGCAAAGAGCTCGATGGTGCCGTACCACTGATCGGTTTCTCAGGTAGCCCTTGGACGCTGGCCACCTACATGATTGAAGGCGGTTCCTCAAAGGACTTTGCCAAAACCAAGGCTCTGGCTTTCAACGAGCCTGCCGTGATGCATCAGCTTTTAGAAAAATTGGCCGACTCAGTGGCGTTGTACTTATCAGCGCAGGTTGCCCACGGTGCGCAGGCGGTACAAATTTTTGACACTTGGGGTGGCTCCTTGAGTCACGCAGCTTACCGTGAGTTTTCATTGCGTTACATGCAGCGAATTATCGCGCAGTTACCTCGCGAGGCTGATGGCCGTCGAGTACCTGTTATTGTGTTCACTAAGGGCGGCGGTCAGTGGCTTGAGGCCATCGCCGACTGTGGTGCCGATGCCGTGGGTCTCGATTGGACCACCGACATTGGCGCTGCTCGTGCCCGTGTTGGTGATAAAGTGGCGCTGCAGGGTAATATGGATCCGTCCATGCTATTTGCTAGTCCAGAGCGTATTCGTTCGGAAGTGGCGGGCATCCTTGAAAGCTTTGGATCGGGCACTGGCCACGTTTTCAATTTGGGACACGGTATTACCCCGGGGGTCAATCCCGATCATGTTTCTGCCATGGTGGATGCGGTGATCGAGTTATCGCCCGCCTATCACAGCTAGGCTACGCGCGATATCAAGCTGCGGCCGGGCGATGGGTTCGGCCAGCTTTGACTTCAGTCGCAATGGTAGGATCAAAGTGACCAGATAGCCGCATACCAAGGGTCGACCTCTTGGATCGGCCGCGTGTTCCGAGCAGCAGTACTTCCGAAATTACCAGTTAGCGTCGGGCAGTGCGTGGTCCATATCCAACGCGGGTGAATCACTACTTGGGCGACCCACAACACGTGCCGGCACACCGGCCACCGTGGTGTGTGGTGGAACGTCGCTCAACACCACCGAACCCGCGCCAACCTTAGCGCCTTCACCGACTCGGATATTGCCCAAAATCTTAGCGCCGGCACTGATCAATACACCGTCACCAATTTTCGGGTGGCGATCACCATCCTCTTTGCCGGTGCCACCTAAGGTCACCGCTTGCAAGATAGATACTTGGTTCCCGACCACAGCGGTCTCGCCGACCACTAATCCAGTGGCATGATCGAGCAGGATGCCATGTCCAAAGCGTGCTGCCGGATGAATATCAACGGCAAATTTTTGGCACATACGACTCTGCAGAAACAACGCGAGTGCATAGCGACCCTGTAACCATAGCCAATGTGCCACTCGGTAGACCTGCAGTGCGTGAAAACCTTTGAAGTATAAGAACGGGAGTTGCAGCTCATGACAGGCTGAGTCTCGCTCTAGCACCGCGATGAGGTCGTCCCGAATTGCGCTCCGAATGACTGCATCAGTACGGAAGGCTTCCAAAAATACCTCGCGTAGCATCATCGAAGAGGCACTGGGGCTATCTAACTGATTGGCTAAATGGAAACTCAGGGCACATTCAAGCTCATCGTGATGCAATATGGTTGCATGCAAAAAGCTGGCGAGGATAGGCTCATCCGCGGCGGCTATCCGCGTTTCGTTACAGATACGCTGCCAGACCGGATCTGAGTGATCGCTTCGAGTACTGGTATCTGGCTTTGTTGCCGCCATGGGTTAGATCTCCTTTTGCTTGGGCCGACACCCAAATCCCGGGGCTTGGGTATCCTAACCGGACGAATGCTTAGAACGTCGGCTCGGCAGAGTAACGCAGCTAAGCGTGTGGCTCTAGTGGTGATTCCGGCCGCGAAAGCGCCATAGTGTCTGTTGTCGCTCTGCATATTTACGTTCAAACAGCGTCATTGGCAGCCAATCGTCGGTGATGTTGAGTGGTTCTAACTGACCTTCAATGCCAATCAGCGAGCAGGCAATAGCAAATTCTTCAACATAGATGCGCCAGTTTGAGCGCAGCTCAATGGTGCCGCCCATCAGGGCCAGCAAAGGAAAGGATGGGTGACCGTGTATACGTCTTTTTAGGTGTCGGCCCTTGGGCCAAGGGTTGGGATAGAGTACCCAGTGACTATCCAGTTGTTGCTGCGCATCTACCAGACAACGCCAAAAAGGCTCACATTCTGCTCTCAGCAGCTGGTATCGACCGTCGCCGCTAATATGTTTGCTTAGGCGGTCTGCTGATTTATCAATACCGATAATGCGGGCTGTAGGGTGCTGGCACGCCAAACGTGCTGTGCTCATGCCAGTACCGCAAAAGGAATCGAGGATACGTGGTCCGGCGGCTTGGCTGTGCCACCAATCGAGGGCTGCGGCTCCAGCGTTTACCGTATGCATCGGTATAGGTTTGCGCCATGTGCTGTGGATATGACGTTTGACTACGGCCACCAGATCCGGGTGAGGACCCGACTGGTCAGTTAGTATGGGATCGGCCCAGTTTGTTTGCGCTTGCGTATTCACATTGGGATGATAACGCGCCCTGTGCAGCTCAACTATGATCAGTTCGTCCACACTTAGTTATTAAGGTTAAAACAGCGGAGCACAATGAGGATGCGGCATGCGTGCAGATCTTAGGCCCTATTGGGTTAAAAAGCTCTGGCTTACATTTCGAAACGGCTACACCGATTGGTTCCTAAGGCCCCGCTGTCGATCACTGGGACCTTACGCCATGATTATGAACCCATGGTACGTCCGAATTTCCGGGGTCAACATAACGATCGGCCATTCGTTTACTGCTGTGGGTGAGCCCGGTAATCGGGTTGAGATCGGTGTTTGGGGGCGAGAACTTGGTAGCGGCCGTATTGTCATTGGTGATGGCTGCCTAATGAGCCCGGGTGCGCGCGTCAGCGCCAGCGATGAAATCATATTGGGTGATGGCGTTATGCTGGCGAACGGCAGTTACATTACCGACTCCGATTGGCATGGCCTTTACGATCGTATCGATCGTTCGGTTACTCCCACACCTGTCTACTTAGCCGATAACGTCTGGATTGGTGATCGCGCAACTGTGCTCAAAGGGGTTACTGTTGGCGAGAACAGTGTGGTTGCCGCCGGCGCAGTTGTTACTAAGGATGTGCCCGCCAATGTTGTGGTGGCGGGTAATCCAGCGAGAGTCGTGAAGCAGTTAGACCCTGATCGAGGTTTTCGCAGTAGGATGGATTTGTTTGCCGATCCAGCTAATGCCGCCGCATTCTTTGATCATGTTGATCGGCAGTTACTCGGCAATAACAGCTTCTGGTTCTGGTTACTCACGCTTATTTACCCCAGAGCTCGGGGTCAGGACTGATCAGAGTAACCGTAGCGGCGGTTCCTGCATGGCGCCAAGTTGCTCTCTCAACTCGAGTATATGATCTGACCAAAATCGGTCTTGTTGAAACCACGGGAATGCCCGTGGAAACGCCGGGTCATCCCAACGACGGGCAAGCCACAAAGCATGCAACATAATGCGACGAGTGCGTAGTGGTTCAATCCATGCCACTTGTTTGGGATCGAAGTCGTTAAATTCGGTATAGCCGTCAATGAGTTCGGCCAGCTGCAACTCTCGCTGCTGGCGGTCGCCACTGAGGAACATCCAAAGATCCTGAATGACCGGCCCAGACAGGCAGTCGTCAAGATCGACAAAGTGGGCAATATCATCGCGCCAAAGGATATTGCCGCTGTGACAGTCCCCATGAATACGCTGCCGATCGTTTGCTCGATAATTTTTAAGGGCAGAGGCAATTGCATCGATGCAGTGGTCGACCAAACTCTCATAGGCCGCGCGCAGGTCTGCAGGAACAAATTCCTGTAATAAAAATTCAGCGCCTTCACGCAGTGTTGTGTCGGTTGTCAAATTGACTCGGTGCTGAAAGCCCTTAGCCCCGCCAACGCGATGAATGCGCCCAAGGGTTCTTCCCAACACCAGTAAGTGATCGAGATTATCGAGTTCGGGTGCATGACCGCCGCGACGGGGGAACACGCTGAAACGAAAACCCTGCGCGTGGTGCAGGGTGACGCCGTCGTGCCGTAGAGGCGGCACTACCGACAGACCATGCTCAGCAAGCTCTTCGGTAAAGGTGTGCTCTTCGATAATTTGCGCATCACTCCAGCGCTCTGCCCGGTAAAACTTAACTATTACCGGCTCTGCGTCCTCGAGGCCAACTTGGTATACCCGATTTTCATAGCTGTTAAGCGCAATCAGGCGGAGGTCGCAGCAATATCCGGCAGTTTCAACGCACTGTACGACTTGATCAGGGGTAAGTCCGTCGTAGGGGTGATTCATAATCGCTACCGAACACAAAACCGCATATTACACCGACTGCCATTGCGGTGCCGGTGTTCGTGCTAACGCCCAAGCACTCACCGATGCGGCGCCCGCGGCACGTAACTCAGCTGCAGCTGCACTCAAGGTAGCGCCAGTGGTTGCGACATCGTCAATCAGTAATAGATGCTGCCCAACCACCGATTGCTGGGCTCGGTAGCGATGGCGGCTATTGTCTGAGCGATCCCGGCGTCGCAAGCGATGCTGGGCGCTGCCACCTTGGTCTTTAAGGAGTTGGTAGTGAACGGCAATAGCCGCGCTGCGAGGCAGGTGTTTCGACAGCGCTTTTGCCAGTAACGCACTCTGGTTATAGCCCCTTTGAAACCTTCTCCACAGTCCCATAGGAATGGGTACCAGGCCATCCCACTGGGGGTGATTCAATGACAAGGTGCGCGCTATGAACGGTAAGTGGCCTGTGTCGGGTGCTGTATTATTGTGGGGTAAGCGGTGAGTGATGGATGTCCCGCCTTCGGCCAATAGTGCCCGGTGAACCAAGAACGGTGTCAGTTCACTGGCGCCCTCAAACTTCCATTTATGGATGAGCTGAGTCATGACGCCAGTGTATACAAAGGGACACATCAGGCGATCGATGTACGCTAGACCATGATTGCGGCAACTCAGGCAGGGCATGCCGGCAATTTGTGGCGCACTGCACAGCAGGCAGGCACGTTGGTTATCGACAATGGCATTATCGCAAGTTTGACACAGCCAACTTGGACCGCCGGCGACGGATTGGCACACTATGCAATAGGCGGGTAACCAACGTTCAATGGTAGTGCGCATGATCCACTCGTCGCTAATGGCGGTATTCCAGACACTGAAGTATGGTCCCGCGCTCAGATAAATAACTAACCCGTGGCGCTAGGGTGCGACGTATTGGTTGTTTAGCACCGCGATGGATTTGATGTGATGGACCTGATGTGGATGATTCCGTTGTGATTGGCCGAGCTGTATGCCCTGCGTTTGAGCCAATGGCTTCGATACGGTTCCGACAGAGTAGACGACACTATGAGTGAACAGCAGCAATTTGACCCAAACGAACGACGCTTATATCCCGAGGATCAGCAGCGGGTCGATGCATTTTTGAAGCAGGGTGTTAACGCCACAGAGCGCAAACCGTTTCGTCCCTTACTGTTAATTTTGTTATTGATTGGGGTGGTTACGTTTTTTAGTTTGCTCAGCCAAGGCATAGCCCTGTGGGCTGGTGTCTACTAGGGTTACGTTGAATTTCTGCAATGCAGCCGATATTCTCCGGCGCGTCTGCAGGCGACTATTATCGGTGTGTAGCGCAGCCTGGTAGCGCACTTCCTTCGGGAGGAAGGGGTCGGAGGTTCAAATCCTCTCACACCGACCACATCCAACGGGTGTATACCGTAGACATGATTTACCTCTGATAGCTGTTCTGGAGCTTCACCCAGCAAGCTCCTCGAGAACTTCAGGATGTTCGTGAACTACGCGAAGCAGGGTGCGCGCTGCCCCTCGCGGTGTACGTCGACCTTGTTCCCAGTCCTGAACGGAATCGACTGATACGTTTAGCAGGCGTGCGAACTCCTTCTGCGTTCGATTTACGGATTGACGCGCCGAAATCGCCAGCAACTGCTCGGATGTGTAAACGCGGCCTTTCTTCCTGGCTTTCATTTGTTGTACGGCCTTCAGAAGCTCCGCCCCTTCTTCAGACATCTTACTCTTTTTAGTCACCTTCTATCGCCTCCTTGATTAGCTTCAGTTCATGGGCAGGAATTGTTGCTCGGTCCCCTTTCGCATAGATAGTAAGCAACCAAATATCACTGCTCTTGAGTCGGTTGTAGTAGATGATTCTGGCTCCGCCGCTTTTACCTCTCCCTGGACGAGCCCAACGCATTTTTCTTACCCCACCTGATCCACAGACTACGTTACCCGCTTCTGGGAATACCGAGATGAAAGCAGCGACAGCATCTCTATCATCCGCGTCTAGAATCCCAGCTACCTTGGCAGAGTAGATCGGTGTTTCGATAACAGTGTACATCTCCCGGCAGTACGGCATTGCCGCACTTCAGTCAATTTCTTCGTGAACCCGCTCGACCGGTACCCACGCTAGGTGGGACACATCGCTGGGTTAAGAAGGTACAAAGACGATACCTGGTGCAATTCGTGTCTGGTCGGATCGGCTTTTGCCGTGTTCGGTAAATTGCTTAAGCGCTTAGTATTAGCGAGATTTTCTACCTACCGTTGTGGCCTCCGACAAATTTCCTACATCAGTCCTACTTAGTCGTGCGCCAATTCCACAATGACCGCATACTCATCGTGCGTCACTGGTTGAATCGATAATCGACCTTGCCTCAACAGGGTCATATTCGTTAACCGAGGGTCCGACTTAATGACCTTGAGTGGGATTACCTCAGCAAACTTAGCGCGTAAAACCACATCTACACGGAACCACCTGGGATCATCTTGCTTTGCCCGTTCATCGTAATAGGGCGAATGTGCATCAAATTGATCTGGATCTGGGTACCCATCACTGGCAACTTCAGCAATGCCCGCCACACCGATCTGTTTGCAACTGGAATGGTAGATAAACGCTAAGTCACCCTTCTTCACTTCATCGCGCAGCAGGTTTCGAGCCTGAAAATTGCGGATGCCATCCCATGGCACGGGCGTCGCCGCTGCTTGTACAAGATCGTTGATACCGTAGTCGTCAGGCTCTGTTTTGAACAACCAATAGCGCATAATGTTTCCTCGGTCACTGAGATGAGCGATACGATGTCTGAATAGCCAATGAGGTCGGACATCAGCAGCATGACACCACATCACTCAAAATCGATAGCGAAAGACGACCCGCTGAAAAGCTGCGAACGTTGGCTCGCGGAGTGGGTAATCGCTGAGAGTCTCTGTCCTTTTGCCCAACGCCCCTACCAGCGAAATCAGATTCGATTTTGCACCCAGGTTGGCACCAATCTCGAACAACTCACCGAGTTACTTCTTCGCGAACTCAAAACCTTAGATGACGATCGTGGTATCGAAACCACGGTAATTGTAATCACTGATGCGCTGCAGTGCTTTTACGCTTACCTCGATTATGTCGAGGTTTGCAATGCCATACTTGAGCACATGAATTACGTTGGCGTTTATCAAATTGCTAGCTTCCACCCAAAATACTGTTTCGATGGCGTGGGCGAGGAGGATCCGAGTAACTACACCAATCGATCGCCCTTTCCACTTCTGCATATTTTGCGAGAGGAAAGCTTAACTAGCGCCATCGACGCACACCCAGAGATCGACGCGGTGCCTGAGCGCAATATTGCCCACCTCCGAAAGATGGGGTTAGAGCACATACTGACTCGTCTTAGCGGCCTCGGTTGTGGCTCACCCTGAAACCACGTGTTTGGCGCCTTCACCGGGTATTTCTCTTGCCAAGCGTGGCACTAGGAACCCGGGCAGGCGCATGCGCAAGGTATGCAGCAGTGCGCGCGCACGCTGTTCCTCGACATCAAAGTGCCAAGTGCCTGCCACTTTATCCGGTAAATGCAGGTAGTAGGGCAACACCCCTGCCTCATCAAATAAACGTTGCTGCAATGACACCAACACATCAGCGTCGTCGTTCACACCCCTTAAAAGTACGGATTGATTGAGTACCGCAATACCCGCCTGGCGTAGTCGGTTAAGCGCTAATGCAAGCTCATCATCGAGCTCATTTGGGTGATTGCAGTGGATCACCATAATGCTGCGTAAACGCGGCTGGTTAAGGGTGGTCAGTAACTTTTCGGTGATACGCGCGGGGATGACCACGGGTAAGCGTGAATGGATACGTATTCGCTGTACATGGGGAATATCGGCGAGTTGCGAAAATAGCTGCTCTAACGCGTTGTCTTGTAAAACGAGTGGATCGCCACCACTGAGAATCACCTCTTTCAGGCTAGTGTCTGCGGCAATATAGTCGATTGCCGTAGACAGCGCTTTATCATCCAGTCTGTTGTCACTGTAGGGAAAGTGTCGGCGGAAACAGTAGCGGCAGTTAACGGCACACGCAGATGTAGGTAGTAGCAAAACCCGGCCGTGGTATTTGTGGATTAAGCCAGGTACCGGATTGGCTGTTATTTCCTCTAGTGGATCGTTACCCCAGCCGGCGACCACTTGGTTTTCTTGTGGCACCGCTAATACTTGCTTCAGAAGCGGATCATGCCGGTCGCCAAAGCGCATGCGACGCAGAAAGGACAAAGGTACTCTCACCGCGAATTGTTCAGCAGCTGTTTGCGACCAGGCATCTTCGTCTGCGGGCAAACCCAATGTCTCTAAAAGAGTGGCGCCGTCGCGGATGGCATCTCGCAGCTGCTGTTGCCAGCTAACTGCCTCGCGCGCAATCAACGGCGAGGGATCTGGATTACCCATTCACCGCCCCCAGCGATCGAGCAGGCTATAAAACAACATGCCCGCAACGAGCCCCGGCCAGCGCAACAGCGTACCGCCGGGAAATCCCTGTGTTGGTACCGCAGCCATGAGATCAAAATTCTCACAGTCGCCATTGATGGCTGAGGCCAGCAGCTTGCCCGCAAAGGTTGCCGTGGGTACACCGTGTCCGGAAAAACCTTGAGCGTAAAAGGTGTGCGCATCGATGCGACCAAAATCGGGCATACGATTGAGCGTAATACCCAGAGTGCCTCCCCAGCCGTGAGTGATGGCTAAATCAGCAAGCTCAGGGTAAAGCTGCAGCATGTAGGGGCGCACAAAGGCCTTTATATCCGTTGGAAAGCGTGAGCTATAGGTTTCACCACCGCCAAACAACAGGCGTCTGTCGGCCGACAGTTTCCAATAATTGATAACGAAGAGGGTATCCGACAGGCTTACACGATCGCGATTGACTTGATCGGCGAGTGCCTCCGACAGTGGCTCGGTGGCGATCATAAAATTGTTGATAGGCATGATATTGCCAGCAATACGCTTCTCCAGCCCACCTAAATAACCGTTACAGGCTAGTACCACATAGGAGCAACGAACCTCCCCCTGATCGGTACTGACAACCGCTTTTTGATCGGCAGTGCGATAGTGGGTTACTCGGCTGTGCTCATAAATGTTTGCGCCAAGGTCAAGTGCTGCTCGGGCTAAACCCAGCGCATATTTGAGTGGATGCAGATGACGCGCCCCGCGATCAAGTACACCGGCGTAGACGCCTTGCGCGGAGGTATGTTGAGCCACAGCCGACTGATCAAGAAACGTTAACTGGTCGTAGCCGTATTGTTGTTGAAGATGATGAACCTCTTCTTCTAGCTCGCTAATGTGTGCACGCTTTGCTGCCAGATGAAGGTTGCCGGTACCTAGCTCACAATCGATAGTGAACTGTTGGCACAAGGCTTCCACCAGGCCCACGGCGTCAAGACTTAACTGCCATAATCTTGAGGCACGCTCATGCCCAACCATTTTTTCAAGGGTTACCTGATCGGCTCGCTGCCCGGTGCCAACGTGACCCCCGTTTCGACCTGAGGCGCCCCAGGCCACGCGATTGGCTTCGAGCAGGACCACAGTAAATCCTAATTGTCGCAAATGTATTGCGGTTGAGAGACCGGTATAACCACCACCTACGATGCATACATCTGCAGATACATTGCCCTGCAACATCGGTTGGGGCGCTAACTGTGGTGCGGACTCGGCGTACCAGGATGAAGGGTAATGACATGTCATGGCGTTATTATGACCACCTGTGTGTCTGACGGCGACTATTTTACTGATCGATGATCACTTGCTCGCGACGAGAGTGGTTTGGGATTTGGCGGCGGTCACCAACCGCAAATCACCTCCCCTTCAGTGGGAGGTGGCAGTACTTGCTGCCGATCGCAGAGTAGGCACATACTGTCATGGTGTTCCCCAACAGCAGGTTGTTATGTGCCCCTCATCGTTGTCTGATACAGACGAAACAACGGTTATCCACAGTCCCGTTCGACCCTTCGATTCTCGAAATGTCCCCCCGAGTGATATGACCACCATCGCAGAGTGGTTGAAAAGCAACGATATCTCAGAAGTCGAGTGCATTGTCCCTGATATGACAGGCAATGCTCGGGGTAAATTTATTCCCGCGCACCAGTTTTTGGCTGAGCGTGACCATAAGTTACCCGAAAGCATCATGGTGCAAACGGTAACCGGCGAATACACCGATGAGCATTGGGATTTTGTCGAACCCACCGATACCGACATGATTTTACGGCCCGATGCAGCAACCTTACGCAAAGTGCCATGGGCACGCGAGCCCACGGCGCAGATTATCGCCGATTGTTACAAGCCCGATGGTAGTCCCCATCCGTTGTCGACGCGCAACGTACTTCGTTACATCTTGAACCTGTACCAAGAGGCGGGTCTGCGTCCGGTCGTCGCACCGGAGGTTGAGTTTTATTTGGTACATAAAAACACGGACCCCGACTACGAGCTGATGCCCCCTAAGGGCAGATCTGGACGTCGCGAGGTGGCCCGGTTGTCGTTCAGTATTGATGGGGTGGCAGAATTTGAAGATTTCGTGGAAGACATGTACGACTACGCCGACGCGCAGTCGCTGCAGCTCGATACCCTGATTCACGAGAATGGTGCCGCGCAGATGGAGATTAACTTCAATCATGGCGACCCATTATCTTTGGCCGACCAGGTATTTGTTTTTAAACGCACAGTGCGCGAAACCGCATTGAAGCACGGCATGTATGCCACCTTCATGGCAAAGCCCATGCAGAACGAGCCGGGCAGTGCTTTACATTTACATCAATCGATCATTGACATCGACACAGGACGCAACATTTTCTGTGGTGACGACGGTAAACCCACCGTAGCTATGATGCACTACTTGGGCGGCTTGCAGCGTTACACTCCCGAGTTGATCAGTTTCTATGCGCCTAATGTGAACTCTTATCGGCGTTTAGCCCCCGACATTTCAGCACCTATTAATTTGAGTTGGGGTTTTGATAACCGTACAACCGCATTTAGAGTACCTAGCAGTACCCCTGAGAATTTGCGCATTGAAAATCGTTTCCCCGGTGCCGATGCCAATCCTTACTTAGCCATTGCCGCTACCTTGGCGAGCGGTTTGCTGGGTATGCGTCAGAAGCTAGCCCCCACCGAGCCACACGAGGGTACTGCCAACGATGAGGATGTTGTGATGGCAAGAACCCTTGAAGAGGGCGTGCGTCAACTCAATGACACCCCGGAATTGCAACAAATGATTGGCGAGTTGTTTATGCGCGCCTACGCTGCGGTTAAGCTCGACGAATTCGAAGAATTTAATCGGGTGATCAGCTCATGGGAGCGCGAGCACCTACTCCTACAGGTGTAACGGCAATGGGCGTGCTGTAATGAATGACATGGCGCAGGTAGAGTTAGCGGCACCTTGGAAATACAAGCTTTTTCGAGCTATCAAGTACGCCACCTATCTGGCCTTGTCCGTGAACGTCTACTTGTTCTTTGAAGAGGAACTAGTCGCCTCCAATGTCAGTCAGCTTAACGCTTTAAGCGTTACCGCGATGGCTCAGTTATTTTCAGCCACTCTCGACACTGCTGCATGGCTGGTTTTGTTACTGCTATTTGAGCTGGAAACGGCCATTTTGCCCGACGAAAAATTGGTGGGTGCCAATCGTTGGCTCATTCACGGGCTGCGAATGGTGTGCGGTTTAGCCATTGTTTCGGCGTTCTTTGGTTATGTGGGCGAATGGCAGGTTTTCTTTGAGGCAAGCAGCATTCCGGCACCACCGTGTACACTGGCCGATAATGGTTGGACGCTACTCACTGGATTTGACGAATTCGTCCCCCTCGATGCCTCGTCCTGTGGTGCTATCGGCACCGATGCCCTGCAAGTCACCGCTCTTGAGCAGGTGGTGGCGAGTCCCCAAAACTTCACCGACGCCTACAACCTCGCTATGGTTGACGTGATCAATGCGGGTGCCTGGATACTGGTGGTGCTGATACTCGAAATTGAGGTTCGGCAACAGCTTCAAGGCGGTTTACCCGAGCGTTTGCAATGGGCCTTCAACCTTTGCAAAGCCTTTGTATACGTGACCCTGGCCCTGGCCGCAGTTTATTGGGGCTTTGAGGGCGATTTTCTCGACTTTTGGGACGCTGCGCTTTGGTTGTTTGCGTTTGTTTTTATTGAGATGAATGTGTTCGAGTGGCAGCGGGAGCTCGACAGTAAAAACTAGATGCTATGCCCGTGCACTAACCACTACAGGCGGGCCCAATGCTTTAGATAGTGTTTGAGGGCGCGCTTGAAAATACCACAGCTGAGCTGTATCCCAGCGCAATGGGACTAAGT
>CBFHTF010000070.1:0-12634 GCA_965658685.1 Luminiphilus sp.
CTTCGGCATATTTGGTGGCCATGCCAAACAGCGCCGTTATCCACATCCAGAACAAAGCACCGGGCCCACCCAGCGCAATAGCTGTGGCTACCCCTGCAATATTCCCCGTGCCTATGGTCGCCGAGAGCGACGTCATAAGTGCCCTGAACGGCGCAATATCACCCTGTCCCTGTCCATTGAAGCCGCTTAACAGTAAACCAAAGGCCGTAGGTATGCGTCTTAGCGTTAAAAACCCCAAGCCCAAGGTGAGGAAAATCCCCGTGCCCAATAGCAGCGCGAGCATACCTGGTCCCCAGGCATAACCATTGATGACAGTGACAAATGCTTCCATGTGCCTTCCTTGTTATTGCTTTATTGAGCTACGCAGACTGTTGATGGGTGTACCGCACCATACGGTTGATACAACGCTACTCTGAACCCACCGATTTCAGTGTGCCCTTGGGCAACACGGCGCTGACGTGTACCCGCTGGAATTTCAGCTCGACGTTCTGAGCGACCCGCACAGATACATAGTTGTCATCGAGTCCTGTGATTTTGCCGAGAATCCCCGAGGACGTTACCACCTCATCGCCTTTACCCAAATTGGCGACCAAGTCGCGATGCTCCTTCTGGCGCTTCTGCTGAGGTCGGATAATCATGAACCAAAACACCGCGCACAAAACAACGATGAACCCCAGTTGGATTAAATCGGTACCTGGGGCCGCTTGCGCACCCCCTTGAGCATAAGCGTTAGCAATAAACATGTAGCGTAGTCTCCTTGGACTCCTTGGAAAAGGCCGCCACTTTAAGCGGCTACAACGGTGCTGGCAATGCGCCTGTGAGGTTCGGGCGATTAGGCCGGCCAATCAAACTCGATCGTTAAGGGCGCATGGTCTGAGAATCGCTGATCTCTGTAAATGGCCGTTTTCGCTACCCTCGACCGAAGGCCGGGAGTGACCAGCATGTAGTCGAGACGCCAGCCAACGTTTTTAGCCCACGCCTGACCGCGATTGCTCCACCAAGTATATTGGTCGGGCTCTTCGTTGATAACTCGGAAAGCATCGACCCAACCCAGTTCATCAAATACACGATCTAACCATTCACGTTCATGGGGTAAAAAGCCCGAGTTCTTTCGATTGGCCCGCCAGTTTTTTAAATCAATTTCGCGATGACAAATATTCCAATCGGCACAAATAATAAACTCGCGGCGCTTGCGTCTAAGCTGGCGTAAATGTTCATAAAAATGCAGCATAAATTGCTCTTTGCGCGCCTGAGCCTCATCGCCACTGGAACCGGATGGCACGTATAACGAGATAACACTGATGCCCTCGAAATCTGCCTGTAAATAGCGCCCCTCTGAATCAACTGGCTCCCAGCCCAGAGCACTGGTGATTTTTTGGGGCTCCGTGCGCGCATATAACGCCGTGCCGCTATAACCTTTTCGCTCGGCATCGTTATAGAAGCAGTAATAACCCGCCGGTTGAAATACCGCGTCTGTTAATTGATGTATCTGCGCTTTGGTTTCCTGAATACAAACAACGTCGGGGTTCTCGCCCTCCAGCCATTCAAAAAAACCTTTGCGCTGCGCAGCGCGAATGCCATTGGTATTGCAGGTTATTACTTTCACTCTTGAAACACTCCTTCTGTGTGAACTCGACCACATTCACCGTGTGACTCTCGTGATAGGCCTCACGCTTCTGACAACCCAACGCCGCACTTAAAGTCAGCCTGCCTAGTATCTGCTCAACACAACAACAAACGCGTCTCACATCGACGCTCTGGCTCACAAACGTACAGAATTGGGACAACGATCATGGCAACTCAGGTTTCACATGCATCTGCCACACCGGCATCGACTAAAAACGGCTACGCTGTGCAGCGATCGCTCGTTCGTCGGCGTAGCACTACCCAAAGCCTCACTCAGGCCACCTTTGACTTCATCGCCATTGTTGCCACGGGCTGGCAAGTTGCCACCACCATACCAGCAAACGGCGAGACGTTATCGCTGCTAACCGTTGTCAACGCGTTGGTCTTCACCCTTCTTGCACAGCAAGCCGGCCTCTACAGTAAGTATCGCAACCTCACACACAAGCTGTTTACGCTTAGCCGTATCTGGGTATGCACGTTGGGCACAGTGGCCCTACTGTGTGTGCTTATGGGACAGGCAGGCAAGCTGCCCGTTATGCCTTTTGTGGCAATGACGGGTGCCGCGCTGCTTCTGCAATCGGGCTTTCACGCATTCCACTATTTTGGCCAGAAAGCACGGGTCTCACAAACCACCGATGTGGAGCATGCACTCATTATTGGTGAAGGTAGCACTGCCAACTACTTGCAACAGAAAATAGATAATAACCCTTGGCTAGAGCAAAAAGTGGTCAAGCGGATTCCTTTGCACTACTTCACCAGCAGCGATGCCAATAGCAACCATCACCCCTGCAATCCTGAACTTGCCGCAGAGAACATTGAGCGCCTCATCGATATCGAAGCCGTAAAAGTGGTGTACTTGGTGGCACCGTCAGGGGCCAGCAAATGCTTCGAGGCGGTGTATAAAAAGCTTTTGCAGCGGCAGGTAGCTATTCATTGGATCCCTGATATTTTTGCACTCGATCTCGTGAACCACAGCGTTGGGGAGCTAGCTGGTCTGCCGGTCGTAACCTTATCCGAGACGCCTTTAACGGGCACACGTCATCTGGCGAAGGTCATCGAGGACAAAGTGCTCGGTAGTCTCATTCTGCTGGCAATAAGCCCGCTGATGCTCATTATTGCCGCAGCTATTTGCTTGGACAGCCCCGGTGGCGTGTTCTACCGCCAGGCACGGGGTGGCTGGAACCGCGAGCCGTTTCGTATTTGGAAGTTTCGCACCATGTACCAGTGTGACCCCGACGGTGCTGCAGTGAAGCAGGCAACAAAAAATGACCCGCGCGTAACACGTGTAGGCGCCTTTTTACGCCGCACCAGCCTCGATGAACTGCCACAGCTGTTTAACGTCATAACAGGCGACATGTCTCTAGTGGGTCCAAGGCCCCACGCCATGAGCCATGACTCAGAGTATTCAAAGCGCATATCGACGTACATGAGCCGACATCACATCAAACCTGGTATGACCGGGCTTGCACAGGTGCGTGGCTTCCGCGGAGAAACGACAACGATTGAAGATATGCAGCAGCGAATCGAGTCCGACCTTGAATACATCAACCAATGGTCGCTGGGCCTCGATCTAAGCATTTTGGTACGAACATTTGGTGTCCTTAAGTCGGATAACGCTTACTGACACCGCCGAACCCCAGGCCTCCGTACAGGACGCCAATCCGTTATGAGCCAGCCCTAGGGCTGGCTTTTTTTACGGTTCAAAAATAGTAGCGATAAAGCGCCAACTGAACAGTCGGCGCGCTTCTGAAAAGGTAGTGCTAGCCGAGGACGTATTCGCCCGGCGCATCGCGCAGCGCCTTATAACCTCGACGTGCGGCACCCATCGTCGGTGGCGCAATCGTTTTACTCGTGTGCGCATCTAACCAGGCACTCCACGCCGGCCACCACGATCCCTGATTGGGCTCCATTTCCGCCATCCATGAATCGGGGGCGGTGTAGGTGTCGCCCGGATCACGCTGATGCATACGGTAGCGTCGTCGGGGATGCTGGGGGCCGCTGACCACGCCTGCATTGTGCCCGCCGCTGGTAAGCGCAAAGGTCAATTCATTGTGAGTCAGACCCACCACCTTGTAGACCGACTTCCATGGTGCAACATGGTCGGTTTCTGTGCCCAAAACGAACATGGGTACGGTGATATCGGATACGGATACAACACGTCCGCCCACGGTAAACTTGTTAGTAGCTAATTCGTTATTGAGATAGAGTTTTTCCAGATATTCCGAGTGCATCTGATAAGGCATGCGCGTGCCGTCAGCATTCCACGACATTAAATCGTTGGGCTGAGACTCATTACCCATAAGGTAACGCTCAACCATGCCGGCGTAGATAAGATCGGAGGCGCGCAATGCAGAGAACGCGCCACCCATATTTTCGCTGCCCAAATAACCGCGCTTCCACATGATTTTTTCGAGGAAAGACAATTGGCTAGCTGAAATAAATCGAGTGATTTCTCCGGCTTCGGTGAAGTCAACCTGAGCCGCAAATAACGAGACGCTTTGTAGTCGATCATCACCATCACGAGCCATGGCCGCCGCCGCAACCGACAGCAGTGTGCCACCAATGCAGTACCCAACCGCGTGAATCTTGTTACCACCGCAGACGGCCGATACGGCATTCATAGCGGCCATGATGCCAAGTTCAACGTAATCTTCGAAGGACACAAACTTGTCTTCTTCCGTGGGGTTTTTCCACGAGATGATGAATACCGTTTTGCCTTGTTCGGTGAGATATTTCACCAGCGAGTTGTGCTCGGACAAATCGAGAATGTAATACTTCATGATCCAGGCAGGGGTAATTAATACCGGCTCTGCACCCACCTTCTCGGTGACAGGTTTGTACTGAATAAGTTCGATGAGCGAGTTCTGGAAAACCACTTTACCGGGAGTAATGGCAAGGTTTTCTCCGACTTTGAACGCCGATGTGTTCTCGGGTAGGCCGTTTTTAAGTACATCCGCCATCTGATCTTTCACAAAATGCGTCACGCCACGGCGCAAGTTGCGTCCCCGCTGTTTCCAAGTGGCTTTTAGCACCTCTGGGTTGGTCAGGGGATAATTAGCAGGCGATAAAAGGTCGAGCACTTGATCGGCAGCGGCATGCACCAAAATCTCGTGCTCTTTTCGAACCCCTTCAACCCCTAATGTTGCTTCCTTTAACCAGTCTTTAGAGGACTGATGTGCTTCAGCGAGTACGTTGAATGGCCAACGCTGCCAATCTTCAGAGCTCATGCGACGCTCTACACCCGATGACGGGCGCTGCGCGTCCTTCTTGATGAGGGACTTTAAGCTGTAAAGCCCTACCTTACCCAGCTTCTGCACAAAGCTTTGCACCAACAGGGTGCGCTTGCCGGGTGAAATAGCCAAATGTGATACCCAGTCGAGGGTAGCCAACGACAATTCCAGCGGTGACATACCTTTACTTGCACGGGCGAGCATTGAGCGAAACTCGCGGTCCATTACATTGGCTTGACTCTCATCGATCAGTTGCATGCTTGACGCTCCAGACACAGAAGATTCCTCGTTGGACAATAGATCGGTGTCCTGTGCAGGACACCGGCGATGTGGTAGTTAGTACATGTGCTGACCACCATTAATTGACAGGGTTGAACCCGTTACGAAACCCGCGTCATCGGCCACCAAAAACACGACCCCTCGGGCAATGTCTTCAGCTTCACCCAATCGGCCCACGGGTATTTTGGCAACAATCTTCTCAAGCACGTGCTCGGGCACTGCCTTGACCATATCGGTGGCGACGTAACCGGGAGCGATGGCGTTCACGGTAATACCCTTACCCGCACACTCCTGCGCCAAGGCTTTGGTAAAACCGTGAATACCGCTTTTTGCAGCCGCGTAGTTCACCTGACCATATTGCCCTGCTTGGCCATTTATTGAGCCAATGTTCACAATACGACCAAAGCCTCTGTCTCGCATCCCATTAATTAAACAGCGGGTAACATAAAAACAAGAGCCAAGATTTGTGCGCACCACGTCGTACCACTGCTCGTAGCTCATTTTATGCATAGTGCCATCACGCGTGATGCCAGCATTATTCACCAAGACTTCAATAGGGCCCACTTCTGCCTCTATTTTGGCTACGGCCTCTTCACACGCCGGCAAATTACCAACGTCGAATTTATAGACGGGAATACCCGTTTCAGCGCTAAATGCTTTTGCTTTTTCGTCATTACCGGCGTAATTCGCAACAACCGTATAGCCTTCATCTTTAAGCATGGTGCAAATAGATTCGCCAATACCCCGAGTACCACCTGTTACCAGTGCAACTCGCCCCATAGTGTTCCCCTCATCTGAATCATGAATGTCGAACGGATTCACTCAGGGAACCCGCCAACCAGAGCATCGTCCATTTTTTACCCTGGCCCTATCAGTATGTTGGATAATGGACAAAAAGTAGACGCGACCTTGGTCGCAAATAGTCGTAATTAGCTGTCATTCACCGGAATCCGACGACTAACACGTATCCTCATTCACGAGTGCTGCACGTCTTGCAGCAGAGAAAGCAGGTCTGCTACCCTCAACACTTGTTGAATTTCCCTCTACCCGAGACGCATCAGCAAAATATTAGAGGGCGTCTTGGTCTCAGCAGAGCTCAGCAAAAACCCACGCTATTCGGCCATTCCTAGCCGAACGGTGTAGTTCAATCCACTGTACTGGAGTTACTACTCATGGATTTGCAAGACAAAGTCATCGCCATTACCGGCAGTGCTCAAGGCTTAGGATTCTGTATGGCCCATGCGCTAGCGCAAGCCGGCGCGAATATTGCCCTGATTGACATGAATGAAGAAAAACTCGCTGACGCGGTATCGGCCATCGAAGGGCTGGGCCGTCGGGCTAAGGCCTACAAGGTGAATGTGGCGAGCGAAGCTGAAGTGGAACAGGCCTTTGCCGATATCGCCACTGACTTTCAGGCATTACACGGCGTTATCACTAATGCCGGGGTCCTGCGTGATGGGCTCATGATTAAGGCGAAAGATGGTGAAGTGGTGCAAAAGCTGAGTTTGTCGGCTTGGCAGACCGTTATCGACGTGAATCTAACTGGGGTCTTTTTGTGCGCACGAGAAGCGGCGGCAACTATGATCCAGCTGGGTTGCGAAGGCGTCATCTTGAACATTTCCAGCGTGTCCCGTGCCGGCAACATGGGCCAAAGTAATTATTCGGCGGCAAAAGCCGGTGTGGCATCAATGACTACGGTTTGGGCGAAAGAGCTTGCCCGTTACGGCATCCGCTGCATGGGCATTGCACCCGGTTTCATCGCCACCGAAATGGTAGCTTCCATGAAACCTGAAGCACTCGACAAAATGACCGCCATGATTCCGCTGCGTCGGCTGGGTACGCCAGAAGAAATAGCGGCTACTGCTCGGTTTATTTTCGAAAACGATTATTTAACTGGCAGAGTCATTGAAACCGACGGCGGTATTCGTCTGTAAGACATAGTCGTCTGTCTGCCACAGCTAGCTGTGGCGCTTTCAAAACAAAGCGCTGTGAATGCAAAGCAGTGTAAAAACAAAGAGGCGCGGGTTGTTGTCATACCCGCGCCTCTAATTCGTTAGCTTCTAATCAGTCCTTGCAATGCTTCCAGCAAGACCCTCGAAAGCCACCAAAACACTTTCAAAGGCCATTATAAGCTACTGATTATATGGGCTTAACTTCTTTCGGCCGCCAAAGCAACACCCAAGCCGCCGCCAATGCACAAAGTAGCCAGACCTTTTTTCGCGTCTCGGCGAACCATCTCGTGCAACAAGCTCACCAACACCCGCGCACCGGAAGCACCAATCGGGTGACCCAATGCAATGGCGCCGCCATTCACATTCACCTTGTCTGCACTCCAGCCCAACGCTCGGTTAACCGATAGTGCCTGAGCTGCAAATGCCTCGTTAGCTTCCACTAAATCAAGGTCTTCAATGCGCCAACCGGCCCGAGCCAAAACCCGCTCAGATGCTGGTATGGGGCCTGTTCCCATGACACGTGGCTCGACACCGGCACTGGCGCAGGCCGCAACGGTGGCCAGCGGCGTCAATCCTAACTCCTCCGCTTTGGCGGCTGACATTACCAATACCACGGCCGCACCATCGTTCAAACCCGAGGCATTACCGGCGGTGACACTGCCTGCCTTGTCGAATGCGGGCCTCAATTTACCCAAGCTTTCGGCGGTTGTGCCTGCCCTGGGGAACTCGTCGGTATCAAAGATCACCGGGTCACCCCTTCGTTGAGGCACAGAAACCGGCACGATCTCGGCAGCAAAAACCTTATTTTCTAACGCCTTAGCAGCTTTCGCTTGGGACTCTGCGGCGAAGGCGTCCTGATCTTCGCGGCTGATCGTAAAGTCGTTAGCAATATTCTCTGCGGTAACACCCATGTGGTAGCCGTTGAAGGCATCCGTCAGACCATCGACAATCATGGTGTCCTGGAGCTTCCAGTCACCCATTTTGGTACCGTTGCGCGAATTTGGCAGTACGTGGGGCGCAGCACTCATATTTTCTTGGCCACCCGCAATCACAATGTCAGCATCGCCCGCTAAAATTGCCTGACGGGCTAACTGCACGGCTTTCAAACCACTGCCGCATACCTTATTAATGGTAAGGGCAGATACGGTAACAGGCAGGCCGGCTTTTAAAGCCGCTTGGCGTGCAGGGTTTTGACCCGAGCCACCGGTAAGCACTTGGCCCATAATGACTTCGTCGATGAGACTTGCATCGATACCCGTGCGCTCTAGCAGGCCGGCAATAACGCGTGCCCCCAACTCTGGCGCTGAAATAGATGTCAAACTGCCACCGAAGGCGCCAATAGCCGTTCTACAGGCATCGACAATAACTACCGATTCACTCATGCATGTGTCCTCTGTAATAGGAATTTGGTGCGAATAGACCCCATGGGTGATGCCACCCTGTCTACATTTCGTCTAAAAATGACGCAGACCTATGCAGTGTGCCTTGCCGTATGCTCTGTGCCCATGCAACTTTGGTGGTAAATGTGCCGCCAAACGTCGCTTTTACCTAAAGCTTTGAGAAATGTTATGCCCCAAGCGAGTGTCAACCAGCTAACCATCGAATACGAAACCTTTGGCCGCAGCCGAAATCCCTGTGTTTTGTTGATCATGGGGCTGGGTACGCAGCTCACCGCTTGGCCAACCAGCCTGTGTAAAGACCTGGCTGCCAGAGGTTTCTATGTGGTGCGCTACGACAATAGAGACGTAGGTCTGTCATCGTCTTTGGACAACAAGAAGGCACCACCCTTACTCCTTCTAGGCATTCTCAGTAGTTTGGGCATCCGGTTACCTGTGCCCTACTCCTTAGAGGACATGGCCAGCGATGCCGTGGGTTTGTTAGATGCCTTGGGCATTGAGCAGGCGCATTTGGTGGGTGCCTCTATGGGCGGGATGATCGCACAGCGGGTGGCCGGGCAGTACCCCGAGCGAACTCTTAGCCTGACATCCATAATGTCTACCACAGGCCATCGCTCGTTACCCAGGGCCAGTGGCAAAGCGATGCGCGCGCTGTTTATGAAACCCAAAGATCCGCAAGACCTAAACAGCATCATCGCGCGTAACGTGGCGGTACGGCAGATTTTGCAGAGCCCAGATTACCCACAAACCGAAGCGGAGCACGCTGCCGCGACTAAGCGGGACCTTGAACGAGCGGGTTATCAACCCGCAGGTGTTGCTAGTCAGCTTGCCGCGGTTATGACTTCTGGGCATACCCGTAAATTGTTGCGCCGCGTCACTGTGCCCGCGCTTGTTATCCACGGTGCCGATGATCCCCTGGTGAAATTGGCCTGCGGTGCCGACACGGCTAAATATTTAACCCAAGGACGTCTGGTGACTTTTGAGGGTATGGGGCACGACTTCCCCGAGGCGCTAATGACCGAATGGGCGCAACTTATTGCTGAAACGGCAGCCAAAGCGGTCAAGGGCAAGTCAGGCAAAGTGGGCACGCGTAAAGCCGCCTAATCGACGCGCCTAATTCTAGCCGGCAGCCCTAGCGACTAACTCAAGGGGCGAACCCAAGCCCATAGCGCAAACCCTAAGGTTCAGCCCCGCAATTCAGCCCTGAAAGGCCATAAGGCGTCACCTAAAGCCCAAGGGCATCGAGTTGCGCTAGCAGGTCGTCGTGATGGGTTTTGGTCTTGAACTTATCCATAACGGCTTTCAAGCGGCCGTCTTTCCCCACAATGAACGTGGTTCGCAAAATACCGTCGAACTCTTTACCCATAAACTTCTTGGGACCCCAAGCGCCGTACTGATCGGCGACGCTATGGTCTTCATCGGATAAAAGCGCAAAATTCAGGTTATCGCGCTCAACGAATCGCGCCAGCTTCTTAACGGGATCGGGGCTAATACCGAAGACCACCACATCGCGCTCGTCGAGCGCTGCTTGGCTATCACGCAAGCCACAGGCTTGGGTAGTACAGCCGGGGGTCATGGCTTTTGGGTAGAAGTAAATAACGACGGTTTTGTTGTCGCGAAACTGTTTCAATTCGACAGTTTCATCTAAATGGTTACGCAGACTGAATGCTGGCGCCATGTTGCCAATTTTGGGAAAGGGCATGCTAACGTCTCCTACTTGGTATTCTGGATATTCGGCGTCTTGCCGGTGGTTCACCGTTGCTTACTGAACGCCACTGATTTAACTGTTGTTCTCGCGTGGATTCGAGCTTCTGTTGCTTCTGTTATAACCACGACTAATCACACTGTGGCGCACAGGGTAGTGGTCCTGTCGCCGATCATCGAGAAACTCGACCAGCAGTTCCCGCACTACTGGAAAGGCAAGCTCATCCCACGGTAGCTCGTCGGCGGTAAACAATTGGGTATCGAGGCTTTCCGGGCCTACGCCAAAGCGCCCAGCTTCAATGCCACAGCGATAAAACACATAGACCTGACTGATGTGTGGCACGTCAAAAATTCGATAGAGGGTGAGCCCTGTCGACACAGCGGCGGCCTCTTCCCACGTTTCGCGTGCGGCACCATCAGCGGTTGTTTCACCGTTTTCCATAAACCCCGCGGGCAGTGTCCACAACCCGTAACGAGGCTCAATGGCCCGTTTACACAGTAATATGCGCTGCCCTTCAGTGGGCAGGCACCCCACAATAATTTTCGGGTTGTGGTAATGAATGTCTCCGCAGGCCACACAGATGTGCCGTTCCCTGTCATCCCCGGGGGGCACGCGCAAGGCCACATGATCGCCACAACTTGGACAGAATTTCACAACAGCGCCCTACTCGCCTGTCTGGGACAAGCTGTTGTAAGCGCCGCCAAAAAATAACAGCGGCGAGCCATCGGCCACACTGAATGCTTCTACCTGCGCAACCACAATGTGGTGATCACCTGCCTCGTGGAGTTGATGAAGCTTACAGCTGAACTGTGCCAGCGCATCGCGCAACAGCGGAATGCCGTGCTCATCGCGTAGGAACTGATCTTCGCTTATCGCGTGCTGCCCTTTACGCGCATACTGATTCGAGAGCTCGGTCTGCTGATCGTTCAACACAGAGATGCCAAAGCGCACACACTGGGTGTATTCCCGGAAACAATCGGAGTCGTTTTGAATGCTCCACAGCACAAGGGCAGGATCTAAGGACACCGACGAAAACGAATTCGCGGTCATAGCCATGGCACCGCTCTCGGCGTCGTCGACAGTGATGAGGCACACCCCGGTGGCAAAACGCCCCAGGGCAGATCGAAAAGCTTTAGTGTCCATACTATCCTCTTTAGTCGGGTTCAGCCCCAATTCGGGGTTCAACCCCAACGCTTGCGGCGTTTAGTGTCTTCGTCTTTCGCATCTACCCATTGAGCGGTGCCATTGGCCAAATGCTCGCGTTTCCAAAAAGGCACATCGGTCTTCAAGGTATCCATGATGAACTGACAGCCGTCAAACGCAGCACCGCGATGATCGGCTACCACCCCTACCCACACAATGGGGTCGGATGCATCCAATTTGCCGTAACGGTGCACAATACGCCACGTCTTCAGTGTAAAGCGCGCAGCGGCTTCTTCCCCCAACCCCTGCAATCGACGCTGCGTCATTTCGGGGTAATGCTCAAGCTCAAGGCCCGTGACATCGCCCTGCTCGCTGTACTCCCGAACATAGCCGGTGAAGGTGACTACGGCAGCACCCGGAAACGCGCGCACCAAAAGGTCGTAGTGGGCATCGACATCGAAATTGTCTTTTTGTATGAAAACTTGCACCTAACCCCCTGTCATAGGTGGGAAAAAGGCTACCTCGTCGCCATCGCTTACCGGCGAGTCGGGCCCTACAACCACCTGATTAACGGCGTGAACGAGGTTGGGCTGATACAAAGCTTCTTGCCACGGTTCACCGTGACTGGCCACCAGCGACGCCTTCAGATCAGCAATCGTATGCTCTGTGTCGGGGGCCTTCAGGGTAAGCACTTCCGTGCCCAGCGCCTCACGTACCGAAGCAAAAAACCGAATCGTGATCACAGCTCCTCTCTTTGCCATAGGCCACTGCGCCCGCCAGCTTTACTGTCTAACTGAACGTTCTCAATGACCATGCCTTTGTCAATGGCCTTGCACATGTCGTAAAGGGTAAGGGCCGCCACCGACGCCGCGGTGAGTGCCTCCATTTCAACACCCGTTTGACCGTTCAATTTGCAGGTGGCCGTTATAACCACGCCGGGCAAATCGGGGTTGGCATCTAACGCCACGGTCACCGACGACAGTGCCAGCGGGTGGCATAGGGGAATAAGCGATCCACACTGCTTTGCAGCTTGAATACCAGCAATTCGCGCCACGGCGAATACATCACCTTTTGGTAGCGTCTGATCGACGATTGCCGCCAAGGTTTCGTGCGCCATACGCACTCGGGCGCTAGCCGTAGCCGAGCGATGGGTATGTGCCTTGGCGCCTACGTCGACCATGTGCGCATGGCCTTGGGCATCGAGGTGTGTCAGATTTGCCGGCTCTTTATTCATGGCTTCATGGTAGCATTTTTGCCCTTGGCAAAGTCATCTGCAGCTGTACGGATCATGCACAAAACCCT
>CBFHTF010000071.1:0-12572 GCA_965658685.1 Luminiphilus sp.
AATCATTCCGCGAAGCCACAGAGACATTGGCGTTTTATCAGTCGCCTTCTCTAGATGGGCGTAGAGCGGGCATCTATTACATCAACTTATACGACATGACGGCATTGCCAGTCACTGATCTGGAAGCTTTGGCATTCCACGAGGGTATCCCCGGTCACCACCTAGAGGCGAGTCTGGCACTAGAGGCAGAAATCCCAGACTTTCAGCGTTATACACCTTTTGTGGCATTCTCCGAAGGGTGGGCCTTATACGCGGAGTCCCTGGCGAAAGAGATGGGCTTTTACAAGGATCCTTACGCAGAGTTTGGTCGTCTGGCCATGGAATTATGGCGAGCAACACGATTGGTTGTTGATACAGGTATCCACGTTAAGGGTTGGAGTCGTGAGCAAGCACTTGGGTATTTGAAGGCTAATACGCCTAATGCTCATGCAGACTGTGTCAGTGCCGTGGAGCGTTATATAAGTTGGCCCGGGCAGGGTACCGCCTATACGCTTGGTAAATTACGTTTAATGGCGTTACGCGAACTGGCTCAATCGACATTAGGTCAGAAATTTAATATTGGCGAATTTCACGACGCCGTATTGGCCAGTGGTCCGTTACCTTTGGATCTGCTGGAAGCCAATATCAAAACCTACATCGCGGAAAAGCTTGCTGGAGAGGGTTAATCTCAGAGACCACCGTGTTCCATGAGGTACTGAATAACACCTTTAATGGTGAATCCTAGTATGCCCATGGCTAAAGCTATGTAGAGGACCAAGGTGCCGTAACGACCAGCATCGTGTTTGCGTGCTAGATCCCACACGATGAACACCATAAACGCCATGAGTCCAGCGACGCCTAGGGTAACACCCCACTCGGTCATCCATTCATCGAAAGACATGCTATGCGTAAGCTACTGCAAACTCCATGGCAATCTTGGCACTGAGGGAGTTAGTGATTAAACAGCCTTCTTCAGCTTTATGCAGCAAACGTTCCACTTGCTGTTCTGACACATCACCAAGGACGGTGACGGCGATACTTAAGCCAATGTCGGTGAACTGGGTTTTGCGATCGACTCGGTCGAGGGTGCCGGTTGCTTCGACTGTGAGTGCTTGCCACTCTACCTTTGATGCGCGCGCAATGGCGCGAAATGTAAGTATGAAGCAGTCGGCGACGGCTGCCATCATGAGTGCCTCTGGGCTCCACTGATCACCGGGGCCGCCAAACTCAGCTGGCGCATCAGTGACAATATCGCTGACACCAGCGCTACTCACTATCACTTGGGATGTGCTGTTGTTTCCGCTGGCAGCAACGGTGTAGTAGTGTGGCAGTGCATCCATGGCAAGCTCCAAAAGTATCCTTTTAGTTAGTGCTTATTGTAGCCCGCTCCTTTTACGTATGCCACTTGGCTTTGATGCTGGCGCTATAATATTTTCCGTTATATTGACCGCTCCCTCTGCGGCGATTTGTTCGGTTTTAGTAAACAGGCGCTAAATGGCGTTGTTGCATAGGTAGCGTATGCGGTTGGGGTAGTTCCCACAGCTGGGGCTGCTCGGTGTGGTCGTCTTCACTGTTGAGGGTAATGCTGCGGATTTGTTGACCGCCCCGTTGTTTTAAAATATCGATGGTTCGATAGCCGCTGATTGCTAGGCGTAAACTCGCAGGGGTGTGAGTAGCGGCAGCGCCATTGGCGCGGAATAGTAGTGTCAAGGTATCGCTTTCGGCAGCGGCAATTTGTAGTTTGCGCAGTTCAGCATAGCGATAGTCAGTAGCGCCTAGCCAGCTAAAAACAGCACTACACGTTGTGCTACGTAATGCCTGTTCTGTAGCCCAAAGTAATTCTTCTTTGTTCTTGGGGTGTACCATAAGTACCTGTTGTATATCGATACCGCGGGCTGCGAGTAGTGGTGCATAGGGTGCTTGAGGGGGCGCAATAAAAACCTGCCAGCGCTTCTGTTCGCTCAGTTTTTCCATGGCAGGTAAGAACAACCCCATCGAACCCATACCACAGCCATCGCTGAGTACTTCAATGCTGCCTCGTAGGGGCCAACCCTTGAAGGTGAGTTGCTCATCTAATGGTTTGAAGCCTGTCGGTAAGGCATCGGTACCGTGCCAATCGCTGTTAGCAGACGTTGGTAACAGGGTTTTGTTATAAGGTGCGTTGAAGCCACGCCAGGTATCTGGACGATTGATAATGTGTGCCAATGGGTCACTCATAATGTGCTCCTTAGTCTGTATGCCATTTCCTGTGTTTTATTCGCAGAGGGCGCTCAGCAAAAATACTGTATGAATAAACAGTAGTTGTCTGGCGCTCACAAAGCAAGAGGTTATTTTTTTGGAGAGTCGTCAAAAGCGACATGTGCGCCGATCGGCCCTAGCGGAGCCCGCTTTTCGTCGATATTTCCCAGCGAGTTGGTTTTCCAGTTTGGGCTCATGGATGCTGCGATTTTTACTGGGATGGAGTGCCTGGAATCTCACTGAGTCAGCTACTTGGGTTGGCATTGTGGCAGCTCTAATGCTGGCGCCTGCGTTTGTACTGTCGCCGCTCTTCGGTATTGTGTCCGATCGGGTGAATCCTAGGCACGGTCTCATCGTCTCAATGATGATTCACGGCAGTATTAGTATTGCTGGCGCGGTCTGCTTGTTGGCTGGGTTATTCAATCTGGAAGTACTGTTACTACTCGCCTTCGCTATGGGCGCGGTGACTTCAGGCCATAGTCCTATGCGCTTGGCGCTTATACCGCTACTGGTGCAACGCGATGCGCTGCCGAGTGCTGTGGGCTTGTCGGCTATGACCTTCAATGTGGCTCGCATCATTGGCCCCGCATTGGGCGCATGGTTGCTGAGTCAATGGGGACCGGGAAGTGCATTTGCCCTTGCTGTCATCATGTTTGCAGGCTCTGCTGTCATTCTCATCAGCCTCCGAGGGATTGGTCAGCGTGCCCCTAAGCCTCGAGAGCCGTTCAGACAGCAGTTAGTGGCGGGCTTCCACTATGTGAGTCAACACTCGGGCATTCGTTTGCTATTCGCCTTAACGTTTGTTAACGGCTTGTTGGCGCGCACAACGATCGAATTACTGCCAGCTTTATCGGGCGCTTTATTGGGCGGTGGAGCTGATGATCTCGCAGCGCTTACCGCTAGTGCGGGGGGTGGATCCATCGCAGGCGGGTTAATTGTGAGTCGTCAAAGTGCTGATCTCAGGCGTCTTTTAACCATGGTGGTGTGTGCCATGGTCTCAGCCACTTTGTTAATGACGAGCCTTTATTGGATGCAGGATTTGTGGCGTTTGAGTGTATTGGTGGCGCTGTTGGCGATGTGCGCCACCATGGCGGGCACCGGTTGTCAGACCATGACACAACTGTCGCTAGCCGAAGACTTTCGTGGTCGAGTTATTAGTCTCTGGACTTTGCTTGCTATGGGGGCGCCCGCTCTGGGTGCTGCGCTGTTTGGTCACTTATCAGATCAATTGGGCTTTGTTGTGGTGCTGGCTTGTGCCGCGAGTATTGGCTTGATCGCTATCGCGGCGCTTTATCTACGTCGTGGCGCATTACTTGATGTGACTTGATGGCCAAGGGCCATGTGTACCACTAGCTGCTCTAGTAAATCCCATGGTTGGTCACGACGCAGTCCTTTAATGGCAGCGTCCGTATTGAACGCAAGCTTTTGTAGGTGTCGCAGGCTTTCTGGGTTGTGCCGTTTCAGGGCGCCCTGTATCAGGTTCATTCGATTTTTCCAGATCCCTTGTTGCTGCATTGCCTGATTCAATGCCACACCAGCTCGGCGCTGTTCATCGAGCAAAACTAATACGCGTGCTTCACGCGCCACTGCCCACAGTACCGTTGGCGGTGCATTGCCCTCTGCCTCGAGGCCTCGCAGCGACCGGATAGCGGCGCGTGCGTCACCGACAAGCGCAACATCGACCAAACTAAAGGGGTTGTAGCGTGAGCTGTCGGCGACGGCTTCGAGTACCGTCGATACAGTGATGTGTTGTGAGTTTGCTAGGAGCTTGAGCTTCTCGACTTCCTGCGCTGCGGCCAAGAGATTGCCTTCTACGCGCTCGGCAATCATCTCCAATGCTTCTCGATCAGCTTTCAAACCGGCTGCGGATAGGCGTTGATGGAGCCATTGGGGAAGTTCACCGGGTCGTATAGGCCAGAGTGTTACCACGACACCGCATTGATCGAGCGCGGTGTACCACTTGGCTCGCTGAGATTGCCGATCTATTTTTCCCGAAACAATGAGTAACACATCGTCACTTTCAAACTGCAGGTATTCTTGTAGCGCTTTACTGCCTTCAGCGCCCGGCTTGCCTGAGGGAAGACGCACTTCAATGAGTTTTTTATCGGCAAATAAGGACATGGCGCCTGCGCTTTGTACCAGCGTTTGCCATTGCTCACCTTTGGGCCCAATCTCGATGATCTCGCGCTCACTGCAGCCTCCGGCCCGAGCTGCCTGTCGCACGGCATCACTGCATTCTTGCTGCAAAAGGGGTTCATCGCCAGTAATCAGGTAGCAGCGTGCTAAACCCTTAGCGAGCTCGCGATCTAGTTGCTCGGGTCTGACTTGCATTTAGTTGCGTAAGCTGTGGCTGATACGGCGTGTAATTTGGGCAGCTAGATCATGGCGCATTTCCTCCCGAAGCAGCCGCAGCTCCTCGGTTTTACCCACCACGTTACGCGGGTCATTGAGAAATTGACGCACAACCTTTGCTTCGGTGCTGCCAACTAGCACTTGCCGGCCTCGTAGTAGATCGAAGGAGGTGCTGAGGGTTAATTCCACCTCCGCTGACCTGGCTTGTGCTGTGAGTGATAAGTTGCGTTGCTCAAAGCGCTCGGCGCCCAGCTTGAGTAAGAGCGTCGATGGCTCCGGCTCAATAATCATGGCACCCTCAAGTCGCAATTGCTGCACCACTGCAGCACTCAACTCGGCCCGTGGTTGTGCGCTGATGATAGCAATGTTGCGTCCCTCTAAAGAGTGAAGCGGGCCACTACCGCTGCCTTTCAATTGAAAGCCGCAACCGACAAGTACTGCACACAAAAGCAGCTGCAGACCGAGCTGAAAGTTGCTCGGCCCCGTCATTAGTTAGCCACCACATTCACTAATTTCCCGGGCACTACAATGACTTTGCGCACAGTGACACCTTCAAGGAATCGCTGGACGTTATCGTGGGCAAGGGCCGTCGCTTCGATGATGTCCTTGCTAGCGTCTGCGGCGACTTGAATTTTGGCGCGGACCTTGCCGTTCACTTGAACCACTATTTCCAGCTCATCGCGAACCAGTGCCTGTTCATCAATGGCCGGCCAGGACTGTTGTAGGATCTCCTCACCGGTCATCGCCTGCCACAGTGATTGGGTAATGTGAGGCACGATGGGATTGAGCATAAGTAGGGCAGAGCGCAGGGCCTCTGCAATAACCGCGCGATCACCGGTATCGCTATTGTCCAGCTTGGCGACGTCATTACACAGCTCCATTACCGCAGCAATGGCCGTGTTGAAGGTTTGGCGACGACCGTAATCGTCCGCTACTTTGCGCAATGTTTCATGGGTTTTGCGACGTAAATCCCGTTGCGCTCGGCTAAGAGACTCAAGCGTTGTGATATCGACTGGTGCTTGACCATCACCCGATTGTAGGTGCTCCGATACCAGACGCCACAGTCGTTTTAAAAAGCGATTGGCACCCTCGACGCCCGAGTCAGACCACTCCAAAGATTGTTCTGGCGGTGCAGCAAACATGCTGAATAGTCTTACCGTATCGGCGCCGTAGTGATCAATGAGCGCTTGGGGGTCTACAGTATTTCCCTTTGACTTCGACATTTTGGCGCCATCTTTAAGCACCATGCCTTGTGTCAGCAGGCGTTTGAAAGGCTCGTCGGTACTCACCAAACCCTCATCACGGAGCAGTTTGTGGAAAAATCGAGCGTACAAGAGGTGCAAAATGGCATGCTCAATGCCACCGACGTATTGATCAACTTCTAGCCAATAATTGGCGTCTGTATCGAGCATTGCTTGATCATTTTTGGCAGAGGCGTAGCGTGCGTAATACCAAGACGACTCCATAAATGTATCGAAGGTATCTGTCTCTCGCTCGGCACTAGCACCGCATTTAGGGCAATCTACAGCCTTAAACTCAGCCATGTCTTTTAATGGTGACCCCACACCCTCGAATGCCACATCGGTGGGTAGCACCACAGGTAGATCTTGCTCGGGCACCGGTACCGCCCCGCAATGTTGGCAGTTAATAACCGGTATGGGTGCACCCCAATAGCGTTGACGTGACACGCCCCAGTCGCGTAACCGGAAATTGACGGTTTTTTCACCGGCACCTTGTGTCATAAGCTGATTAACGATGGCATCGCAGGCCTCGTTAAACGCCAGGCCGTCGTAGGTACCCGAGTTGATAAGGGGCCCTTTTGAGGTGTAAGCCGCTTTGCTTAAATCGATAGTGTCGGTATCACTGCTGACAACCTGTTTGATGGGTAGACCATATTTAGTGGCGAATTCCCAGTCGCGTTGGTCGTGGCCAGGCACCGACATAACGGCCCCAGACCCGTAGCCCATTAACACGAAATTGGCTACCCAAATGGGCAGTTTGTCGCCGGTCAAGGGGTGACACACCGTCAGGCCGGTAGCCATACCCTCTTTTTCCATGGTGGCCATATCGGCTTCAGCGACTTTGATGTGACTCTGGGTTTCGATGAAGGCAGCCAGTGCTGGGTTATCTTGAGCTGCTCGCTGAGCCAGTGGATGCTGTGGGGCAATCGCTATATAGGTGGCACCCATGAGGGTGTCGGGGCGAGTGGTATAGACCTCAACAGAGTCGCCTGTGCTTGCTTTGAAGCGAATGTTGGCTCCCTCGCTACGGCCAATCCAATTGCGCTGCATGGCAACGACTTGCTCTGGCCATTGGTCAAGTGAATCTAAGTCATCGAGGAGTTGTTGGGCGTAATCGGTGATCTTGATGAACCATTGATTTATGGCGCGGCGCTCTACAGGGTTGTCACAGCGCCAACATTTACCGTCGACTACCTGCTCGTTGGCCAATACGGTTTGGTCAGTCTCACACCAGTTGACCTCCGCTTCCTTTTTATACGCTAAGCCTTTATCCATGAGTCGCGTAAAGAACCATTGCTCCCAGCGATAGTACTCAGGTTGACAGGTGGTAACCTCCCGATCCCAATCATAGGCAAATCCCAGCCTTCGCAACTGACTGCGCATTTCCTCAATATTCTTTAAGGTCCAATGCGACGGTGGCACGTTGTTGGCGATGGCCGCGTTTTCTGCGGGTAGTCCAAAAGCATCCCAACCCATAGGCTGCAGGACATTCTTGCCCATCATTCGCTGAAAGCGCGCAATCACATCGGCGATAGTGTAGTTGCGTACATGCCCCATATGCAGCTTGCCGCTGGGGTAGGGGAACATGGCCAAGCAGTAAAATTTTTCCCGATTATCGTCACGTTCAGCCCGATATACGCCATTTTCGGCCCATGTCTGCTGCAGTGATAATTCGATGTGTTCAGGATTGTATTCCGGATTCATAAAAACTCTGACTGGGGTTGTTGGGCGCCACGCGCATGGTCAATTCAAGGCGGCAAAGTGTATCAGTATTGGTCGCTACCACGGAGAATTAGACGCCGACTTATGCGCCTTTGGCGCGCCGCCACCCGCTGATGACAACAACAAGTGCAGCAAGCATCACAATTGGCCAGCTGCCAGTCGTCATAATGGGTGTAGTGCCCTCCCTGGGCTGTAATGTGCCTTGCAGTGTGGTTTCAACGAACTGTCGGCTTACCTGCATCAGTTGACCCTTGTGATCAATGATGGCCGATATGCCGTTATTGGTACCACGCAGCATGGGACGCCCAGTGACTAAGGCGCCAAAACGAGCCATTTGAAGGTGCTGTATTGGACCAATGGAATCACCGAACCAGCTGTCGTTACTAATGGTCACCAGCCAGTGACTGCCCTTTGCGCCCTTGGTAACGAAATCTGGGTACACCACCTCGTAGCAGATGAACGGCGCAACTCGGTAGGTACCCGCCTTCAGTTGGCTGTATGCCAAATCACTCGCGGTGAAATTCGACATGGGTAGATCAAAAAAAGCAATGAGACCCCGCAGCCAGTTTTCCAGTGGCACATATTCACCAAAAGGCACCAATTTTTGTTTGTGGTGCATGCCATTGCCCTGTCCCATAGCAACAATACTATTGTGCAAACCCTGTGCGCCTCGAGTGGCAATCCCAGTAATGAGCGCTGTATTGTGATTGCGTGCACTGGTGGCTGCTTCGTTGAGGTAGTCGGCCACTTGGCTTCGTAGCGCGGGCAGTGCCGATTCAGGCCAAAGCACAACATCATGGTTGGCGTACAAGGGTTCAGTGGCCACTTGGTATTGACTCAAGATTTGTCGGCGATAACGCCTATCCCATTTTTGCTGCAAGGGGATATTGGGCTGGTACAGTGCCACTGAGAGTGGTTCGCCGACCGGCTGGGTCCAAGACCAGTGTGCTAACCACTCCCCCGCAATACCGAAGCTAGCTAGCACGATTAGTTGGCCTGCCAGTGCACGTGACAGGCGTTGTCTCGAGAGCAAAAGCGCTGCGCTGCTGGCACCAACTGCCACTAGCCAAAATGACAGGCCAAAGACGCCTACGACGGGTGCCCAGCCTGCCATGCTAGTGTCGAGCGTGGCATAACCACCGTAAAGCCAGGGGAACCCTGTAAGTAGCCAGCTTCGGAGCCATTCAAACAGCACCCAAAGGCCCGAAAACCCCCAAACAGCAGCGCCGCTGTTACCGGGTTTTAACCAGCGTGTGTAACAGGCCGCCAAGGCACCGAACAGTGTTGCCTGCCCCAAACAGAACACGGCCGTCAGCAGCGCCGCAACCGGTGCGGGTGCGTGCCCATATACTTTGATACTGACGTAGACCCATGAGGCGCCCGTCAAAAAAAAGCCTGCGCCATAGAGCCACCCGGTTAGAAAGCTACCACGAGCTTCAAACACGTGCAGTGTCAGCAGAAAGAGCCCGCTACTAACCGAGATGGCTATCCATATATCAAAGGGCGCCAAGCCCAGGGGAAACAATGCCCCTGCTGCGAGAGGGAGGGCGTAACGTGCCAGCTCGCTAAAGGCATACCCCACGGATCAACTGTCCGTGCTAATGGGCGTTACCCGGAGACTAATGAGTTTGCGTTGATCGGCATTGACAACTTTAAATTCAAATCCGTCAAAGCTGACAGTTTCATTGCGAGCAGGTAAATGCCCAAGGGCATTCACCACTAAACCGCCAATTGTGTCGAACTCTTCTTCGCTAAGGTTGCAGTTGAAGAACTCGTTGAAATCATCGATAGGGGTTTGTGCCTGTACAAAAAAGTCAGTGTTGCTGATGCGTCGAATAAATCGCCCTTCGTCAACATCGGTCTCATCCTCAATTTCCCCCACAATTTCTTCGAGAACGTCTTCGATGGTGACCAGCCCGGCAACGCCGCCGTATTCATCGATAACGATGGCCATGTGATTTCGGTTCTGTCGAAATTCACGCAGCAAAACATTCAGTCGTTTGCTCTCTGGCACCACCACGGCAGGGCGCATGAGTGTGCGAATGTTGAAAGAGCTATCTCGGTTTAGCAGGAGCTGCAGCAGATCTTTCGCAAGCAAAATACCCACGACATTGTCGAGACTGTCGTCAATAACAGGGTACCGGCTGTGTGCGGCGTGGATAACTTGCGGCAAGGCTTCATCGAGATCTGCATCGACTTTAATGACGGTCATCTGAGCACGGGGAATCATGATGTCACGCACTTGCATGTCGCTGACCGATAGTGCGCCCTCCATAATGTTGCGGGCATCGTCATCAATGATTTCGTTGTCGGCAGCAAGGCTCAAAACCCCTTCGAGATCAGCCTTACTTTGCGGCGTTCCCGATAAAAAGTGGGTTAGGCGCTCTAACCAAGAGCGATCGTCGTTATCAGCGTTTTGTGTGTCTTGCACGGGCACTGGCTCTACGGTTTAGTTTCGTGATCGGTAGGGGTCATCAAACCCCAGAGTCGCTAGAATGCGGCGTTCATGTTGCTCCATGATGACCGCCTCTGCGTCGTTAATATGGTCGTAGCCCAACAGGTGCAAGACACCATGCACGGTCATGTGAGCCCAGTGGCTCTCTTCGGTTTTTTGTTGCGCTTGAGCTTCTGCGACCACCACCGGCGCGCAGATGGCAACGTCGCCCAGTAGGCCCAGCTCTAACTCGGCAGGTAGGTCTGCGGGAAAGGACAACACGTTCGTGGCGCCTGACTTGCTTCGAAACCGATGGTTCAGTTCGGCCATTTCCTGTTCGCCGTTGATGCTGAGGCAAATCTCAGGTTCGGTAGGTATCTTGGTGCTCTGTTGGTCCAGTACGGCGGCTATCCACCGCCTGAAACTGTCATCGTCGGGTGCTTCGATACCTTCAGATCGGCTGACGGAAACAAGCAGTGTCATTGCTCCGATGATTCCTGGGTGCCGCGGGTGATGGCTTCGAATCGATCATAAGCGGTTACCACACGTTGCACTACGGGGTGGCGCACCACGTCTTTGTTGGCGAACCAGGTAAAGGAAATGCCGTCGACATCTTCGAGTACTTGGGTTGCGTGTGTGAGTCCAGACTGCTGACCTCGAGGCAGATCAATTTGCGTCGCGTCTCCCGTGATGACAGCGGTTGAGCCGAAGCCGATTCGGGTGAGGAACATTTTCATTTGCTCCCGCGTTGTGTTTTGTGCCTCATCGAGGATGATGAATGCGTTGTTAAGCGTGCGGCCGCGCATAAATGCCAAAGGAGCCACTTCAATAATGTTGCGCTCAATGTACTTTGTGACGGTTTCGAAGCCCAGCATCTCGTAAAGTGCGTCGTACAGAGGGCGCAAATAGGGATCCACTTTCTGGCTCAAGTCGCCCGGTAAAAAACCTAGACGTTCACCTGCCTCTACTGCCGGTCTGACTAACAAAATGCGCCGAACTTGCTCGTCCATCAGTGCCTGCACAGCACAGGCTACGCCCAGATAGGTTTTACCCGTGCCAGCTGGGCCGATACCGAAGTTGATGTCATGGCAGGCAATGGCTCGAACATACTGTTTTTGATTGCTACCACGAGGTTTGATCGAGGCGCGTTTGGTGCGGATCAACAGAACGCCGTCGTTATCTTCCTCGGGTCCGCCACCGCCAGTGCCGTTGACTAGGTGTTCGAGTCCCGATTGTTGAAGGTGAAGATGAATGACTTCTGGGCTCAAGCCAATGCCGCGCTGCACATCGCCGTAAAGCGTGTTGAGTAGGGCTGCAGCAGCATTCGCTGATGGCTCTGGCCCATCAACTGTGAAGTGGTTGCTGCGATTGCGCACGATCACACCCAGGCGGGATTCAATTTGACGCAAGTGGCTATCTAGCTGACCGCATAGGGTCGCAAGATGCCGCGCATCATTGGGTTCGAGCGTGAAGCTTAGCTGGATAGCCGACATGGATTCACCGCTGGAATCTACGGGCTGACTTTCGGTGTCCAACGTCTGTTTGGTCGCTCTTGTGTGAAGTGGAAAGGAGACGATACAGGGGTTTGCACGGGAGTCAACCTTAATGGGATTGCAATCGGCCTCGCAGTGAGTTCGGGAGCGCTTCGTCGATCTCGACGGTTGCGAATTCACCAATCAGCGCAGTATCGGTGCAGGAAAAATTAACGACCCTATTGTTTTCCGTTCGCCCCGAAAATTGTCCCGGATCCTTCTTGGAGATACCCGTTACAAGGATACGCTGCTGAGTACCTACCATGCGTCGGCTGATAGCCTGTGCTTGCTGGGCGATGCGACTTTGCAAGGCATGTAATCGAGCTTTCTTGACGGATTCTGGTGTTTCATCAGGCAAGTCTGCTGCTGGGGTACCAGGTCGTGCGCTGTAAATAAAGCTGAAGGAGTTGTCAAAACCGACATCATCAATCAGACGCATGGTCGCCTCGAAATCGGCATCGGTTTCACCCGGGAAGCCAATGATGAAATCTGATGACATTGATATGTCGGGCCGGATACGGCGAAGCGCTCGAATTTTGGCCTTGTACTCCAATGCCGTGTGGCCTCGTTTCATTGCCATCAGTATTCGGTCGGAGCCGCTCTGCACCGGTAAATGGAGGTGATCTACAAGAGCTGGAATATCAGCGTAGGCGTCGATAATGGCATCGCTAAATTCCACGGGATGCGATGTTGTGTAGCGAATGCGTTCAATACCCGGTACACGATTGACGACGTGTAGGAGATCCGCAAAGTCGACCACTTCACCGAGATGGTTATGGCCTCTGTAGGCGTTGACGTTTTGTCCCAGTAGATTGACCTCTTTGACGCCGCGCTCGGCCAAACTTGCGATTTCTGCAATAACGTCATCTAGCGGACGGGATACTTCTTCGCCTCGGGTGTAGGGGACAACACAAAAAGTGCAGTACTTGCTGCAGCCTTCCATGATCGAAACGAACGCGGAGGGGCCGTCGACTTTGGGTTCCGGCAGTCGGTCGAATTTTTCGATTTCGGGAAAGCTAATATCGACGACTAGGGGCTCACCCGAGCGTCGGCTGTCGATCATCTCGGGTAGTC
>CBFHTF010000072.1:0-12000 GCA_965658685.1 Luminiphilus sp.
TGAGATCGAGGGGTTTCGACAAGAGGGCAAGGTGATCCACATCGATGCCCTTATTTACGTTGAGCGCGATGGCCAGAAAAAAATTGTTATTGGTGACAAGGGTTCGCGCTTGCGCGCTATTGGCACCGATGCCCGCAAAGACATGGAGCAGGCCTTCGATAGCAAGGTCATGTTGAAACTTTGGGTCAAAGTGAAGTCGGGCTGGTCGGATGACGATCGAGCATTGCGTTCGCTTGGCTACGAAGATCGTTGATGCACGATGGCCGAGGGGCTTGAGCCAGCCTGGGTACTACACCGCCGAAGCTATGGTGATAATGGATTGCTCATCGAGTTACTCGGTCTCAACACCGGGCGGTTTTCGGCCGTGGTTCGCGGAGCGCGTCGTAAGGCCCACGGTGGCAGTGTGCTGTCTTTGCTACAGCCGTTTAGCCCGCTGCTGGTGTCGGTCAGAGGCCGGACTGAGCTGAAATCGCTTCAGCAACTCGAAAGCGCCGGCCCCCGTTTGGTTTTATCGGGTTTGCCGCTGTTATCGGGTTTGTATTTAAACGAATTGTTGATTCGGGTGTTGCCACGATTTGATGCACAGCCGGCACTCTTTTCGGACTACGGTAGTGCCCTGGAGCACTTGGCCAATGGGGCCCCAAGTTCAAATGCCGTGGGTGCCTCGGCGTTACCTTTGACGGCTGAAAGTGCTCTGCGGCGCTTTGAGTTGGGGCTTTTGGCGTCGCTGGGCTATGGGGTGGCGTTTGACCGCGACAGCGACGGTGACGCCATCGAAACCCACTATGTTTACACCTTCGATCCAGCATTGGGTTTCCAGCGCTGTGTGTTCAGCGACGCCGAGATCTCCCCCATTGCCGCGGGTCGATACACCGGTGGCCAGCTATATGCTATCGAGCATTGGCTGACTACTGACGCAACACTTGATCAGGAATGTCGTCGCCCGCTGAAGGCGATTACCCGGGTGGCACTTGCGGTATTGTTGGGCGATCGGCCGCTTCGCGCGCGAGAATTGGCGCGTCAGCAGGGGGCAATCACCGACAACATAAGCGCCAAATCGCTGTCTTTGCCTGATGATCAGTCGACAGGCTTGCCGGGGGAGGTAACAGAATGATTGGTATAGGCACCGATATTTTATCGGTTGAGCGTATGGCCATTGCACTCGACCGCACCGGTACCCGGCTAGCGAATCGTGTGTTGGCCCCTGAAGAACGTGAGCGTGTTGACGGTACAGATGCTCACGCACTGGGCAAGGCATTTGCCGCAAAAGAAGCGGTTGTTAAAGCGTTGGGCACTGGTTTCCGACAGGGTATCGGCTGGCACGACGTGCGTATCGACCGAGATGCCCTAGGCCGTCCTGCCGTGACACTGCATGGCGCCGCCGAGCAGCGACTGCAAGCACTTGGCGGCTCACAGGTTTTATTATCGTTATCCGATGAGCGCGAATATGTGGTGGCGTTTGCTGTTGTTGCCTGAGGAGATGCAGGGGGGTTTGCAGGTTGAGTTGCCCGAGCCATCGCCTGAGCCGTCTGTTTATATCGAGGGTACGGCTGAACCACATGCTTATCCGGCGTACACTGTGGGCTTGACCGGTTTAGTAGACTTTCACAGCCACATCGCTCCCAACGGACTCTCGACACCCCTAGCGGAATCTCGACAATAGGAACCTATCCGATGACCCACAGTGCAACCCATGCCCAGAGCATCGACTACCCGACCATTGAAAGCGTCATTGGTGAAACGCCTTTGGTGCGTTTACAGCGACTACCGGGCCAAACCAGTAATACGATTCTTGCCAAGCTCGAAGGTAATAACCCAGCGGGATCCGTAAAAGACCGCCCGGCCATGAGCATGATTGCCGAGGCCGAGGCACGGGGTGACATTGCCCCCGGCGATACACTGATTGAAGCCACCAGTGGTAATACCGGTATTGCACTGGCAATGGCAGCGGCTATTCGCGGTTACCGTATGGTGTTGATCATGCCTGCTCACATGAGCAGCGAACGTAAATGGGCAATGGCCGCTTATGGTGCCGAGCTTATTGAGGTGACCTCCGAGCAGGGCATGGAGGGTGCCAGAGATTTGGCGCTTGCCATGGAGGCTAGAGGCGAAGGCAAGGTACTGAACCAGTTTGCTAATACCGACAACCCCTTGGCCCATTACAAGGGAACCGGCCCCGAAATCTGGCGCCAGACCCAGGGCACGATTACGCATTTTGTCAGTTCAATGGGTACCACTGGCACCATCATGGGCACTTCGGCGTATCTCAAAAAAATGAACCCAGCGATACAAATTATTGGTTTGCAGCCTGAGGATGGCTCACAGATACCCGGTATTCGACGTTGGCCAGCCGAATACTTACCCTCTATCTACGATGCCGCACGTGTCGACCGCGTTATCGATATCTCCCAGCGACAATCCGAACAGACCATGCGTCGATTAGCGCGGGAGGAGGGTATATTTGCGGGGGTTTCCTCGGGGGGCTCGATCAGCGCAGCGTTGCAGCTCAGTCGCGAGCTCGAAAATGCCACCATCGTGGCCATTGTTTGTGATCGAGGCGACCGTTATTTGTCGACGGGTGTCTATGCGGATGCCGATCCGTTGGTGCAAAACTAAATGGTACAGGTACGCCAGCTGCCAGATACGGCGGCACTCAGCGCGCCGGCTTTACAGGCGTGGCTTGAGGCATTGCCATTGTCGCTCGACGAGAGTGAGATTGAGCGGCTCCAAGGTGTTATCGCAGATGTCCAGGCCCTCGATGATGATGTCGTCATACCCACCGCCGATTGGGCTGGTCAGTCTGATCCGGTCACAGTGGGCCTTGAAATTTTGCATATACTTGCCGAGTTGCGCCTGTCTCCCGATGTGCTAATTGCCGGCTTAATTTATCGCCCCGTGCGAGAGCAGCGGCTATCGGTAGATGCGGTGACCAAACGCTACGGTGATAGCGTGGGTACCTTGATCGACGGTGTCTTGCGAATGGCCGCGGTGAGTGAGCTAACCGGTGTCAGTGATGCGCCCGTACTCGGTCAATCAGCCGCTCCCAACGTCAATATTCGCCGGATGTTGATTGCCATGGTCGATGACGTGCGCGTGGCACTGATTAAGCTTGCCGAGCGCACCGTGGCCATGCGGGTGCTCAAAACCGCTTCCTTCGAGCAACGTAAACGCATCGCTGGCGAGGTCTTTAATGTCTACGCTCCTCTGGCACATCGCCTGGGTATTGGTCACTTAAAATGGGAGCTTGAGGATTTATCGTTTCGCTACACCCACGAGGAGGCTTACCGCCGCATTGCCAAACTGCTCGACGGGCGGCGCCTGGAGCGAGACGATTTTATCGAGCGCGTCCGCGGTGACTTGTCGCGTGCTCTGTCCGATGCGGGGTTGGTATTTGAGATATCGGGTCGCGCGAAGCATATCTACAGCATTTGGCGGAAGATGCAGCGCAAAGGCATTGGCTTCTCCCAAGTGCACGACATTCGAGCGATGCGCATTTTGGTGGACACGGTCCAAGACTGCTACCACACCCTGGGTATTGTGCACGGCATTTGGCGCAACATTGCCAACGAGTTCGACGACTACATTGCCAATCCTAAGGACAACGGTTATCGCTCATTACACACGGCGGTGATTGGTCCTGAGGGTAAAATACTTGAGGTGCAAATACGCACTCACAGCATGCACGAAGAGGCCGAGCTGGGCGTTTGTGCACATTGGCGCTACAAGGGGAGCGATAAGGTCAGCCAGCAAGCGCGCGATACCTACGAAGAGAAACTCGCTTGGTTGCGGCAGGTGCTCGAGTGGCATGAGACTGTGGGTGACGATGGCGAGGTGGCCGAGCAGTTTAGTTTTGATTCGGCCCAAGACCGTGTTTATGTGTTCACCCCCAAGGGCGACGTGGTGAGTTTGATTCACGGTGCTACGCCCCTCGATTTTGCTTACCACGTACACACAGAGGTGGGCCATCGCTGTCGGGGCGCCAAGGTGAACGGCGCCATCGTGCCTTTGACTTACAGCCTTAATACGGGCGAGCGAGTCGAGATACTGACCGGCACTGAACCTCGCCCCCGTCGAGATTGGCTGCTCAGCGGTTCTGGCTATTTGCGGACGAATCGTGCGCGAGCCAGTGTTCAGCAATGGTTTAAAGCCCAAACCCGCGATGACAACATTGCCGCGGGCCGTGCGTTGGTTGACCGTGAGTGCGCGCGGCTGGCCTTAACATCCCTCGATTACAAGGCCATTGCTCTGCAGCTGGGGCAGCCTACGGTAGACGACTTGTTCGCTGCCATTGGCGCCGGCGATTTGACCGCGGGGCAGTTGTTGCGGGCCGCTCAAGCTGTCACGGGCACCACCCCCGATCACTCGTTGCGGGTTGTGGCACCGCAACGCCACCACCACAGTGGTGCTATTCAGATCGATGGTGTCGGTAACATGCTGAGCCATTATGCTCGCTGCTGTATGCCCGTTCCCGGCGATCGAATCGAGGGCTACATCACGCGCTCTCGCGGTGTCAGTGTTCACCGGGCAGATTGTGTACGGCTATTGTCACTGCACGAGGAGGCACCCGAGCGCATTATTGCGGTGTCTTGGGGCGGTGTTGATGAGCAGCGGTTCGAGGTCGACATTGGCATTCATGCCTACGATCGTCAGGGGCTGCTTGCCGATGTCACCGGTGTTATGGCGCAGTCACGTGTTAACGTCACGGCCATCAATACCTACAGTGATCGCGGCGATAACACCGCACATATGCAAGTTCGCTGTGAAGTGGATTCGATCGAGGTCTTGGGGCGCGTGTTGGGTAAACTCGGGCAGCTCGATAACGTGATAAGCGCACAGCGAGTGATAGCCTCATGACCGATGGAACAACTTTGAACGACGTCAATACCACTTATAGCTTGGCGGATCTCATGCGAGTTATGGCGCGATTGCGTGATCCCGGGGATGGCTGTCCGTGGGATTTGCAGCAGGATTTCCGCTCGATTGTGCCCTCGACTATCGAAGAGTGCTATGAGCTGGCCGATGCCATTGAGCGCGATGACTTACCGCATATCGCCGAAGAGTTGGGCGATGTGCTGTTCCAAGTTATTTTTTATAGTCAGCTGGGTAGCGAGCAGGGTGCCTTCGATTTTCATACGGTGGTCGATACTCTGGTCCGTAAGTTGATTCGTCGGCATCCTCATGTGTTTGCCGATGGTGCCATCGAGGGGCGGCTCGACGGCACTGTTAGTGCCGCTGAAGTCAAAGCCAATTGGGAGGCCATCAAGCGTGAGGAGCGAGCGGGCAAAGCGCGCCACGGCGTCCTCGATGACATCCCTGTGACGCTACCAGCTCTGCAGCGGGCGCAAAAGTTACAGAAGCGTGCAGCGACGATCGGGTTTGACTGGTCGGCCCTTGAGTCGGTTCTGGCCAATTTGACGAGTGAAATTGACGAGTTGCGCGACGCTCTCGCCCGCGCCAATGACGGACATATCAGCGATGAATTTGGCGACGTCTTATTCAGTGTTGTGAACCTCGGTCGTCACTTGGGTTTAGATGCCGAAACCGCCTTACGACACGCAAATACCAAGTTCGAAACGCGTTTTACGGCCATGGAACGCGCGGCTCTTGAAGACGGCACTGAGTTGGCTCTCGAGTCTATCGATCGGCTGCAAGAGCGCTGGGAGCGGGTTAAGTCCTCCGAATAGCGCTTGTCACGCCGTGGCAGCCTGTGTAGTTTTACATCACAGACCACATCGCACGATGTACTGCACGTAACTTTCAAGGAAGCTCTCCATGCGAATAATTCTTCTCGGTGCACCGGGTGCCGGTAAGGGAACCCAAGCCAAGTTCCTGTGTGACCATTTTGACATCCCACAGATTTCAACCGGCGACATGCTACGTGCAGCGGTTGCGGCCGGCACTGAATTGGGCAAACAGGCCAAAGCCATTATGGATGCCGGTGGTCTGGTATCCGATGACATCATTATTGGCCTCGTCAAAGATCGCATCACTCAACCCGATTGCGTCAATGGCTGCCTGTTCGATGGCTTCCCGCGAACCATTCCCCAGGCAGAGGCCATGGTGGCTGGAGGCATTGACATCGATCACGTGATTGAAATTGATGTGGATGATGAAGAAATTGTGGCACGCTTAAGTGGCCGCCGAGTGCATCCCGGCAGTGGTCGCGTATACCACGTGAGTCACAATCCGCCGAAGCAAGAAGGGGTAGATGACGAAACCGGAGAGCCCCTGATCCAGCGTGATGACGACAAAGAAGAGACGATACGCAAGCGCCTCGACGTCTATCAGCAGCAGACCCAACCGTTGGTCGCGCTCTATCAAGCCCTGGAAGGACCTAGCTATCACCGTGTTGCCGGTGTTGGCTCGGTGGATGAAATTACCGGGCGTATCCGAGCGCTACTGGGTTAATGTGTATTGACCTTGCGTGCACAAGCGCGGGGTCATCACGGTACAGTGAGGGCGGTTACGACGCGGGTCCAGCTAAGTCCTGGAGTGTGTCGATATCTGCCCCGCAACCCGGTATCTCCGCGGGCGTTAAGCCCAAGCCCTCAATGGCCTGAAGCACACTGTTTGTAGGTGTCCATGCCACTGCCTTCGCCCTATTGATGAGCAGGCAGGGGGTATGGCGGCCTTGGTCTGTGGCGTAACTGCCTGCGTTGTTGTGGTTTGCTGAATGACGTCTGGCGGCCCCAAAAAGCGTTTTGACACTCCCGGCTGGCAGCGGTCGCTGATCACAGGCTACGATCAACAGCCAGTCAGTGGTGCAGGCAGCTAACAGCGCAGCAATACCGGCAGCCGGCCCCTCGTGTAATTGCCTATCGCACAGCAGTTTTTGGGCATAGTGGCGGTAGAACAAGCTGTTACGGGGGCAGTTGATGATGGTCTCGATGCAGGATAACTCGGGCACCGCGTCCAGATTGCGATGAACACTGGCCATCAGTTGTGCCACCAGAGGCTCGCCGTCGAGCACCAGCATGCCTTTATCGCGACCACCCAACCGGACTCCTTGGCCTCCGGCTAAAATGCCAACTGTAAGGGTCTGCACGCTGCACATCTTCCTTGAGCTGTGGGATGATAGGGCTTTGAGTTTACCGGATCTTTTTCCTTCGCCATGCGCGCTGTTCTCGCTATCGATACCTCAACCGACGCTTGTACCGTGGGCCTTGCGACTGAGCAAGGGGTCACTGAAGCGCACCGTGTACTGCCCCGAGCCCATAACCGACATCTCTTGGCGATGCTCGATGATGTGTTGGGCGGTGCGCCCCTGTCATCGGTGACGGAGTTCGTCTGTGGTTTGGGTCCGGGCTCCTTTACGGGTTTGCGCATTGCTGCCAGCGTCATCCAGGGGCTGGCGTGGTCTCTCGAACGCCCGGTATTAGGTATGTGTTCCCTTGAGGCGCAGGTTCGCGCCTGGTTGGTCGAACATCCGGGCTACGACGGTTACCTTTTGTCCACGACTGATGCCCAAATTGATCAGTGTTATTACCGCTTGTGGCAGCACAGTGCGGGTGAACTGACGAGTTTGACAGAACCTCTTATGGCTGCCCCCGACCAGCTGAGTCTGCCGCGCGCAGTGCCACTCCTCGGCCTGACTGTCCTTGGGTCGGGCTGTCGCTATCAATCGGCTATTGAGGATAGTTGGCTCCGACTGAGTCCTCACAGTGACTTTTGTCATTTTCATCATGAGCAACGTCCCAGAGGCGGTGTGATGGCCCAATGGGCACTGACCCATGCCGATTGGCGACGTGCGGGCTCCGCTTGCGATGTGATACCCCGCTACGTGCAACAAGACGTGGGTTGGAAGACCCTTGCCGAGCAGCCGGGGCCGTGACAGTGGTGACTGAGACAAGCGCTAGTTGGTTGCAAACCCTGCTGCTGGCGCTCATTCAGGGCTTGAGCGAATTTCTGCCAATTTCCAGCTCGGCTCACTTGGTTTTGCCCTCACAGCTATTAGGTTGGCCCGATCAGGGATTATTGTTCGACGTGGCGGTGCATGTCGGTACTTTGGCGGCGGTCATGGTGTATTTTCGGCGTGATCTATGGGTACTTGTGGGCGATATCTATCCGCCGTTGGCGCAGCACAAGGCACCTCGTGGTGAGTTGTGGCGCTTGGGTGTGGCTACGGTACCGGCAGTGGTGGCAGGATTACTGTTCAGCGACACCATCGAGCAGCAGTTCCGAGGATTGGAGGTAATCGCGGCCACCACCATTGTGTTTGGTTTGTTGCTGGGTTGGTCGAGTCGTCAGGGCAAAGAGCAGCCTGTTGACGCCACCGAGCGAGTCACCTGGCTAGGTGCCTTGGTTATTGGCGCTGCGCAGATGTTGGCACTGATACCGGGAGTCTCCCGCTCGGGGGTCACCATTACCGCGGCTTTGTTTCTAGGTTATTCCAGTGCCACCGCAGCGCGCTTCTCGTTTTTGATGTCGATGCCAATTATTGCGGGCGCCATGTTGTTTTTGGGGTTAGATGCCTTGGCCGAGGGTTTTACCCGAGTACCCGTGGCGCAGATGTTGGCAGCAATGGTGGTATCGGCTGTCAGTGCCTATGCCACGATCGCCGTGTTTATTAGCCTTTTGGGGCGCATTGGCATGATGCCCTTTGTCTGGTACCGCTTGGCTCTGGGGTTCGTACTAGTGCTGGTTATTATGTTTGGGGCATAAATGTCTGATTCTATTGAAAGTCTTCTAGGTTTTTTATCGGAAGCCACAACACCTTTTCACGCCGTCAGTGCGCTTTCAAAGCGGTTGCATGCAGCGGGTTTTGAGGCCATCGATACAATCGATAGCGCTGCACTCAGGCCGGGGCAGGGCTATTTTTTAACTCGCAATGACAGTTCCATTATTGCTTTTCGGGTCGGTGAGCAACCGATCGAGGCTGGTTTGCGACTTGTCGGTGCGCATACTGACAGCCCTAATTTGTCGGTAAAACCCAACCCCGTTAAGCAGCGGCACGGCGTGGTGCAACTGGCCGTCGATGTTTATGGTGGCGCCTTGCTCAACCCCTGGTTTGATCGCGATCTGTCGCTGGCGGGAAGGGTCAATTTCGTCGATGAGCGCGGCCAGCTGTGTTCTCGCCTTATCGACTTTCGTCGCCCCGTTGCTGTGGTGCCCAGTTTGGCTATTCACCTCGATCGGGAAGCGAACACTGGGCGCAGCATTAATCCGCAGAAGGACATTCTTCCGGTACTGCTTACACTCGACACCGATACAAATGCAGAGAGCGATCGAGTTTTCAGTTTCCACGACTTGCTAGCGGCTCAAGTGAAAGTCCAGTACCCCGAGTATGCACAAGTGCGGGTGCTCGACTTTGAAATGTCTCTCTACGATAGCCAAGCCCCAGCCATGATTGGTTTGGAAGGCAATTTTATCGCCTCGGCGAGACTCGATAATCTGTTGAGCTGTCATGCGGGCTTGCGTTCACTCTTGGCCGCCGACAAGCGTCAGTGGAACTTGTTGGTGTGCAATGATCACGAAGAGGTTGGCAGTGCGTCGGCAGTGGGCGCTCAAGGCCCCATGCTGACAGAGGTATTAGACAGCCTGGTCGAGACTGATGCCCAGCGGCGGCAGCTGCGGGCTAACGCCACGCTGTTATCCGTCGACAACGCGCATGCAGTGCACCCTAACTTCAGTGACCGACACGATGACAACCATGGTCCGTTGCTGAACGCCGGACCTGTCATCAAAATCAACCGAAACCAGCGCTACGCTACATCGGGCACGGGTGCCGCCTTGTTACGTCTATTGGGCGAGCGCACCGGGGTGCCGGTACAGACGTTCGTGGTGCGCACGGATTTGGGCTGTGGTAGCACTATCGGTCCCATCATCGCGGCTGAAACGGGTATAGAGACCATCGATTTGGGCGTGCCAACGCTGGCGATGCACTCGGTACGCGAACTAGCAGGCGGCCGCGATCCACATTATCTCGAGACCCTATTAACCGGTTTCTACAATCGACTCGCTTAAGCGGAGACTAGCTATGACCACCAAGCGTGTGCTGACCGGCATCACCACAACCGGCACGCCCCACCTGGGTAATTACGTGGGCGCTATTCGCCCCGCAATAGCGGCGTCGCAGCAAGCCGATACCGACGCCTATTTGTTCCTTGCCGAGTATCACGCGTTGATCAAATGCCACGACCCAGAACAGGTGGCACAATCAAGCCGTGAGATTGCCGCCACATGGCTGGCATTAGGCCTGGATCCCGCTCGGGCACATTTTTATCGGCAGTCGGATATCCCGGAGATTACTGAGCTCTGCTGGATTCTCACCTGCATTGCGGCCAAAGGTCTCATGAATCGCGCTCACGCCTATAAAGCAGCTGTGCAGGCTAACGAGGAGGCGGGTGAAGATCCGGATTTTGCCGTGACCATGGGTTTGTTCTCTTACCCGGTGTTGATGGCCGCCGACATTCTGATTTTCAATGCCCACGAAGTACCCGTGGGTCGCGATCAGATTCAACACGTTGAAATGGCTCGGGACATTGCCCAGCGCTTCAACCATAATTTCGCGCCGTTATTCACCCTACCCGAAGCTGTGGTTGATGACCATGTGGCGGTCCTACAAGGCCTCGACGGTCGTAAGATGAGTAAGAGCTACGGCAACACCATCCCGCTATTTGGTACAGCAAAACAGCTGCAGAAAGGGATTAACAAAATAAAAACAAACTTACTGGAGCCCGGTGAACCCAAAGATCCGGATACGGCAACGGTGTTCCAGATTTGGTGTGCCTTTGCCGATCAAGACGAGCGTGCACAAATGCGTCAGGCCTTTGCCGAAGGCATTGGCTGGGGCGACGCCAAGAAACAACTTTTTCACAAGATCGATGAGGTCCTAGCACCCGCAAGAGATCGCTATAACGATCTCATGGCGAACCCACAGCAACTCGAGGAGGTGCTGCAGGCCGGGGCTCAAGGCTTGCGTCCTCGAGCAAGTGAGTTATTGGCACAAGTGCGCGATGCTGTGGGCCTAAGGGCTTATCGGTAGCGGTCGTTACCGACAGCCGCACCTAGTCGAGTTGCCAGCTTAACCCCAGAACCACGCTGCGGGGCTCACCCACAAAGTAACGGTACTGGCCGAAACCAAAGTCGGCCCGCTCTGCATAGTCGGTATCGAGCAGGTTGGTGGCAATAACGCTCAGTTTGACCTTAGGTCGAACCTGCATGTCGGCACGCAAGTTAACCAGGCGATGTCCTGCATATCGATGTTCGTTGTTGGGGTCCACGTAATAACCACCGATCCAGACATACTCTAGCTCGGCCTTTATTGGGTGAATGCCCATGAACGTATCGGCCCCTAGGCGTGCACTGCCAAAGCTGTCGGGCGCCGTATCGATGCGCTTACCGTTAATATCCCCACTAGAGCCCAACAGCGCAGTCGCGCTGTCGTAACGGTGTCTTTGCAAGGTGGCTGCCAGTTCCGCGTACCATACCGATGAAATCTGCCAGTTAAGCTCAATCTCAATGCCTTCATGGCGCGTTTTGGCGTTATCGACATTTTGGCGATCGCGATCTTGGAAGATCACGTTATCTTTTTGCATTTGGTAGGCGTTCACCGCGTAGCCGAAGGCATCGAAGAGTGCGCCACGTATGCCCAGCTCAACGCTGTGTATTTGCTCGGAGTCAATATTGGCAACGGCTTGCCCGGCTTGCAGACGATAGAGCTCCGCGGTCTGTGGTGCACGGAACCCAGAGGCGGCACGGGTGTAGATCCGTGCGTGATCGAAGCCATAACTCAGGGCCACGTTGGCAGATAGGTTGGTAAAGTCATCGCTGCGATCGGCTGGTCGGAAAAATCGGCAAGCGCTGGCATCGGGCGCACAGGCGGAACCCGAACCGGTGCGGTTGTCATAATCGTACTGGGTGCTCTCTAAGCGGACACCACCGTCCAGCCGCCAGCGATCCGACAGTGCGGTATCACCTTGCGCAAACAAACCGGCGACCATCGCATCAACCTCATAATCGTAATGCACACCGGCGGGTTGATTTGGGCTGAAGGGCTCG
>CBFHTF010000073.1:0-11947 GCA_965658685.1 Luminiphilus sp.
ATGGCCAGCCTTAAATTTTGATCTGCCTTGGACCAGTTTTGGTCGACTGCGGCCACTACATACCAACGCGGTCATCTTCGCTTTTGGTGGTTGTGCGCTTATGGGAACCTCACTGTATATCGTACAGCGTACCACCCAGACACGACTGTTTTCCGATGGTTTAGCGTCTACCGTATTTTGGGGCTGGCAACTGGTCATTGTGTTGGCGGCCATCACGCTGCCCATGGGCTACACCACGACCAAAGAATACGCGGAGCTCGAGTGGCCCATCGATGTGCTGATTGCACTCGTGTGGGTGGCTTACGCGGTACTGTTTTTTGGTACGCTGATGAAGCGAAAAGTGTCACATATTTATGTGGCCAACTGGTTCTTCGGCGCATTCATCATCACGGTTGCGGTCCTGCACCTCGTCAATAGTGCTGCCCTGCCCGCGTCGATGATGAAGTCCTACTCAGCCTACGCCGGTACAGTCGATGCCATGATCCAGTGGTGGTATGGCCATAACGCAGTGGGCTTTTTCTTGACGGCCGGCTTTCTGGGTATGATGTACTACTTCGTGCCGAAACAGGCCGAGCGTCCGGTGTTCTCCTACCGTCTGTCCATCGTGCATTTCTGGGCGTTAATCGCTATTTATATCTGGGCCGGTCCTCACCATCTGCACTACACCGCCCTACCCGACTGGGCGCAGAGCTTGGGCATGGCCATGAGTTTGATCCTGCTAGCACCCTCCTGGGGTGGCATGATCAACGGCATCATGACCTTGTCTGGGGCCTGGGAAAAATTGCGTCACGATCCCATCTTGCGATTCTTGGTAGTCAGCCTGTCGTTCTACGGTATGTCGACATTTGAAGGCCCCATGATGTCGATCAAAACCGTCAACTCGCTGTCCCACTACACTGACTGGACCATCGGCCACGTGCACTCCGGTGCCCTCGGCTGGGTCGCTATGATTTCCATCGGTGCCATCTACCACCTTATCCCGCACTTGTATGGCAAAAGCGGCATGTACAGCACCCCCTTAGTGAACTTGCATTTCTGGATGTCGACCATAGGTACCGTGCTGTACATCGCGTCTATGTGGGTGAACGGCATCATGCAGGGACTTATGTGGCGCGCCTATAACGAAGACGGCACGCTCACCTACACCTTTGTCGAGTCGGTTGTCGCCAGTCATCCCGGTTATGTCGTGCGGGTACTCGGCGGCGCTATTTTCCTCGGTGGCATGTTGCTTATGGCCTACAACGTCTACATGACCACGCGACGCGGTGTTGAAGACAGCATCCCTGCACCACAAACCGCTGCTGCGGCCGCCTGAGGAGAGCGTTGTTATGAATCACGAAATCGTCGAAAAAAACACGCCACTCATGATTGTCTTAATCATCGTGGCCATCAGTTTCGGGGCGCTAGTTGAGCTGGTGCCCCTGGCGTTCAGTAAAACGCTCAATACCCCCATCGAGGGTTTAGAGCCCTATTCCGCACTCGAGCTTCAAGGTCGTGATATTTATATGCGCGAAGGCTGTGCGGTATGTCACTCACAAATGGTGCGTCCCATGCGTGCGGAAACCGAGCGCTACGGACATTACTCCGTTGCCGGCGAATCCGTCTACGAGCGTCCCTTCCTCTGGGGTTCCAAGCGTACAGGACCTGACTTGGCAAGAGTTGGGGGCCGCTACAGTGATGATTGGCAGCGAGCGCACTTGTATAACCCGCGCGATGTTGTACCCGAGTCGATCATGCCCTCTTATCCCTGGTTATTCGACAACAAGATCGATGGTTCCGTGTTGCCGACTAAATTCCGCACCTTGCGGGCTTTGGGTGTGCCCTACACCGATGAGGATATCGCCGGTGCACAGGCCGCCGCCGAAAACTGCCCCTCGGCACCCGGTGGACATTGTCGAGAAATCGACGCGGTGGTCGCCTACCTCCAGCAGCTCGGCACACTCCTAAAAAGCCGTCGCTAACAATGGATATCAATGACTTACGCGGGTTAAGCACCGTTCTGCTAATGGTGGCTTTTATCGGCCTCGTCATCTGGGCCTACAGCCGCAAACGACAACAAGCTTTCGATGAGGCGGCTAACCTTCCGTTTGCCGACGACGACATCGACCAACGAACAACCAGTGAGGAACGCCCCCATGACTAGCTTTTGGAGCGCATGGATTATCATCCTGACGTCGGCGCAGATCATTCTCGCCACTTGGCTGCTGTTCGCTAACCGTAAAAAAAGCGGTGGCGACGTACAAACAACCGGGCATGTGTATGACGGTTTGGAAGAGTTCGACAACCCCCTGCCCGCTTGGTGGTTTCAGATGTTCGTGCTAACCATCCTGTTCGCTATTGGCTATCTCATCATCTACCCAGGTATGGGCAATTGGAAAGGGATCATCGGCTGGACCTCGGTGGGTCAATACGAGGAGCGTGTCGCGGTCGCCGAAGAAAAATACCGCGCCATGCGCGATCGCTACTTGGCTCTACCGGTTGAAGAGATTGCCCACGATCCGAAAGTGCGAAAAATGGGTCAACGTATCTTTGGTAACAATTGTGCAACCTGTCATGGCTCCGATGCCGGCGGCGCCTACGGCTTCCCCAATCTGAGTGACAATGATTGGCTCTACGGCGGCACACCTGAAGCCATTAAGACCACGTTGAATCACGGTCGTCGGGCGGCAATGCCGGCTTGGCAGGCCATCTTGGGTGATACCGGCATTGATGAAACCGTGCATTACCTGATGTCACTTAACGGACGTGAAGCTGACACCGCGAAAGTGGCCGCCGGTGAGAAACATTTCCAGACCTATTGCAGCGCCTGTCACGGTGCCAATGCCATGGGTAACCAAATGATGGGGGCACCGAATCTCACCAATGGCATCTGGCTTTACGGTGGTACCGAGCAACAACTCACGCAAACGTTGCGCAATGGGCGAAACGGCAACATGCCAGCGTTCGGCGACATCCTTAGCGAAGACAAGATCCATATCCTGGCCGCTTGGGTGTATGGACTGAGTCATGGTGAGGCCGCTCAGGTAGCAGCCGCCCAGTAACATCGAATAGGAGATCATGGGGTGAGCGATACACGTGACGATGTGTTGGCGGTAGACGCAGCCGCCCCCGCTGAAATCGGGGAACTTGATCTTTATCAAAAGCGTGAAAAGATTTACACGCGCGCTATTCAGGGGCGTTTTCAGCGGCTGCGGACCCTCACCGGTTGGCCGCTGTTACTGGGCTATTTTTGTTTACCTTGGATCAATCTGTTTGGCCAACAGTCGGTCCTGTTTGACCTTCCTGAGCGCAAATTCCATATTTTAACCATGACCTTTTGGCCGCAAGACTTCTTCATGCTGGCTTGGTTATTGATCATTTCCGCCTTCGGTTTGTTCACCGTTACCGCCTTGGCAGGCAGAGTCTGGTGCGGTTACACCTGCCCACAAACGGTATGGACGGCCATCTTCATGTGGATCGAACAATTTTTTGAGGGCAGTCGCAACCAGCGTATTAAACTCGACAAAGCGCCCATGTCATTCAATAAATTCCGTCGGAAATTTATGAAACATGCGGGCTGGTTGTTTGTCGCTTTCATGACGGGCTTCACGTTTGTCGGCTACTTCACCCCCATCCGTGACCTACTCGGCGATGTGTTCACCCTGCAAGCTAACAGCTGGGCATTAGTGTGGATCTTCATTTTTACCGTACTGACTTACTTAAATGCCGGATGGATGCGCGAACAAGTTTGCACCTACATGTGTCCCTATGCCCGTTTCCAGTCAGTGATGTTCGATCGAGACACGCTGGTAGTCTCCTATGACAGCCAGCGTGGTGAGCCCAGAGGTGCGCGCAAGCGCACGGGCGAGCAAACCAATCAGTTGGGAGACTGTGTCGACTGTCAGATGTGTGTTCAGGTGTGCCCCACCGGCATCGATATTCGCGACGGCTTGCAATACAAATGCATCGGTTGCGCACTGTGTATCGACGCCTGTGACTCGGTCATGGACAAGATGGGATACGCCCGTGGACTGGTCAGCTACACCAGCGAAAACCGTCTCGAGGGTGGCACAACGCATATTCTGCGACCACGACTCATTGGCTACGTCACGGTCATGTGCATCATGATAGTAGCCTTCAGTTACGCCATGCTTACCCGGGATTTGGTGGACATGACCATTCTCCGCGAGCGTAATCAGCTGTATATGCAGGCTCCAGGCGGTCTCATCGACAATGTCTACAAGATCCACCTTTCGAACTTAGACGCGGATGCGCATACCTTCGCACTCGACATTAACGGTATCACTGGCGCGCAAGTCATCGGTGAACAGCGTGTTACCGTTGACGGGGGGGAATTGGCCGAACTGACCCTGAGGGTACGAGCCAATCCCATCGATTTGCAGGCGCCCAGCACCCCTATCGTATTTACAGCCACTCGCACTGATGATGCCAGCGTAACCACAGAGCATGAATCACGCTTTATGAAACCGCTGTAGCGACGACGCGTAGTGGACGACCTTAAGCTATGACCACAGTAAACGCTTCCACCCCTTGGTATCGGCAGTTTTGGCCTTGGTTCCTCATCGCCTTACCGGGAACGGTGGTGGTAGCCTCGATATATACCCTGGTGCTCGCAACCCGCCATGCCGATGACTTGGTGGTTGATGAATACTATCGCGAAGGGTTAGCCATCAACCGCCAACTACAACGCACCCACGCCGCCGAATCGCTAGGCATTGACGCTACGCTCAAAGCCGATGGCCGGCAAATTGACGTGCGTATCACAGGACCCATCGACCAACCACAATTACGGCTGCTGTTCTCCCATCCCATGGAGTCATCAAAAGATTTTAAAGTGCCATTAAAAGCCATAGGTCCGGGGGCTTACCGCGGCCTCATACCCCAAGCACTCAGCGGCCGTTGGATCTGGATTATTGACGCCGGCGACGGCAGTCCTTGGCGTGTCGACGGTGAACAGGATTTTTGAACAGGCCCGGTGCCAATCCCTGTTTTCACTGCGGTGAAACCATTCCGTCTGGTGTTGATTTAACGGTCACCATCGACGGTACTGCACAAAGCGTGTGCTGCGTCGGTTGTCAGGCTGTAGCCGCCATGATTGCCGGAGCCGACCTCTCAGCTTTTTACCGTCAGCGTACCGATTACCCACCGCAACCAGCCGAAGTCGACAACCGCGTCATCGCTTGGTTTCAGGATAAGGATTGGCTCGATTCGTTCACTCGAGAGAGTGATGAGGGCGTCGAAATACCGCTGATGGTCACGGGCATGAGCTGCGCTGCATGCACATGGATCGTAGAAAAATTTTTGCTGCAAGTGTCAGGGGTGTCCCGCGTCGACATTAATCTGTCCCTGAGCCGCGTGGTGGCCACCTTGGCACCGGGCGCCGATCCAGGGCGTGTCGTCGAGCAACTGCTGAGTCTGGGCTACGGTGTGCGCCCCTGGCGAACCGACGAGCGCCTTGAGCTGATGCGCAATGACAATAAACGGGATCTGCGCCGACTTGGTGTCGCGGGTGTCGGCATGATGCAAGTGGGTATGCTTGCCATTGCATTACATGCTGGCGATCTTCAGGGCATGGATGCGAACTTACAGCAACTGCTGCGTCTCGCCAGTGCTCCGCTCACCCTACTGGTTTTGATTTATAGCGGTCGTAGCTTTTTCAGTAACGCTTGGCAGCACTTGAAACACGGTGCGCTCATCATGGATAGCTCGGTATCCATTGCCCTGTTACTGGCAACCATTGCGAGTCTATGGGCCACCCTATCGGGCGGTGGCGCCACCTATTACGACTCGGTGACCATGTTCGTCTTCTTTTTATTGCTGGCTCGCTATCTCGAAAAGCGTCTACGCAATGCCGATTTGATAGCACTGGCACAGCTTGAAGATGAATTGCCCGAGTTTGTTTCCCGATGGCAAAGTGGTGATTGGCTACGATGCCCACGAGACCAGGTCGTTGCAGGGGACTTGATCTATGTCGCCGCAGGCGAAGCCATTAGCTTTGATGCCACCGTCAATAAGGGGCAATCGGCGGTCGATGAATCAGTATTCAATGGTGAGTCACTGCCACGTAATGTGTCCAAGGGTGATAGTGTCTACGCGGGTACGGTCAATCGCGAGGCCAGCCTCGAGCTTGAAGTCAGCGCCGGCTACCGGCAATCACGCTTGGCTGCGCTGGCCAATGACGTCGAGCGTGCACGACAAGAAAAACCCCTGTACCTGCAACTGATTGATCGACTGGCCGCACGCTTTGTGGCGCTGGTACTACTAGCGGCATTGATCACCGCCATTGTTTGGTTGCGTGTTGACCCCAATCGCGCCCTGTGGAGCGCACTAGCGGTATTGGTAGTGGCCTGCCCCTGTGCATTGTCTTTGGCAACCCCAGCCGCCGTCGCAAGCGCCACAGCGTGGCTGCGTCGACGAGGAGTCAGTGTCAGAGGCGAGTTCGGGCTGCTAGCCGCGGCCGACGCGAGTACCGTATTCATCGATAAGACCGGCACACTCACCGAGACAACTCTGGCGGTCGGTCAACTCATCACCGCTCCGTCCTTGGCGCGCGAACAGGCTTTGGCGCTCAGTGCCGCACTGCAGCAAGTAAGCAGTCACCCTGCCGCTCGCGCCTTCCACAACATCGCGCCCCTATCGGGCGTCACCGACATCCAGGTGGTTGCGGGTGCCGGTATAAAGGGCTGCTGGCAGGCACTCGATGGGACACAAAGAGAAGTGCGCTTGGGTAGCTTAGGTTTCGTCTCTGATTTAGCAGCCAACACGCCGCCACCGCCCGATGATGAGCACTACTGGGTGGGTTTGGGTGATAGCGTGGGCTGGCTCGCTTGGATAGGACTTTCAGAGCACTTACGCCTGGGGGCGAGTGACCATCTGAATCGCCTAAAGGCCATGGGCTATTCAGTGACTATTGTGTCGGGAGACAGCCATACCCGAGTCGCTGCCCTGGCAAATAAGCTGGCCCTTCCCTACCGGGCCGATATGACGCCCACAGATAAATTGGCTTATCTGCAGCAAGAGCAAGCTGCAGGCACCACGGTCATAGCCGTGGGCGATGGCTTAAATGATGCCGCTTTCCTCGGGGCTGCCGATGCCTCGATAGCGGTGGCAGGGGCTACCGCTCTCGCTAGAGCACAGGCCGACTTCGTGATCACCGACAATGATTTTGGCCGGCTGGCAGACATTGTCGGGATTGCGCACAAGGCACGTAGTACCATGCGCCAAAATCTGCTGTGGGCGGCGCTTTACAATATCCTGGGCATCCCGTTTGCCGCCAGTGGCATGGTGCCACCTTGGGCGGCAGCACTGGGCATGTCGATAAGCTCACTCTTGGTGGTAGCGAATGCCCTCCGTCTTCGTCGAGTTAGCGGGTAACCCTTTGGAAAGTCTCTACTTACTCATTCCTATCGCACTGATCTTTGTTGCCTTATTTTTGGCGCTACTTATCTGGGCGGTTAATCGCGGTCAGTACGATGATCTCGACAAAGATGCCTGGCGCGCCCTGAATGATGATCTCGATCAACCAGTTAGCCGAGGGCAGCCGGCCCCTCATCAACACAGCGAGCGAGACGACCATGACAGCTGAATTATCCGGTGCACTGGGTGCCGCCCTGTTACTGGGGCTAGCAGGTGCAGGCCATTGTTTAGGCATGTGCGGTGGTATTGCCGTTGCCCTGCGAAGCGCTCAGGGTAGCCACCGATTGATGCCTGTTAGCTATCACCTTGGCCGCATTATTAGCTACGCGTTGCTGGGGGGGTTGCTGGGCTCTGCGGCCGGCGCCATACAACTGGCGCCCTGGACCGTAGCTCTGCGTTTTTTGGCGGGTTTTTTACTGGTAGCCATGGGTTTACACACACTTGGTCTGTGGTTTGGCATTCGCCATCTGGAACAAGCAGGCAGTCGCATTTGGCGTTACATCGCGCCCACGGCGCAAAGTCTGATGCCGCCTAAACGGCTGACACAAGGATTTATGCTAGGAGGACTGTGGGGATTTATGCCCTGTGGGCTGATTTACTCGGCCTTAACGTGGAGTGCCGCGGAAGGCGCCAGCGCCATCGATAGCAGTTTACTGATGCTGGCATTCGGTGTTGGCACCCTGCCCGCTATGCTCGGCGCCACTTTGCTAGGCCAACGGGTAACGGGTTTTCTGCAAAAGCCCTGGGTACGTAAGGGCCTGGGTATGGGACTGGTCCTTGCTGGCGTGTGGTCCCTGTGGCTCACCAGTAGCCACTTAGGTCACCTTCTGGGGACGCACTCCACAAACTCTATGCACCATCAAGCAACTCACGGCGGCACTGACCCACTTTTTTTGCTTACCCCTGCTGACACTCGCGCTCGGCGGAACTGGCGCAGGTTATCGACTATGATAAATACCAAGCCCAACCAGACCAGTACGAAGGCGCTTAGTGTGAGTGTTGAAATGGTCTCTCCCAGGAAAAACTGAGCCACGATAAGCTGCAGTGATGGGCCGATGTACGATAACAGGCCCACCGTCGAAAGCGGTAGTAGGCGCGAGGCAGTCACATGGGTTAACAGGGGAATGGCAGTGAACGCCCCGGCGCCCACCAAAAACAAATCGACGCGCAGTCCATAGTCGCCGAGCCCGGCGCCATCATGACTAAGAATCCAGGCAAGACCCACGGGAAACAAAAACAGTGACTCGGCAAACAACCCTTGGATGGCATCTGCCCGAACCCGTTTACGAATAGCGCCATAACACGCAAAGGACAGCGCCAAACCCAGGGAAATAACCGGCAAGCCACCCACTGCGATCAACTGAATGACAATGGCAATAACGCCCATGACCACAGCCACTCGCTGGGGTACGGTGGGTATCTCTCGAAACACCAGCATGCCGAACATGACCGACAAAATAGGCAACAGAAAGTAGCCCAGACTGGCTTCAGTGGCATGGCCCGATGTGACAGCGTAGAGAAACGTGCCCCAATTGACCGATATCAATGCTGCAGCCAACCCCATCCAAGCGAGGGTTTTCACATCGCGCAGTAACAGTAACGTCGAACGCACTCTACCCAGCCACAGCAAGACCAAAAAAACCGCCGGCAAGGTCCACGCGCCCCGGTGACCCAAGACGTCGATGGCGGCCACAGGGCGCGTCTGCATCCAATAGAACGCTGCCCCACCCCAGACGGCATTGGCCACTAAACTGAGCGCTATGCCTAAACGATGATCAGAGTGGGAAGTCATGGGTTCGTTTAATCTCATACCAGGCGGGTAACGCAGGAAAATAAAGCGCAATTCTGATCGGTAATGGTGGGTTATCGACCTTAGCCAATGCATCTCTATAGCCACTCAACTGTTCTCGATAGTGCTCCGCCTCACGCAGCAAAAATGCCTCCTCGGTCTCACCGGGAGCCGGGCGACTAGTTTTGTAATCGACAATCCAGCGGACACTGTCGGACCTGATTCTGTTCGTTGTGGGCTGCACGTTATCGACGCCTGGATGCTCTTGAGTGACATCGAATGGTGGCGCCACAAATGTCCGATCGATAACAAACTTACGGACAAGCTGAGACGCATCGGGTATCAACAAGGCCCATTCACTGCAAGCCTCGGGGTGTTGCCGCAAAATCCACCGCCCCCGGGGATCCCCAAGCGTGCGTCGGATCATAGTCATAACCCGATCAATAGCTTGCTCGTACTGCTGACCCGATAAGCCTTGGGCCCGCAGCCCAAATGCCGCTGCAGTTTGAAGGTGTGCTGGCACAGTAGTCGGAAGCTTGCTTGTCATTGACAAGAGTTCGAGCAACCGATGGGTAACTACACCAATAACGCGCTCTAGGGTATAGCGCTCTGGCTCGAACAATACATCGGCGTCGATCTTGTTTTGTGCACCGCCTGCGCTGGACGCTGTGTGGTGTTGATGCAACTGCGCAATAACCGCCCGCGGTAATCGACGAAATGCCCTACCCGCAGGCTCATTGAGGCCATAGGCGTCGTCACCAATAACGCAATGGATGACGGCATCATTGGCAATTACGGGCATAAGTACACCCAAAGGGCTGGTTGACGAGGGCTGTTTCAAGTCCTCCAAGGTGGGTTGGTAGTCCGGTGCAGTCGTATCATTATCCGCCGCTAGTGTCGCCGCCCCAGTCAACCAGACACGACGTTTTGCCCGAGTGACACCCACATACAGAAGCCGCCTCAATTCGGCCTCTTCCTTTTGCTTTTGCAGCCAACTCAGGTAGTGATACAGCGATTGGTGCTCTGGAGGACTGCGATCATCGGCGGCAATGAGCAGCTCGCTGCCATTGGGTCCTTGATGCCGGTGCCAACGCAATAATTCCCGATCATTGCTGCGCGGCAATTTGTGCAAAACCGGCATGAACACATAATCAAACTGTAAACCTTTAGATTTGTGTAAGGTCATTAACTGTACGGCGTTATCCTGCACGTCGTGCTCGGCGTAAAGCTGGCCGAGGCGCTGTTCGAGCCAGTCAACATCAAGGCCGCGTCCCTCCCGCTCGGCCTGGCGCAACAAATCGAAGAACCGCAATGCATCGCCTTCGGTCTTTGCGGGTAGTGCCTGGGGTCCCCCCAGCCGCAGCCAAACCTGCTCCACCCAATCGGCCAAGGCCAGTCGGTCGCGCTTACTCAAGGCCCAATCGAGCGCCGTGTGCAGATGTCGACAGCGCGCCGCCGTATCATCGTCGGTGCCCTTTAGTAGCAGCTGTTCAATGGCAGATCGCAGTGCCATAGGACGTGGCTGCCCGTCGAAAAGCGCATGTATTGCCGGCAATGACAGACCACAAAAGGGCGCGCGCAATAGCGCTAGGGAAGCGATGTCGTCTGCGGGGTTCGCGAGCCAGCGGCACAGGGCAAGCAAATCGATAACAGCACTACTGTTGGCGAGTGATTCAAGATCTCGCCCTACGAATGGCACACCGTGTTGCCGCAAGGCTTGAATAATGGCGGCCATGTGACCTCTGGCTCGGACCAACACCGCGATGGACGCCTGATCGTCGAGGCCGCGCAGCTCGCTAACTTGTTGGGCGATGTAATGCGCCTCGGCGCTGCCGTCGTCATTGGGGAAAAGGTGTAAGGCCACCGCCTGCTCCGCCGCAAGCGGCTTGGTGGCCTCTGCAATCGTATGTCTGACCTGACCACGCTCGGGGTAATCCTGTGCCGGTAGTAGTTGCGCAAAGGTCTCGTTCACCCAGTGCACGATACCCGCCTGTGAACGAAAGTTTCGCGTCAGGGAAAGCGGTGTTAACGACAAGTCGCCAACTCCCTGATCCCGCGCTTTAAGAAATAAACCAACGTTGGCGTAGCGGAAGCCATAGATCGACTGCATGCCATCGCCCACAATGAACAGCGTCCGTGGCGATGCTTCTGTTGCATTATGTTCCGCCCATCCCCGCGTCAGGCGACGCAGCAACTCAAATTGCTGATCTGACGTATCCTGAAATTCATCAATCAGAATGTGCTCCAACTGATAATCCAGTCGAAGGGCTAAATCGGTGGGCTCATCATCGTCGCCCAACGCCGCGGTTGCCGCCAGAGCAATGTGGGTGAAATCGACCACGCCCTCCCGTTGAAAAACGAGTAACAGCTCGGCCAATAACAGCGGCAACAGTCGAGACAACTGGAGCACGAGTTGCCAACCGGGATCGCCATCATCGATCACCGGTAACCGTCTGAGCTCGACAAGCGCTGCAGGTACCGGTGTATCTGCCAAGTCCGCGAGTATGGCCACTAGAAGAGCTTTCTCGGCGGTTTTCGGTGGAAACCCTTGTTTGGCCGTGATGCCCCTGGGTTTACGCCAGTTTCCGTCATCTTTGACCAGCATGTCGGCGACACAGCGCCAACTATCGAGCGCATTGGCATCTGGTGTCAGTTTGATGGGGGCATGACTGCGCTGTGCTGCAGCAAAATTCGCCAATTCTTCAAGATCCGACTGCAGCGCCGAAAAATGCTGGGCCACTC
>CBFHTF010000074.1:0-11498 GCA_965658685.1 Luminiphilus sp.
CCAATGACAGAAAAATCAATGCGTTAAGAGCCGTTCTCGCCGAAGGTGAACACCTGTTCTTGCATCGTGAACACTTATTCCTGCAGAGAGGGGCAAAGTGTTCACGATCAACAAGAATAGCTGTTCATCTTCAGCAGGAATGGGTGTTCACGTTTGGCAGGAATCAGCGTTCAGCTTGGGGAGGAATATGCAACGAGGAGACAGCAACGGATGCTCGACTTTGATCTGATATTAGCGGGTATCCCAGAGCATTTTTCTTTTGGTGAAATCGAGCCCGACTGGGAACGCATGATTCCTTTTTTGGAGCGGGCCTATGAGCGCGTACCCGCCGCCAGAGAGCTCGGCATTCGTAAGTTTTTTTGTGGTCCTGAGAGTTTTACGCCAGACCTTTCTCCCCTGGTGGGAGAGGTCCCTGAGTTACGTCACTATTTTGTGGCTTGCGGAATGAATTCCCTGGGAATCCTGTCCGGTGGTGGCATTGGACGTATTCTTGCCCAATGGATCGTTGACGGTCGACCCGATGTCGATGTGACCGGTATCAACGTCAACCGCTTTCACGCCTGTCAGGCCAACCCGCGTTACCTGGGTGATCGTCTGGTCGAGGTGCTCGGGAAAATGTACGAACCCCATTATCCGAATCTAGGCATGCAGTCGGCCAAGGGCGTCAAGCGGTGCGTTCTGCATGAACGTTTACAGGTAGCCGATGCTCACTTTATTGAAAGCGCAGCGTGGGAAATCGCTGATTGGTATGCCCCCCGAAGGTCGGTCTGCGGACGTGGAGCGTTACAGCTGGGGACGACAGAGCTGGTTTGGCTATCACGAGGAGGCGCATAGGGCTTGCCGGGAGGACGTGGTCATCATGGACATGTCTTTTATGGGCAAGCTCTTGGTTCAGGGTAGAGACGCTGAACAGGCGCTGAACCAATTGTGCTGTAATGATCTATCGGTGCCATCTGGTCGCATTGTTTATACCCAGTGGGTCAACGAAATCGGAGGTATAGAGGCAGATTTAACGGTTACTCGCCTTGCGGAGGATCGCTTTTTGGTGGTGTGTTCCGATACCGCTCAGGGTCATGTTCAAATGTGGTTAGATCGCCACGTTCCCAGGGAGTTGCACGTCTTTGTCACCGATGTGACGTCCTCCTACGCGCAGCTCAATCTTCACGGTCCGCGCTCTAGGGAACTGCTCGCTGAACTCACCTCATCAAATATCAATAATGACGCTTTTCCGTACCTTCATGGCCAGCACATCGATATTGACTACGCGCAGGTACTGGCGATTCGGGTGACTTATGTGGGTGAACTGGGATGGGAGCTCTACATACCGACGGAGCATGCTGTTCAGGTTTATGATCGCATCGTTGCGGTGGGCAGTCGCTATCGACAACATAGATACGCCCCTGGAGGCCGGACTCGGGTTTGCGGTCAAGTTGGATAAACCGCAGGGATTTATAGGCCGTGATGCCCTTGCCAGGCAGAAAGCAGAGGGCGGGTATAAGCGGCGCCTGTTGCAATTCAAACTGCGTGACCCACAGCCGCTTCTACATCACGCTGAAATAATCTATCGCAATGGTCAGCCTGCGGGTTACATTCGCGCCGGTGCTTACGGTTTTACCCTGGGCGCGTCGGTCGGACTTGGCTTTATCGAATCTGACACCGTAATTACTGCAACCGATATTGCCGCAGATAGCTGGGAAATTGAGGTTGCCGTGGAGCGTTATGCTGCCGATGCGTCGCTGCGCCCTTTTTTTGATCCCGAGATGAAAAAATTAGGTGTTGAGATGACTGCGGCAATGCCTGCAGCATGTTACTAGGCTGGATGCGGTTTTATCGATGCTTGAGAGGGAGACTTTTCCTTTTTCAGGAAGGACGATACGTCGCTGACAAACCTCATGAACGGCGGCTGCACGGGTTTTTATTTGTTGCCAAGCGAGCGGTGGAAAAATGACTCGGCGCGATAATAGACCTTGGTTTATGCACCTGAATTTGGTTTGATGGTGGCGCGGCGTGTTGTGGTTTATGGCAACAACGCCTCTTTGGCAGGGACGCTCAAGGTGCCTGATTGCGACCAGTAGCGAATCAATGCAACTAGCTAACAACGGTGATTGCTCGTTGATTTGATGACTCCAGCGCAAGCAGGATTGTGGAATCAGCAAGCTTTTTATTGGCCTATGGGCTTTACGCGCCTCACCGGTTGAAAAGTTTTGCCAAGTGGCTCTTTGCAATGTCTAGATCCTCTATAAACGTACTATGTGTCATTGCCTGCGGCTTGGCCTTACTTGCCTGTCAGGAACAGAAGGAAGCCCGACGTGGATTTGACGGCGAGGTTCGGGTTGGAATCCTGCACTCGCGTACTGGCACCCTAGCGATTTCTGAGCATACGGTTGCAGAGGCCGAGTTACTCGCAATAAGTGAAATTAATGCCGCCGGTGGTCTGCTGATTGATGGCGAGCGTTTACGCATAAAGCCTGTTGAAGAAGATGGGGAGTCTGATTGGCCTTCCTTTGCGGAAAAAGCCGCAAGGCTCATTGATGTCAGTGAGGTGGAGGTAATTTTTGGTGGGTGGACCTCCAGCAGCCGCAAGGCCATGCTACCTGTTGTTGAGTCACGCGGGCATCTTTTGTTCTATCCCCTGCAATACGAGGGAGAAGAGTGCTCAGAGTTTGTGTTTTACGCAGGCGCTACCCCTAATCAGCAGGCTGGGCCTGCGGTCGACTGGCTGTTTGCAAACAGAGGCGATCGATTTTTTCTGGTTGGGTCCGACTACATCTACCCTCGCACGGCCAACAAGATTATCCGTCGACAGCTTGAAGAGCTTGGGGCCCTTGCCGTAGCTGAGCACTATGTTCCATTGGGTGAGCAGTCTCTCACAGACACCATAGCGATGATCAAATCCCGCTTACCCAATGGCGGTATTGTCATTAATACGATTAATGGAGATTCCAACGTTGCTTTTTTCAGGGCAGCGAAGGAGGGCGGGCTTACCGACGCTAATGGCTATACGATCATGAGTTTTTCGGTGTCTGAGGAAGAGGTTAACGCGATTGGGGTTGAGTACCTCGAGGGCACGTTTGCAGCCTGGAACTTTTTTCAAGCCATAGACACAGCTGCGTCACGGCGTTTCACCGAGAACTTCAAAGCGTTACACGGTGTGCATAGAGTGACCACCGACCCCGCTGAGGCTGCTTATACGATGGTGCACCTCTGGGCGATAGCGGCAGCTCGAGCAGGCAGTACTGCGCCAGAGGCCGTGAGGGAGGCGCTGATTGGTACGACCTTCGATGCACCTCAGGGCGCTGTCAGGGTGGCCAGCAACCACCATTTGCGAAAGCACGTTTATATTGGCCAAGTGACGGCAGACGGTCAGTTCCGCATAGTGTCTGATGTTGGCATGGTGGAACCGCAGACTTGGTCGCAGTGGTTACCTGAAAATAGGGGTTATCGCTGTGATTGGACTCAAGACAGGGATGATGCGGCGAGATTTCTTGTCGATACTCTGGGGGGAATTCAATGAGGCTTTTCCGCGTAAGTGCCCGCGCGGCATGGCGTCTGCTGCCCGTCGCGCTAATCGGTGTGGCGCTATTAAACCTTTGGTTTTCTGAGAACCCCGATGAGTTCGCGGTGAAGCACCAAACCGAAATACTGAACGATGAGGAAGAGGCGATTGAGCCTCAGCCTGATATATCGCAGGTACGTGATGATCAGCAAATCATGTATTACGGCATACACGTGGATAAAGTGTACGAGCTGTCCCTCCAGTCCAGAACATTTTCGGCTGATGGCTATGTCTGGGTCGAGTGGGCGTCGGCGACTCAGGCGCTCATGGATGAAAAAAATATTTCGCCGAGCCGGCTTATTCGCTTGGTTAATCAGATCGAGAGTTGGGACTCCACCTTTGAACCCGTGACTGATCAACCTATCTCGCTGTCAGCGGGACGGTATTACCAGCGATATCGATTTTCCAGTCGTTTTTATGACGATGAGATTAACTTTCACCGCGATCCCTTTGATTCTTTGATTCTGCCTATCGTCACAGAGATTGCCCCTGACGAAATGTCGAATAAATATCAGCAAACACTGCTCTACCCCCACCATCACCAGAATGGCTTTCTGGGTTTGTCGGGTGACCTCAGTGGTTACCAGTTACAGGGGGCGGTGCTTAACAGCAATCTGCACACCTATCCGTCGAGATTTGGCTCCTGGTATCAGCCTGTGCAGAGTCAGGCAAGACTCGAGATTGTCTACCGCTCGGATTATTGGAGCGCTTTTGTTAATTGGGTCCTGCCGCTGGTCATTGTCATGTCTGTCGTATTGCTGTCACCAGCGGTTGCGGGCTCTCTAGGTGATGTGCGACTGGCTATACCCTCCACCGCGCTGCTGACCCTTATTTTTTTGCAGCAGGCATACCACGATGACCTGCCATCGCTTCCCTATCTAACATTTCTGGATCAGCTGTTTGCCTGCAGTTATGTAATCGCTATGGGGTTGTTTGCGCTGTTTACTTGGGGCACCAACGTCTACACCAAGGCCCCAGAGGATCAGAAGGAGGCGGTGATGGCGCGCATTGATCGGGTCGACTTTATCTTTCAATGTGTGTCAGTAGCAGGATTTTCTGCGGTTGTTATTTTCACATGGACCTCAACCTATTAGATTTTGATTCGAAGACTGAGCACGTTCTCGCCAAAAAATAATAGCCACTAAGACGAACAGAAACTTGCCCGCTTCGGGGTGCTTTTTGTTGAAAACCACGGGTTTGTAACCGGCCCGTTACTAGCTATCGATCGCAGTACAAACGCTTCAGAACCAGTCGGTGGCCATATCGTGGCATGTGCTATCGACTGTTTGAAGTATGTTCGCCCACCCATCGATCTCCGAAAGCTCAAAGGTAAAAAAATAGCGCATCGCTTGCAGCTTGCCCTGATAGAACGCTTCATCGGCTCCATACACGTTTTTGCGCAACGCATCACTTGCAACGATGCCTTGCTTGAGCCACATCCAAGCAATCACCACATTTCCAAATACATCGAGGTACTTCACCGAATTTGATAAGGCCAATTCGGGTTTGTGCTCGCCCATGGCGGCCAATAGGCGCTCAGTGGTCTTGCGCAAGGTGTTCAGTGCCGATTGCAGTTCATCGGCATAGCGTTGCAGGCGGGTGTCAGTGCGAGCGTTTTGAATTGTTTCTTCCATGGCAGCTAAGACTGCATTAAAACCGGCCTGATTGTTCATGGGCACTTTCCGCCCTAGCAAATCAATGGACTGAATACCGGTCGTGCCTTCATGAATGGGGTTTAGTCGATTGTCGCGGTAGAACATTTCGACCGGGTGTTCATTGACGTAACCCGATCCTCCTAACACTTGGATGGCAAGGCTATTCGCCTTAGGACCATACTCGGACGGCCATGTCTTGATGATGGGTGTTAAGAAGTCGAGCAGCTCATGAGCGGCCGCGCGCTGTTCGGCAGTTTCAGCCGTTTTCTCATCATCCGCTAATTGTGCGCCGTATAAACAAAGGGCCATAGCGCCTTCTGCATAGGCCTTTTGCGCCAGCAGCATGCGTTTAACATCGTCGTGCTCAATGATGTTGACAGGCGCAGACTCTGGATCTTTCACCGACGGAAGTCGCCCTTGAGGCCTATTTTTGGCGTAGTCCAGAGAATATTGGTAGCCCGTCAATGCCATGAGTGCGGCTCCGGTGCCCACCATGACGCGTGCTTCGTTCATCATATGGAACATGTAGTGCAGCCCCTTATGTTCCTCGCCAACCAGGTAGCCCACAGCGCCGCCATGTTCGCCAAAACTGAGAGCCGCCGATGTTTGTCCGCGGCCACCCATTTTATGAAACAAACCCGCGAGATTGACATCGTTACGCGCACCAATGCTGCCATCGCTGTTGACCATGAACTTGGGCACAATGAACAGTGAGATACCCTTAACGCCCTTTGGCGCGCCTTTAATCCTGGCAAGGACGAGGTGAACGATGTTTTCGTTCAAGTCATGGTCGCCACCTGATATCCAGATTTTGTTGCCGGTGATTCGATAATCGCCCGCGTCCGTCTTGACGGCACTGGTGGTGATATCTGCCAGGCTCGACCCAGCCTGAGGCTCGCTCAATGCCATAGTCCCGGCGAATCGCCCATTGCGCAGCGGACCAACCCAACGTTCTTTTTGCTCAGCGCTGCCGTAGGCATCGATCAGATTGGCATTGGCATTACTTAGGCCATGGTAGCCAACGGTCGTGCTGCCTGCGGCTGTTAAGTAGCCACTCGCGGCCGAGGTGATAATGCCTGGCAATTGCATGCCGCCCACCTCGTAGTCGGCACTTGGGGACACAAGGCCCGCTTCAGCGATTGCATCCAGCGCCACTTTAATTTCCGGAACCATGGTTATGGTTTGGCCATCAAACATCGGTTGATTCTGGTCCACTTTGGCCCGAATCGGGATGAGATACCGTTCTGCCAGCGCCTGTGCTGTATCGATGGCGCCGTCGAAGGTTTGTCGATCGTGCTCCGCGTAGCGAGGCCGAGCCGTCAGTGATGCGGCATCAAATAATTCGTACAACATAAAGTCGATATCGCGACGATTCAGAATAGGGGCAGGCATGGCATTTCCTCGTTCTTTCGCACACTATTGAGAGCGGGCCCGATAACGCGACCGCTCATTTCTGAAGCAAAGTCTCCATTTTTACTTATCGAGTTACTATGACCTGCGAGGTCATGATGCGCCTGTGGCAGTCGCACAAGGGCGGAGGTTGCGTAAAACGGGTAGAGGCGGGAGTCGAGATTTTGTCAGGCAAGCACAAGGAAGATGATCCAGTACCCGCTATCGCTAGGTTTCTGAAGTTCTGGAGAACGGCAATAGGTTTGAGCCAGGAAGAGCTTGCACATCGATTAAATAGCTCGCAACGGCACATCAGCCGTATTGAAAGTGGCCACAGTCGACCAAGCGTTGCCATGGTGCAGGAGTTGGCCACGGTCATGAATCTGGGTCGAAGAGACAGCAACCATCTGTTAATTGCAGCGGGCTACTCGCCGGCTGAAAAGTCGATGTCGTTTCAGTCGAGCGAACTCAAATGGCTCAGAAATGCCATGATGATGAATTTGCGTGCGCTTGATCCTTACCCTACGGCACTGTTGGACAGCTCGAGTAATATCCTAATGGTGAATCGTGGTTGGGTTGGTTTTCATCTCAGTCGTGTCGATGCCGACACCCTGGCTGGCGTCCAAAACTATTACGATTTCATGTTTAGTCGCGACGACGCCAATGGTGTTGTTGGGAATTGGGAAGACACGGTGTCAGTGATACTCATGTCACTGACACAGCGGGCGTTGTTTACTAACAGTGCAAAGGACATAGCGTTGGCGGAGTGTCTGGCCACCCACCCCAGCGTCCCTCAAAACTGGCAGCAGCGAGCTGCTCAGCTAGAGCCCATGGCCAGCTTCCGAGTTCAATTGAACGTCAACGGCTCGCCGCGTCGGTTCTACAGCGTGAGCAGCACCGTGGGCGCATCGGGGCCAAGCGCTTATCCATCAGAGCCGAATTTAACGATTCAGACGCTCTATCCAGAGGATGACACGGTAGACATGAGGGCGTTCCTCATTGATAACTTGGAGCATCCCAAGCTGTTTTATTGATCTGAGGCCGCGGTCAAAAGATGGCAACGTGTGGTTCGCCCTGGTGCTGCTTGGGATGTTGCTAGCGAGTAGTATCTGTCCTCTGTTTATCAGACCTAACCGCGACGTGATGGTTTATGCTTCATGAAATCTAAGAGAGTTTTAAAGCTAAGCGTGGGAGATCCTGTGACAACAATAAAGGTAATACCGTTCTCGCAAAACTGCGGCGCCACCGTTCATGGGGTGCAGTTAGCAAGTCTGTCGGATGAGGAGCTGGACACAGTACAAAGCGCCTTTGTTCAATATGGCGTGCTCTTTTTTCGTGATCAATCGTTAAGCCCTGAAGAACATATCCGGTTTGCGGAGCGCTGTGGAAACATTGTTACGAACAAGTTTTTTAAGCCTGTTGACGGTTACCCCACAATCGCAGAGGTGCGAAAAGAGGAGAATCAGCAGACGAATATTGGCGGTGGATGGCATACGGACCACTCCTATGATGAGGTACCTGCCAAAGGTTCCATTCTCGTTGCGCGTGAGTTGCCCACAGTGGGCGGTGATACCCATTTTGCAAACCTTTGTGCCGCGTTTGATGATTTGTCTGTGGGTTTGCAAAAAACCTTGCTCTCACTGCGCGCGGTGCATTCCAACCGACACCTGTACGGTGAGGGCGGCTATTACAGCACTACAGATCTGGCGGAACATTTGAGCGGAAGTGACAGTGTTGGCGATGCGGTTCATCCGATGGTGATTGTCCATCCGGAAAGTGGTCGTAGAGCCTTGTACGTCAATCCAGGGCACACGCTCGGTATCGAGGGTTGGAGCGTCGAAGAGAGCCGGGCGTTGCTTAATGACTTGTACGAGCACGTTGCCCAGGACAAGTATATTTGCAAGTTCAACTGGTTGCCGGGCTCGGTCGTCTATTGGGACAACCGCTGCACTTGGCATTTTGCGCAGAACGATTATCACGGTCAGGCTCGGTTAATGCACCGAATTACGCTTGCCGGATCAAGCTTGTCTGCAGCGGGTGAGTGAAATGCCTGCCGCTGAAGACTATCTCAAAGACATTTAACAGTGTGGCCTGTGCCGCAAGTCTAAGGGTGCAGAGTGCTTTATGCGCTGTCTTGATCTGGAATGAACACATCTTCGATAGTAAGGCCAAACAGTCGCGACATTTTGAATGCTAGAGGCAGTGCAGGATCGTACTTGCCCGTTTCAATCGCATTAATGGTTTGACGAGATACATTTAGTTGCTCTGCGAGGTCAGCCTGCGTCCACTCGCGCTCGGCCCGCAGTACGCGAAGACGGTTTTTCATCGGTAACGTTTCATCGCGGTGACATTTCCCACCAGCCAGCCCGTGGTCATGAGCAATACCAGATAAGTCAGATTGAGCGGCGGTGCACCAGCCCCCTCGGCGATGAGATAGCCTATGACAAAAATGTAGCTAACGCCAAAACCGATGGCTAGGCCCTCTAGATGAATACGGCGCAACAACTCGTCGGTCATCCGGAGGAATACCAGATAGCGCCGTAGTACAAACAGCGCGATGACATTGGGTGCCAGCGCAATCAACCCGTTTAGGGTATTTGGCAAATCTAAAAACTTGATCGACCAACTGGCAGCGATAATACCCAGCGCCCAAATGAGACTCCAACGGTTCAGAACCGCCGTATTGGCACGGTCCGTGGGCGTACCTTCGCCATCGATTAATTTCCAAAACGACCGTAATTTAGATGATTTCGGGTTCATTTATCAGCCTCCTTTTTTGTGCACTTACCTATCGATTTGGCGTGTCAAGCCTGACTGTCAATTTGTAATGTTTGTTTTACTTTTTAGATAGTGAATAGCATGAGACAAAAAGTAAAGCTTCATTTACAAAAAAGGGTGTTTGAACCACTTAAGCGAGAAACGATAAAACGAAATGAAAGGGACGTATCTATATGGACGATTCCAACCAATACGGCGTGTATTTTTGGAGGCTCGATGAATGCTGGCGCCTCTTTGAGCGTTTTTTCGGGAGTTTTTTGGTCGACATCGTCAATGAAGACAACGAGCTGGTCAGATTGTTTCAGGCCATCACACCGACTGAAAGTCGATGGTTGATTGATCGAATTTACCAATAGCACTTTACTTTTTTTTCTATTTTACCAATGGCTCGAGGGTTCTTATAGTGCCTATAAGCGTCGTATGAAATATTACTTATAGCGGCGCAAGGCATCCCTATCAATTACGGAGATTATCCCATGGCACTACGTATCAACGATATCGTCCCCAACCTTGAACTGAAAACAGACCAAGGTGACTTCACGCTACACGATTTTATTGGTGACAACTGGGCCATTCTGTTCAGTCACCCTAAAGATTTTACGCCGGTGTGTACCACAGAATTTGGTGCAGTTGCTCAGCTATCTGCTGAGTGGGAAAAACGTAATACCAAAGTCATTGGTCTGTCGGTCGATGGTGTTGAGGAGCATTTGGCTTGGAAACGCGATATTGAGACCTACTCCGGTGCAAAGGCGAGCTTTCCTATTATTGCTGACGACGATTTGGCCGTGTCAAAGGCATTGGATATGCTGCCTGCAGATGCCTACCTGCCTGACGGACGCACCGCATCGGACTCTGCCAGCGTACGCGTCGTCTTTATTTTCAGCCCAGATAAAAAGCTGCAATTGGCAATGACCTATCCCATGTCTGTTGGCCGGAATTTTGCCGAGGTATTGCGTGCATTGGATGCGCTTCAAGCGACTTACGGTGTGCCGATTGCCACCCCCGCTAATTGGGAGCAGGGTCAGGACGTTATCGTTGCATTGTCACTAGATGACACACAAGCTCGCGAGAAATTCGGCGACATTGATGTGCTATTACCCTATCTGCGTACGACCAAACAACCCCAGTAAAGCCTATCCATCAATATTTGCTACGCGAGGGACGCGTTTGGGTTCACGAATGCCCCTTTAATAGCGAACACTGAGACTATGGTCGTGATAAGCCCAGCAGCAACTGCTGCGCAGAGTAAACTCTCAGCCATAGTTAGTCCCCAGGGCATAGCGGGTGTAAACGAACATAAGTTGCGCACTTCGAAAATTGCCGGGAACCATTGATCAACTGCAAACCAGCTGGGCATACCCAGCTGGAATTCACAGCTGCTGTTTCCGACGCCTTGCTCCAGTTGATAGAGAACATAGCTGCGCTCGCCCATACCTGCTGTAGCCCCTAGCGTTAACAGTATTAGGGCTATGCGGATGAGTTGCTGTGGGAGAGCCATACCCAATGCTCCCAGTATGAATAAAGCAACTACCCAAAGGCGCACGTGCACACAGATTTGACAGGGTTCCTCACCCAAAACGTATTGGTAATACAGTGCGACACCCAAGACGGCAGCGGCGATAAGCATTTGACACAGCCAATAGGTGCGTGAAAGCGGGTACTTTGCGAGATTCACAGAACAGTGTCCCCGTTAAGAAGCAAGTAGTGATATCAGGCGGCTAAGTTTACAGAGAGTTCCTAATGAAGCCAGTGGCGGTTGTTTACCGGCCCATTGACGTCTGTCTTACGGAGATGCTGTTGTTGTTACCCACCTGGGTAAGGCGGGCACTGTTGAAGCCACCTCGCTGTTTTAGTGATATCTGGTTGTTCCAGCCAGTGACTCGGATACTGGCGATGTTGTAATCCGTGCCAGTTTGTCCCAGCGACATGCCTTGATCGATCACAATACGGTTATCGTCACCTTGAGCCATGAGTGAGATTTCATTGCCAATACCAAACTGTCCGGCGGTAATTGCGTTGCGATCGCCCTCAAGCTCCATCTCATTCCGGTTGCTATCGATTCCCTGATAAGCGACAACTCTGTTGTCATTGCCCTCTACGTCGACCTCCATGACGTTGTT
>CBFHTF010000075.1:0-11411 GCA_965658685.1 Luminiphilus sp.
AATGAGGAGGCTGAAACTAACCGCCTCAGTAACGGTATTTGCCGTGGGTGCCGCACGTGGAACTTGGCTTGCGGTTGTTGCAGCGGATACCTCGGTTGGGTTTCCTGCCACGGTGCTTTTAAGCGCAGCCAATGCCGATTGGGCACTCTGATCAGATACGTCACGGTTTGATGTACCGGCATTATTAGGTCGGGCGACTGCCGGTTCACTACCTATTTCGGGCTGCAATCCCCGGGGACTTCCTACACTCAAGTCTCTCGGGGGGGCGCACAACCGATTGGTAGCCGCGCCCTTAATATGTGCACGGCTTATTAGCGGCGTATACCCCAACTGCTCGAGTAGCCGGCGGCGCTTCTGCTCCCGTTGCCAGAGCGCCGTATCTGCTGTGGACTCTGCCAGCATTAGGGGGGGGAGGGGGTGCAGTCAAAGACGAGTTGCTCTTGGTTAACAGCCCCATCAGGATAAGGAATTGCCCAAGTGATTTCTACAAAGTCATCTGTGTCTGAATCATTCGTTTCGGTGCGAATAGTCACAGGGAACTGGAAGAACTTTTCAGCGCTGGAGTTCCCCACGCTGAAGGCTGGACTGACCACTTCGCATTCACCACTGGCGCTCGTACTAACAGTGGTGCCAAATGGCGGGAAGTTGATGGTAGTACCCGTGTCATCAGATAAGCGAAGGTAGTAGGTACCCTCGGTGACATCGTCCTTCTTTGGGTCTAACTTACGGCCTTCAACTTCATCCGTGTATAAACCGGCTGTCAAGTCACCCGCATCATCGGTGCCCGCGATTAGCTCGACCGTATCGAAGACCGATACCAACTCCGACCGGCAGTATTGTTCAAACCCTATTTCATCAATAGGACAGGCAAGCCCATTGAATAACTCCCCCCCCTCGGCGCCTGGTGGTGTTCGATCATCATGCTCACCATTCAATGCCGGTATATTGCTCGAACCAGTATCGACATCTATGAACAACTCGGGGGCGTTGTAGGTACCGGATTCGTTGTCATCACGCCAAGCCTCCTGATTGTCGGTAAAGTCCTCGCTGCTAGTTATTTGAGCAAACGCGTCGAAACTATAAAACCCATCACCATCAGTATCAGTGAATGCCTCCTCACCCAAAGCATGAGCCATTATGGTTACTCGGTTATCGGGACAGATTGTGGAAGCACCAGGCTGACTAAACCACGTCACCGTACAGGAACCTGTAACAGTCTGACAAGCTCCTGTGGGTCCAGAACCGCCGATACCTCCGCATTCCGAGGTGAAGTTAACGGTTGTACCATCGGGGACTGGATTGCCGAACCGATCAAAAGCGGACGCTGTAATCTCAGTTTTAACGCCATTAACCTCGGCCGCCGCCGGCACGTTCAAAACACTGGCGGCGATGGCAAATCGCGCCTGAGTGACAATGCCAGAAGAGATACTCAACTGATCTGATATCACGCTGATCACGTCCGGATCGTTACTTAAACCCCCAGTGGAAGGACGGCGTTCTATACTAGCGATCACCCTCACCGGAGTCGAAACCCGTCCCGCGAATACGGTGGCCCTTACCTGACCATCCGCATCGGTAGTACCCGAGCTTCTATCCGTGGTATCCGTGCCGTCAGCGAGTTGAACCCCTCCTGTTGTGGTACTCAAAGTGAAGTCCACACGCTGTCCTTCCACAGGATTCCCTGCGCTATCGCGTACTTGAAAGGTTACTTGTGAAGTTTCCTGCAGAGTGATGCCACCCGCCGTGCCCCGCAGCGCCATGTTAACGGGGAAGGCCGATACAAATGTAATAAAACGCTCATTCGCAGCGGGCGCAGCACCTATCGTAAGCGTTACTTCTGCCTCTTCCTTGAGGTCTTTGCCTGGTTGTACAAGCGTGGCTGTAATTTTATCTTCCGGGTTCTGGCAGTTCTCACCCGCCGTATACGTCACAGATACGATGCCATTAGAGGTCGTTGTTGTCAGGCCAGTATCGAGTGTGGAAAATCCATTCAACAAGCAGGGGCTAGAAAAGCGAATCGTTTCCTCGCTAGCCACGGGCTGCTCGGCTGAATCAACCACTGCCAGCAGCAATTCCACGTTACCCAAATAGCTCACCCTGGGTGCAGGAATTACACGAATAACGCTTTCCTGATAAATCTCGTCGAAACTACCAATACCAAGATCAGCCATTTCTGCGGCAATAGGCGTTGACTGACTCACATCCGCCAATGGACCCGCGTAGCTTGCGGTAATCTGACCTGCACCTGTTTGATCGTCATACAACACCGTAAACGTCGCTTTTCCCTCAGTATCGGTTAGAGCAATGGCGTTCTCAGGTAAAATCAAGCCGTTAACATCAGATAGAGTTAGAGAAATCGGCCGAATACTACTGGGGGGAATGCCGTCCTCAGTAAGCGTCACAGTTACAACGGCCGGCTCACTACTTGTAAAGCGCGAGGTTTCAGTTTCACCATCTGGCTCATAAATCTTGATGTCAAGCTCATAGGGTTCCACACTCAATGCGTTGACATTGAAGTTGCTAGTGAATATGCCCTCTGCTGTCGTCACTGAAGCAGTGAAAACACCAGCTCCCGGAGCCGTATAATTCAATTTGAATACCGCTTCGCCGGTAGCATCTATTACTGCGCTCGTGCGATCTAGTTCGCCTATGGTGGTGGTCACGTCAACAATCGGCCCCGACTCAATCACTTGCCCAGCTGAATCCAACACCGTTACCGTCAACTCCACTGGATTGCTTTCAGTCAAACTACCGCTCGCGGAAGTAATGGTGACTGTGTAAGGATTAGCAATAACTGCTTGTATCCCCCGACTGGACTGCAACACTTCCTGCCCAACATCATAGGTAGCTATCAATTCACCTGCACCCACGTTGCCATCATAGGCGATCTTAAAAGTAGCGACGCCATCGACCATCAGAGCGGTGCCGTTCGTTGGTATCACCTCACCAATAGATGAGCTAAGTCGCACCAATTCATCGTTGAACGGAACTACAAGCCCAGAGGCATCCACAAGCGCGACATCGACTGTCATCGGACTGGCTGCCGAGAGCTGGCTAGATGGGTTACCCGCCGCATCAAATGTCCTAATCTCTATACTATTACCGACCGCAGGCGACACAATCTCGACACCCATCGAGGAGGTAATCGTACCCTGCTCGTTTATGTAGCTAGCGGTGACAGTACCCGCACCCGCTACACTGTCATAGTTCAATACAAATTCAGCATCGCCCTCGGCATTGGTCAGCGCGCTGCCATTGCTCGGGGTGATCGTCCCAATAGTCGTGCTCAGCTCTACACGTTGTCCAGAAATAACCCCATCAGTGCCGGAGCGTAAAGACACGACCACTTGCAGAGGCTGATCGATTGAGAACTGCGGCGTTGCGGAACCACTGGGGTCAAACGACTGGATTGATAAGGTGAAGGTGGGGTCGTCGTTGCCGCCTAGAAAACCGCCACCATCGGTGCCACCACCGCCACCGCCACCGCCACCGCCACAGGCCACAAGGGTGGCTAACATGACATTTACAATGAGAAATCGAGTGGTTCGGGTCAGCCAATGACCAGTCATCATTATGCGCACTCCGGGCAGGCCCTTTGGGGTTAATTTTCGAGCAACACCATATCACGACAAGGCACTATTCTCGCACCTAAGTCTCGACACTGTAGGTAGTGTACAAGGACCCGAGCGTGACACAGCGGTAAACTTTGGCAACTTTTTTTATACTGACGCTAGACGCGGAGCCGTACAGGGAATGTAGCTCTAGGCGGCTCCAGGCATCCATGTTGCGTGGAAGCCTGCTGGCACCCTCTGGGGTATCTGCGCTTTTGCGATAGGTCCCTGTTCAATGTCTTGAGCATCAAATACTAGGAACCATGATTGCCAACAGCGGCTGTCGGTCACCATGGTAACCACATAACCATCATCTTCAGCAGAAGTCGGTGTCGAACCTACTCTCGGTGCGAAAACTGCTTCGCTCCCAAAAACGCCGTCACCGTAGGCGTAATGCCAATAACGCCCGGTATCATTATCGTACTTAACAAGCCCCGTGAATCTAAGGGTGTGCCCACCCTCCGCCAGCGTTGGAATCCGCTGATGATAGGCATAGCGACTTTGGCGACCGGCGAACAAGGGGTTTATTTTATTGAACTCGGTATTGAGATCGTCGATGTCACCCTCTCTCACCGCCCCAGTACGCAAATTGAACTGCCAGCGATAGTTATTTGCCTCAAGACGCATATAGGCAAGCATATGAGACAGAGCGCCTTCATCGCCACAGGCATCAGGCATCGGGTTGACTGAGCGGCAACCATCCATAATCAGCCAGTCACCAGACTCCCAACAATTGGACACATGCAGCACATAGCAGGGCTCGCATTCGAACCAGCGGACGTCACCCGTCCCCCCCCTGCGGGGCACTACACCAAAGCGCGTGGGAATGTCCCGGTGAAACGTGAGCACTCGCATTTTATGTTTACGCAAGATGTCGGGATCATGGAAAAAAGGCATGTCATGCAATACCGCATAGTTCTCGGAAAAACCCAAGTCGTGGGGCAGGCGAGCTCCGGGCAGATCAATGGGTATTTCATGCACGACTTCGCCTTGGGCATTGGCGACACCAAAGGTCATATACGGCGGCGTGTCCCCATAGTCGAAGTAAAGCAACTCACCCGTGTGCCAATCGACCTTGGAGTGCGCAGAAAGCGTATGGATTTTGCGCCCTTTCAAATGAAAATCACCCAACGTGGTGAGCGAGACGGGGTCAAGAGCGACGGGTAGACCTGCGTTATACCAAAGACTCACTAACTGACCGTTGAGCAGGAATAGGTCCGTGTTACTTGTGTCTTTTATGCCAAAAGGCGAAATAGTGTAATCGAAGGGACCCATGACCCCGGGAGAGATCGAGCAAGACTGGGCACGCTCGTTGTGCAGCGCCGATGTCATCACCCAGCGATTGTTATAGCGAACCCCCTCTTCTGTGATGTGTACTGCATGCACCATGCCGTCACCATCAAATGGGTGATAGCGATTCGGGGGCATATACTGCGGGTTGGGGCCGTTGCGAAAATAGGAACCGCACAAATCAGCAGGCCAGTGTCCCTCGATGTTAAGCAATGGCGTATCGAGTTCATTAACCGTAGGTGCATAAACCCCGTGTAAATAGGGGTTGTCAATGCCATAGATCCAGTCCGGTGCATCGGGCAGGGCAACCGACGCCCCCAAACAATGCTTCACAACCGGGTGCAAGGCACTGAGATCGGTGGTTGTATCTACACCCTGTGAGTGTGTCGTGAGCATGGCATCATTCATTATTGTGCGCCTTTGCTGTTTTAATGTTGTGACATAGAACCGTATAAAAGGCTCATCATCAAGGGCTCGTTACCACACCCTCTTGCCACTGTGTCGCGGCTGTCCTATCTTCCGATAAACACAGTCTGAGACTCGGGCAACGGAACGCTTCATCCCAGGAAGAGCCAGGCAGGCCAGTGTCTAATCATAATAATAGGTTGCGAGAGGATAACGATGCTACTGCACCAGCCTGTGGACTACCACGCCCAACGCCGTCCCCAACACCCCGCCATTTCCGGCCATGACTACTGCTGGGATTACGCGACATTAGTGGCGCGCTCACACGCCGTTGCACATCAACTTGTAACACTGGGGGTTGCAGCGGGTGATAGGGTAGCGGTTCTGGGGCTCAACTCTGCAGTCCACTTTGCGGTCATTCTCGGTGTCAGTAGGGTGGGCGCTGTAGCGGTGTCTATCAATTTCAGACTGGCACCTGCTGAACTCGCCTTTATTCTCGACGACGCCGAAGTCAACGTACTGTTCGTCACCGACAACACAATTGATGAAACGATCTCTGCCACAGTCTCGGCGCGAGCAGGCTCAACGCAAATCATCGCCAATCGAACCGATGCCGCACATCAACTAGATGAGTTAATGACAAGTTCAGCACCCGCGTTTGTTCGCGAGGAATCGGTCAACGAAAACAACCCAGTGCTGCAACTGTATACCAGCGGCACCACAGGCAAACCCAAAGGAGCCGTACTGTCTCATCGCAATATGACCTCGCTGACTCAAATGATGGCGCTGTCAAACGATCGGCTGTACCACAGTGGCACAATTAATCTTGTTATTGCGCCCCTATTCCACATTGGTGGCGCCGGTGTCACCTACATCGGTCTCGCCCACGGCGCCCACAACCTGATGCATGAAGCCTTTGATCCCGAGAGAGTCGTCAGCACCATCGAACGCGAGGGCGTCACCACCGGCTTTTTCGTACCCGCCATGATCCAAGCCATTGTGAAGCTAGTGCCCGACGTTCGGCAGCGCGATTTTAGCTCTCTGGAGATAATTGCCTACGGAGCCGCACCAATAAGCGCCAGCTTACTGGAGGAAGCTATGGCCGTATTTGGTTGCGACTTCGCTCAGGTATACGGCATGACCGAGACAACAGGCACGGTCATCACTATGGCTCCCGAGGATCACAAACGTGCCATCGCCGGGGAACCAGAGTTACTGCGAGCCTGCGGCCGGCCCTGCCCCGGTAACGACGTGAAAATCATCGACTCTCAAGGTCATGCGCTTGGCAGTGGTGAAACGGGGGAAATTTGCCTTCGCTCTGCCAGTAACATGCTGGAATATTACAACCGTCCAGAGGCGACTGCCTCCACGCTCCGCCAAGGCTGGGTGCACACCGGTGACGCAGGATACGTCGACGATGAGGGCTTTGTTTACATCCGTGACCGCATGAAAGACATGGTCATAAGCGGCGGAGAAAATATCTATCCGGTTGAAGTTGAAAATGTCTTGGCCGGCATACCAGGCGTCATTGAAGTGGCGGTTATCGGTGTCCCCGACACCACCTATGGCGAAGCCCTTATGGCCATCTTCGCGCTTCAGCCAAATGCTTCGCTCAGTCTGGAAGAGATGATCGAATTCTGTCGTGATCGACTCGCCGGCTACAAAATTCCGCGTCAGCTAAACTTTGTCGATGCCCTGCCCCGCAACCCATCGGGCAAAATTCTTAAAACAGTACTCAGGGAACCCTACTGGGCAGGCGTTGATCGCCAAATCGCCTGACAGCAGGCCTACGCCGGAGCTGGCTTACTCAGGGGACAGGCACGACGTCGTACCCCACTGTCATGCGCTCACTTGCAGTGGCAAGGGGTTCGGTCCCGTGCCACAGATAAGAGGGAAATACTACGAGTGCACCCTCAACCGGTTTCACCCAGTACTCTGCATCAAGAGGTTCTCGTGCCTTGAAACCGGGTTCCCCAAATTTAATCCAACCCTCGCCCTGCCCCTGGGAAACCGCATCGGGTACTCGCAAATAAAAGGCACTGCTCAACCAACCCTGCGAGTGAAAATGGTTTTTGTGATAACCCTGCTTTCGTAGTAGAACCGACCATGAATCGGAAAATGCGATAGCCGTTCCCTTACGTGCTAACAGTGGATGATTCTGATCTACAGGCAGGCTATCGACTACGCTGCAAAGCTGCTGGTGTAAGGCTTGTCGCAAAGCTGCGACGGCATCATCCCGCCGACTGAGTAAATCATCGAGGGTTTGGGTGCCATGCACCATCGATTGCTCAACCGGATGCTGGCGTGTCGTATGAAGCGCGAGCAGAGCATGTCGAAGGTACTCGACAAACGCAGTCAGCGATGAAAAATCCGTGGGAGTCTCGACGAATCGCATGTGCACTAAGCGATCGTAGTCGACCAGCTCACGATATTGCTCTAGCGCATTGGTATACCGTAACGCAGTAGTGTAAAGCGCGAGCAAGCTCTGATTATGGGGTCGCTCCGCTAGCAATGGACCCAGCTGCGCTAACGCCTGCTCATAATGACCCGCTGCCATCAGGGCCGTGCTCAACTCTTCTCGCACCGCTTCACTGCTGGTATCAGCACATTGCGCTCGCTGCGCATGCACAAGGGCCTCATCAAAATGCTCAGATTCGCGCAATACGTGACTGAATTCCCGGTGGACCTGCGCCAGGGCGGCCGCCTCTTGCACGCAGCCGAGCGAATCTTGGAGTACCCGTTGGGCGAGATCGCCCTGTTCGTTTAACAATAATTTGCGAGCCAATGAGGTCGCGAGTGGCACTGAATCCGGGCGCTGCTTTAATGCCTCACGATAGGACAGCAAATAATCTGGGTGCCCAATGACGCCCAAATACCCGTTGTACCAGTGATGAAAATCGGGGTTGTAGGGATCGAGCTCTAATGCGCGCCGATAATAAGCAACCGCTTCCTCCTGACGATCGGCCTGCACCAGAGCACTAGCTAAGTTGATATGAACTTCAGATGATGTTGGTACGAGCCGAGTAGCCTCCGCTAATCTTTCAACGGCTTCATCGGTATAGCCCAATACCTTTAGCGATAACCCCATGCCATTGAGAGCAGCGGCATTATTTGAGTCAGTTGCCAAAACCTGCTGAAACAGATCAAGGGCCTCTTCCTGGCGTCCCTGCCCTTGCAGGGCCTGCGCTAGCCCCGTTAGCGCCGATGCGCGATCGGGCCGCAGCCTCAGCACATCGGCAAATGCTTGTTCTGCGCCAGCGTAATCACTGGAATCCAGTAGCGCCCAGCCCCTGTTAACTTGCGCAGGGAGGTCATTGGGCGCCATCCTCAGCGCCTGATCGTAGCAAGTAACCGCCTCTGATGGTCGCGCCATCTTGCGGTATAGATTACCTAAATTAGCAAGCGTGCTGGGCTGTGGTTGTAGAGCCAGCGACGTCTTATACGCCTGCTCGGCAGGCACATAGTCCCCCAACTGCTTGTGCGCCAGTGCTCGCAACTGCCACGCATCCGCGTTGTTCGGGTCACTGTGCGTAATTGCCAATAGCAGCTCTAACGCCTTAGCTGAGTCGCCGGACTGCAACAGCGATGCGGCTTGATGAAGTTGTTGCTGGGAACTCATAGTGAATGCTAAACCTGAGTAAGCTTTAGGGATTGACTTCAGTAGATACCCATAGCGCACCGTTCCAATGGCTCAGCACGCGGCGCTGTGGGTTCGTAAGTTGGAGATGATCGACGCTTTCAGGGCTGACGGCAATGACAGTAAAGTTGCTGGGCGGCTCTGATCTATCAACAGCGTCAGGATTTAGCGGCCGATCTTGAGCGGTTATTGCAACCGCTTCACCAGGGCTGGGCCAAAAAAATTGATCTTTCGCCAGCTCGGATAATCCCGACCATAGCTGGTGTCGATACACCGACGTCTGCCGATCTTCGGTAATGATATCTGCGGTACCCGTCAGCCGGAACTGCTCTCGACTGCGAGTGAAATACCAGGCAATAGCTACCGCGGGGTTGTTCAGTAACTCTGTATGCTTGGCGGCACGGTCATCGGAGATAAGCAACAAGTCATGGGTGTCGGGCGCGAAGCCTCGAAAAACCACTGTTCGGTTCCGGGGGCTACCATCTATCGCCACTGATGCAAGTTGGAAATAACGACTATGTGCATCGCAGCGATTACGTTTCAGCGCGCGCTGAAGTGCACTGCGCCAGGTGGGGGCTGTGTCGTTTTCGTCTATATCCACGGTTCAACCTCTTTGTATAGCTTATAACCGCCACGCACCCTGTCAGTGCTTGCGGCAGCTGTGCTAGCGTTAGGGCAATCATCTCTGTTGGATCCCTGTTCCATGTCCTTGATTCCCGCCGACCACCACCTAGCTATCTTCGCCGCTATTATGGTCATCGCCAGCGCCGCTTTCCTACTTGAAAAGACGCGTTTGGGGTCTCAACTCACAGGGGCCGTCATCGCCATCTTACTGGCGATCGCCGCATCAAACATGAACATCATTCCGCACCAAGCGCCAGCCTATGGCTTCATCTTCCAATACATTGTTCCAGCGCTCATCCCATTATTTTTATTTCAAGCTGATCTGCGTCGATTAGTGCGCGAAGCGTCTCGTACCACTGCCGCCTTCCTGATAGCAACACTGGGTACAATTGCCGGCGTGGTGGTAGCCGCTGTGCTGCTCGACTTGAGTGCATTGGCAGTGGCAGCCGATACCCACCCCGAGCGACGAGAAGCCGCTGTTGTTGGTCTATTTGCGTCGACCTACATAGGTGGATCAGTAAACTACGCAGCGTTGGGTGAAGTCACAGGTCTAAACAGTGATGCCTCGTTTTTCTCAGCGGCCACCGCTGCAGATAATCTTTTCAGCGCGGTCTATTTGAGCGTGCTGGCACTGCTGCCAGGCCTCCAGTGGTTGAGTCGTCACTTTATGTCACATCCGGACTCAACAATGGACCAGACAATTCAGCAGCAATCGACAAATACCCGCGCCGTAGCTGAACCAATTGAGCCCCCTGTACCCATGACCGCCGCGAGCCTCTGTCTGGCAATCACCGCCGCGGTCACTTTGGTAGCGCTAACCGATGCAGTGGTAGCAGGGTTAAACCTGAGTGGCTGGCGCTACGTGATACTCACGCTGCTGACATTGGGCTTGGCGACAAGCCTCCCGCAACTGCGCAAACATCTCGCAGGGGCATTCGAGCTGGGAGTAGCGCTGTCTTTTAGCTTTTTTGCCGCTATTGCTGCAGGGGCCAACATAACCGCCATGCTTAGTGTGGCCCCGCTATTGATTGCTCTTGTGCTGATATTGCTAACGGTCCATTTATTGGTATTGCTCACCTTGGGTGCACTTTGCCGCTTGACCCTGCCTGAGCTCATTACCGCCTCAAACGCAGCTGTTTTAGGCGCTACAACCGCACCGGCAATGGCTGCCACTAAGGGGTGGCACGATCAAGTGACCCCAGGGGTTTTAGTGGGGGTTTTGGGCTACGCTCTGGGAACAATCATCGGCACGACACTTTTTCAAATATGGTGACATAGGCCGCATGTAACGGGCACCCCGATATCTTTGCACCCCGACAGATGGCTCCACTACACTTGCCTATGAAAGACTCGTCAGCGCGGCGGTACTGGCGTAACCTCGCACCCTACATCGTGCAACCGAGAGTTCCCCGAGACTATGGCAACATCTGCGTCCACATCCGCAGCCGCCAATGACGGCTCTTTTGATGACATTGACCCCAGTTTCGAGCACTACATCCGGGAAATACCGGGACTCACCTATGCATCCGACGACCAGGGCTGGATAGCTCGGGGCATCACCCGCAGTCTTGAGCGAGCATTGGGCCGCCATAAAATAGAGGAGCATTACTTCGACTTGAAGCGGCGTGGCTTGGACTCAAAAGATTTCTTTGAGCAGGCACTGGCAGTGAGTGGCGTTAGTCTGAACTGTGACTTCAGCCCCCTCGACCAACTCTGCGACGACCAACCCATCATGTTTCTCGCAAATCACCCCTTTGGTGTGCTCGATGGCTTGGTATTGTGCAATATCGCCATGCGTATTCATGGTGATTTTCGCGTCGTAATAAATTCATTGCTCTGTCAAG
>CBFHTF010000076.1:0-11350 GCA_965658685.1 Luminiphilus sp.
CATGGTAGGAAATGTTGCAGGAACGTCATGGCATTACGACGAACATAGGGGGTGATGGTAAGGGTTTGGTCATTGCCAAGATCACGGCTGGCACTGACATGTGCGCGCGCAGACCACGCATCTCTAAAGGCTTCCGGGTTGGAATTTTCTTCGCGGGCAGCATCACTTTTGTAGGCTTCAAAACCTTGAATATAGCCCGCAGTCTCCTGATTAAGATTGCTGCCCGACAGTACTGATGCCAAACGCCATGCGCCCCATTCGCTGTCATTGCGCACAGTAAATTTTTGCTGCCCGTAACCTGAGTCGGCCTGGTAGCCGCCGTACTCACTGGCTTGAAACGCAATAGCCGTAGCGCTATCGGGCAGTGCTACATTACCCAACACACGATAGAAATCCCGAGAGCCTCCCTCGATGCGCAATGTTGAGGGTTGGGAGTCGACCGATGGGGTAATGACATTGATGACGCCGTGCATGCCGTTAGAGCCATACACAGCGGTTGCAGGGCCACGTACGACCTCGACGGCCCCAGCCTGCGCTAGGTTGGCATCGAACAATTGATTGACGTTGCAAAAGCCCGGTGCACGCAGAGGAATACCGTCTTCGGCGGTCATGAAGGCGCCGCAGCTGCCAGCACCTGTGAGTACCGGTGAGCGCAGAGCGATGAGTGATTCCTGGCCATTACCACGACTGATCCAGGTGCCTGCCGAGCGATTGAGTAGTTGATTTGCATGTTGTGGCGAGGTGAAGTCAATCGTGTCCTGATCAATAGCGCTCCACGCTACCGGCAGTTCACCGCCGGAGACACCTTGACGGGTCGCGGTGACTAGAACCGTTTCCAGCAGCTCATTACCGGTCGCAGAGTCCGATTGACTGTAGCTCGGCACACTTAACAGGGCGGCGATGACGCTCGATAGTAGGCGTTGGCTTGAAGAGAACATAGGTACACTACCTTTTGGGTGGTTTATTCAGCGGTGCGCGGATGCTACTTGGCTCGAGGCTAGAGTCCAAGTGCCCGGTCGGCTTAAAATGTTGGATTATCAAGGAGTAGATAGATGTTAAGGGTTCTTGCGACGAATGATGATTTCCCCATCAAGACGGCGGAGCCCGTGCACTCGGGCAAGGTGCGTTCCGTCTATTGGTTAACAGCAGAAGACAGCCGACGACTGATTGAGCGCCGAGGTTATCCTGTGGCCCCCGATGCGGCTTTGGCCATTATGGTGGTGTCAGATCGACTTTCAGCCTTCGATTGTATATGGCACGCAGAGGGTGGTCTTGATGGTGTGCCTGGCAAGGGAGCAGCGCTGAACGCCATTTCGCAGCATTGGTTTAACACGTTTCGAGAGGCCGGTCTTGCGCGCAGTCACATTCTGGAGGCGCCACACCCGCTGTGCTGGGTGGTGCAGCGAGCCCGACCCGTGCGTATTGAGGCGATTGCGCGACAGTACATCACAGGGTCTATGTGGCGAAGCTATGCCGATGGCGAGCGCGTTTTTTGCGGTGTGCAGTTGCCCGAGGGCCTCAATAAAGACCAGCGCTTACCAGAATTACTCATCACCCCATCAACCAAAGGTGTACTCGAGGGGCTCGAGGGTATTCCGGCGGCCGACGATGTGAACATTAGCCGTGAATCCATTCTTCGTCATTGGTCGGCGCTTGGTTTTATGGCACCTGGCGATATCGATCGCTACGAGCAGTTATTGCGCGAGGGCTTTAACGTGGTCGCCGACAAGCTTTCGGAGATCGATCAATTATTCGTCGATACAAAGTTTGAATTCGGCTATGCCAAGAACGCCCAAGGACAGCAGGAACTGATTTACATGGATGAGGTGGGGACACCTGATTCTTCGCGGTTTTGGGATGCAACAGCCTACGCGCAGGGCAACATTCGCGAAAACAGTAAAGAAAAGTTTCGTCAGGCGCTGTTGGCCTTAGCACCGGATCCATCGGTGTTGCTGGATAAAAATAAAATGGCACAGCGACAACAATTGGCGGCTGGCACCGACCTACCTGAAGCATTGTTCCTCTCAGTATCCGATACCTATCGGCAAATGGCAGAGCGCATTACTGGCCAAGCCGTTCCGATTTTGGATCAGCCTCGTGCTTCCATTGAGGCAATCTTGTTTGATGAGTTGGGATTAGCGAATGGGTAGGTTAGTGTCGCGATTGTGGTATTGCGCCACATTGAGACGTGGGTGTTTACCTGTCAGTTGCAGATAGCAAGAGGCACGTCATGGTTAGGCAGGTGTTTAGAATGCTTGTTTTGGGTATGGCTTGGCTCCTTATCAATGGGTGTCAGGGCCAGTCGCCTATGGCGTCCCGGCCACCGCTTATTGACGCAGAGAATCATGAGGCCCTGAAAGACTTCGTTGCGGCAGATGTCGATTTTGAGCGTTATCATCGTGTATCTTTGGCCCCTTGCGACGTGGCTTTTCGGCCCGATTGGTTGCGCCAAAATAATAGTACTCGCAGGGTGTTGAGTCGGCGGCTGAGTGAGCAGACTCAAGAAGCATTAGCCGCCCAAGTTCGAGCCCAGTGTGAAACAGCCCTGAGCGCGAGTCTGCAACTGGGCCCCGGTTACAAGCTTGTTACCGAGCGCGATGCCAAGACGCTTGTCTTGAAACCGCGTATCATCGACTTGCAGGTGGCGGCACCTGATACCCAGAGTACGGTGGGGTGGTCACGGAGTTTTACTAATGAGTCCGCGTCTATGACCATGGTGCTTGACGCCCTTGATTCCGAGTCTGGGGAGTTGGTGCTTCGCTTGGTTGATTCTGTGAGAAGTCCCGACACACCGGGGCTGGAGTGGTCGAATAGAGTGACAAACCGCGCCGATTTACAGCGCATGCTCAATCGCTGGGCTGCACGCACCCGAGAGCAATTAGACGCGTATTTAATGCACGCAACCCATGTTGCGCGTAATTCATCATAAAAGGAGTTATACCGTGCTTAATCCTATAGTTGTCAGCGATACGCTCACCGTTGCTCCTCAGCCAGAGCCTACAGACATGGCTGTGTTAGCAGAGCAGGGCTATACAACCGTGGTGTGCAATCGCCCCGATGGCGAGACCCCCGATCAGCCCACGATGGCCGATATGGCGCAAGCCGCTGAGGCTGCTGGGCTTCGGTTCGTGCGTTACCCGGTAAACCCCAATACATTCCCCGGTGACGACCTTGATGGACTCGGACGTGTCTTTAACAGTGGTGACAAGGTTTTTGCCTACTGCCGAACCGGCACCCGCTGCACCAACCTCTGGGTAGCCACTCAAGCGGGCGCTGATCGTGACGCCGCGGTGGCACATGCTCGTGCACTGGGCTTTGACTTGTCGCTGGCCCAGCGTTTGGGCCTGTAAGGCTTACAGCGCTGCTAGCAGTCCCTGCAGGGCCTCTTTAGCGGCGCCGGCCAATGCGGTTTCCAGTGTCCGAGCCGGCGGGGCCTTGGCCATGGCGACGTGCTCCGGATGATAGGCTTCGGCGATAGCTGCGTAGGGCAATCGCTGAGAGTCATCAGCGGCCATCAATGTGTAGACCTGAAGCGATAAAGGCCTGCCCGCGGGGCAGCTGTGTTGACTAAGCTGTTCGAATGCCGCCCCTGCGGGTGCTGTTGCTTGGGCAGCATCGGATCGGATGACGCGCCACCCTGCAGCTCGCAATGTGGCGCCCAAGCTGGCGCCCGCCCGAATGGCCTCATCTGCAGCCTGTAATGCAGGGTGCACGGGCAGGTGAAAAACAGTGACGGCCAACGTGCGGCAAATATGCGCAGGGGGGGTACCACTGTGGAGATTGGCGATTCGGTGGCGCTGGCTTTGCTCCAAAAGCTCAACGCCGTAGCTGCCAAACCGCGCTGTGATGCGATCGCTATTCAAAAGTTCAGGAGTCCTTGATTTGGGCGGTCAAGCCAAAAGGCGTAGTCTACACCAAGGGACTGTGACAGACTGCCCCGAGACAATGATCATTCACACCGCAACATAAAATGAAAGGGTTCTCGATAAGAACCCAAAAAATGATGGGAGATGAGTTCGTGCTTCGACGTTTTGTGTCTTTACTCGTATTGGGCTTCATGGTGGCCCTACCAACCTCCGCGGATGATCTGAAAGCGCGGGTGCAAAAGATTTACGATGAGCAACTGGGCTCGCTGTTTGTTTGGTTTCATCAACACCCGGAACTCTCGATGATGGAGCATCAAACAGCCCAGCGCTTGGCCGATGAGTTGACCGATTTAGGGTATGAAGTACATACCGGTGTTGGTGGTACCGGCCTGGTAGCACTGATGCGCAATGGAGAGGGCCCCCTCGCCATGTTTCGGGCCGACATGGATGGTCTGCCCGTTGAAGAAAAGTCTGGTTTGTCTTACGCCTCCAAGGCGAAACAAAAGGATTGGGACGGCAACGACGTTTCGGTGATGCATGCCTGTGGTCACGACGTTCACATCACCAGTCTGGTAGGCACCGCCCGTATTATGGCCGAGCGCCGCGATGAATGGTCTGGCACCCTGATGCTGGTAGGTCAGCCTGCAGAGGAGCGGGTAGGTGGTGCGGCCGCTATGCGCGCGGATAATATCTGGGAGCGCTTTGGAACCCCCGATTACGCTATGGCATTTCACGTGGCGTCGGCCGTGCCCACCGGTAAGTTGGTGGCCACCCAGGCACCTTACTCTGGAGCAGATACCGTCGACATTTACATCAAGGGTATTGGTGCTCATGGTGCCAGCCCGCACCGCGGTGTTGATCCAGTGGTGCTGGGGTCCCAGATAGTACTGGCGTTACAAACGGTGGTCACTCGCGAGCTCGCGCCGCGGCGACCCGGGGTTATCACGGTAGGTGCTTTCCATGCGGGCACCAAACACAACATTATCTCCGACGCCGCTCGTCTACAGCTCACCGTGCGTAACGAATCCGACGCCGATCGACAAATACTGCTCGATGGCATTAAACGGGTAGCCGAGAACATGGGGCGTGTTGCAGGCTTGCCCGATGACATGCTGCCGGAAGTTGTGGTCCACGAGAACGAGGGGGTACCACCGACACTCAATGATCCTGCCATGTTGCAACGTATGCGAGGTGTTTGGGTGGATCAGTTCGGTGACACCGTGTTTTTCGAGGAAGAGCGTTTGGGTATGGGGGCAGAGGATTTCCCATTCTTCACGGTGAATCCACGCATTAAATCCGTCTACTTTGCAGTGGGTGGTACGCCCCCAGAAGATTTTGAGCGAGAAGCGCAAGGTGGTGCGGCCGTGCCATCGCACCATTCGCCGTTATTCAAAATCAGTCCTGAACCTGCGGTGACACTCGGTGTAGAGGCCTCAGTGACGGCTCTTATGGATTTATTGGGGCGCTAATCCATGCAGTTGGCCAAGGGGTGGCCAGTCTGGGACTGGCCGGTTCGCGTCATCCATTGGTATTTCCCACTGGCCATTGGTTTTATGTGGTGGAGCGGTGAAACAGGGCAACTCGAGCTGCACCGCTGGTGTGGCTACAGTTTGCTGGCAGCGGCACTGACGCGCCTTTTATGGGGATTTGTGGGTAGTTACCACGCCCAATTTAAGCATTTTCTGCGTAGCCCCAAGGCGGTAGTGGCCTATCTCAGGGGAGAGCCTTATCACGGTGCGGGTCACAATCCTCTGGGGGGATGGTCAACCCTGGCATTGTTGCTGCTTATCGTTATGCAAGGCACTACCGGGCTTTTCAGTGCCGATGACATCAGTTTTGAAGCACCGCTGGCCTATTGGGCGGGTGACTACACCGGTACGTTTACCGAGATCCACGAGATCAATTGGGGCATTCTACGAACGCTCATCTTTGTCCACATAGGTGCCATCGCCTTCTATCACTTTGTGAAACATCAGCCGCTGATTGCTGCCATGTGGCGAGGTCAAGCCGAGGGCAAGGTGAGTGATCAACCACCGCGCAGTGCTTTTTTGGCAGTCATTATTTTTTGCGTGTTTATCGGCTTGCTGTTGGCGCTGCACACCTATGCACCGCAAGCACCGGCGTATTATTGAACGGCGTCTCTGACTGAGATGCTCTGTATGGAATCCGGACGACTCATCCCATGAATGCCACCATACCACCCGAACTTCATTCCACCCTTGACGCTTACTGGATGCCGTATTCCGGTAATCGACAGTTCAAAGCCGACCCCCGCATGATCGTGGCTGCGAACGGTGTGTGGTACACCGATGATCGTGGCCGACAGATTCTTGACGGTCACTCGGGCCTTTGGACCACCGGTTTGGGTCACGGGCGCGGGGCCATCAACAAAGCGGTGCATGAGCAGATCAGCACCCTCGATTTTTCACCGCCGTTCCAGTTTGGCCACCCGAAAGCCTTTGCATTGGCTAACGTCGTTAAATCTCTTATGCCTGATGGCTTGGATTATGTGTTTTACACCAATTCCGGGTCTGAATCTGCCGATACCTCGATGAAGATGGCCAGAGCCTATTGGCGACTAAAAGGGCAGCCCACCAAGACCCGGTTTATTGGGCGGATGAAGGGCTACCACGGCGTTAATTTTGGTGGGATTTCAGTGGGTGGTATCGCCGCTAACCGAAAGCATTTTGGACAAGGAATCGAGGCCGATCATCTGCGCCACACCATGCTTCCCGAAAATCGGTGGAGTCGAGGTATGCCTGAAGCGGGGGCTGAACTCGCTGATGATCTTATCGAGCTCATTGCGCTACATGATGCATCGACGATCGCCGCGGTTATTGTCGAGCCAATGGCGGGGTCAGCCGGGGTTATCCCACCACCGGTTGGCTACCTGCAACGATTGCGTGATATCTGTAACGCCAACGATATTTTACTGATATTTGATGAGGTGATTACCGGCTTTGGTCGTTGTGGCGCCATGACCGGTGCCGCGGCCTTTGGTGTGACCCCGGATATCCTCAATGTTGCTAAGCAGCTAACCAATGGCGCCATCCCCATGGGTGCGGTTATTGCATCGGCGGACATTTATCAAACCTTCATGGCCCACGGTGGACCCGAGTACGCATTGGAATTTCCCCATGGCTATACTTACTCGGGCCATCCGGTTGCCTGTGCTGCAGGGTTGGCTGCCTTGGAGCTGCTGGTAGCGGAAAACTTGCCTGCCAGAGTGGCAGCTGAGTCGCCGTATTTTGAGGGGCTTTTACACGATGCCCTGGTGGGCAGACCCCATGTAAGCGATGTTAGAAATTACGGGTTTGCCGGTGCTATTACCCTTGATGCAGTCCCGGGTGAGCCGTTAAAGCGTCCATTCGACATCGCCATGCGTATGTGGGACAAAGGGTTTCTGGTTCGCTACGGCGGAGACACTATCCAGCTGGCCCCTGCCTTTACCATGGAGCGTGAGCAAATGGCCTCATTGGTGTCTGCTTTGGCTGAAACCCTCGATGAATTGGCATAGCAGATCCTAAACAAAAAAAAGCGAGGTCACACAAGCGGTGCTGTTCTTAAAATCCACCCTCCTGCTGGCACTTGTATCACTGTTTACATGGTTCGCGGTGGCGGTGGTGTTGCCGCCTATTGAACCTGCGCGCTGGGAGGCCCCCGCCAACCCGGGTTTGGTTGGCGACTTTGAGATCAATGATCGTTTGGCAGAAGTGCGTTTTCTGACTTTCGCAGGTCCCGGCCCGGAAGATGCGGCGTGTGCCAGTGACGGCTCGGTTTACAGCGGACTAGACGACGGACGCATCGTGCGCTGGCGTGGTCCTGGCGGTCCCCAGACATTCGTCAATACCCGGGGCCGGCCCTTGGGCATGCAATTCGATGATAGCGGTGATCTGTTAGTGGCCGATGCGGATCGTGGTTTATTACGTGTCACACCACAGGGGCAGGTGTTGGTGCTGGCAGATCAGTACGATGGCGTGCCGTTTAAGTTCGTAGACGACCTCGCTATCGCGGACGACGGTATTATCTGGTTTACCGACGCTTCCCAGCGCTTTGGTTTCAAACAGACTGTTCTCGACTTTTGGGAGGGCAGTATGACTGGCAGGCTACTATCCTACGACCCGCGATCTCGACAGGTACAGGTCCATATGACGGATTTGTTCTTTGCTAATGGCGTCAGTTTGGCGCCAAACGGTGAGTATGTGCTAGTTAGCGAGACGGGAATGGCACGTATCCAAAGGCTGTGGCTCAAAGGCCCCAAAGCGGGCACAGTTGATACCTTTATAGACCAGCTACCGGCAGCCCCCGATAATATCAATATGGATCGTGACGGACTGCTGTGGATAGCTATGCCTTCGCTGCGCGACAGTCTTGATCAGGCTGCGGCCCATCCGTTTTTGCGGCAGATATTTTCTGTGGCGCCCGATGTTGTTCTCGAAAAGCTGACGCACCCTATCAGTTTTGTCTTGGCGGTTGACGCCGAAGGTAAGGTGGTTCACAACCTGCAAGACCCCGAGCACCGCTTCCCGTTTATCACCTCGGCAACCCCCTGTAATGGTTTGCTGCTGCTGGGAAGTTTACGGACTACGGCGCTAGGCGCACTGCCACTGCCGCGCTAGCGTTTTCGCTATTATTCTCAGCTTACCTATTTGTTTTGGAGTCCTAAACTATGGCCGCTGCCTTGTTATCCCGTCGCGACCTCGAGTTTTATCTTTACGAGCTGTTTCAGGTAGACAGCATGCTCAGTCGAGATCGGTATGCCGACCATAATCGCGAATCCTTCGATGCTGCCCTCGACTTGGCCGAGAAAATTGCTAACGATTACTTCGTGCCCATCCGAAAAACGGTCGACCTGAATCAGCCGGACTGGGATGGTGAGCGGGTTGTCATGATCCCTGAAATTAAACGGGCGTACGATGCGGTGGCTGAGGCTGGGCTGATATGTCCCGATCAAGATTACGCATGGGGTGGCATGCAGTTGCCACTCATCGTGGCTGCCTGCGCACAGGGATACTTGACCGCGGCGGCAAGTACGACCAACGGTTTTCATGCCTTGACTGCCGCGAATGCCAATCTGTTGGAAGCCCATGGTTCACAAGCGCAAATTGAAACCTGGGTACCGCGGCTTCGCAGTGGTGAGTTTGCAGGCACCATGGCGTTGTCAGAGCCCCAAGCCGGCTCCAGTTTGGCAGATATTCGTACCAAGGCAGTGCCGCAGGCTGATGGCAGCTATCGTATTTTTGGCAACAAAATATGGATTTCCGGGGGCGATCACGAGCTCTCCAGCAATATTGTGCATGCGGTTCTCGCTCGCATCGAAGGGGCTCCCCCAGGAGTTAAGGGCATTTCGCTCTTTATTTGCCCGAAATTTCTGCTCAATGCTGACGGTAGTATTGGGGCACGCAATGATGTCCGACTGGCGGGGCTGTTCCATAAAATGGGGGGACGCGGTCAGACGTCAACCGCACTGAATTTTGGTGAAGCCGACGGCGCTATTGCTTGGTTGGTGGGTGAACCCCATCAAGGTCTTAAATACATGTTCCACATGATGAATGAAGCGCGGGTGATGGTCGGTACCAGTGGTGCTGCCTTGGCGCTTTGCGGCTATCAGTACAGCCTCGATTACGCCAAGGAGCGCCCTCAGGGGCGCAAGCCCACCAGTAAAGATCCCCTGGCGCCGCCGGTCATGCTGGTCGAGCATGCCGATGTCCGGCGTATGTTACTTGCGCAAAAGGCCTATGCTGAGGGCGCGTGGAGTCTGTGCTTATTCGCATCACAGCTGGTCGATGACTGGAAAACCCATCCGGATGCAAAGGGCCGTCAGCAGGCATTTGAGCTGCTCGATTTCCTGACGCCAATTGTGAAGACCTGGCCATCCGAGTACGGGCCCAAGGCCAATGACCTCGCCATTCAAGTATTGGGCGGCGCGGGCTACACCAATGACCACCCGGTGGAATTGATGTACCGGGATAATCGATTAAATCCCATTCACGAAGGCACAACGGGTATTCAGTCCATTGATTTGCTGGGTCGTAAGGTGTTGCAAAACGATGGCGCTGGCTATCGAGCGTGTGTAGCGGCTATTGAGGCCTCACTTTCAGAGGCAAGAGCGGTTCCCGAGTTGGCGGTGATGGTTGCCTCCTTAGAACAGGCAGTGACAGCATTGCAAAGCTCGACAGGCACGCTGGTGCAAACAATGGTCGAGGGACGCGTAGAACTTGCACTGGCCAATTCGGTGCGCTATTTGGAATTATTTGGTCATGTCGTCGTGGGGTGGATGTGGTTGCGCCAAGGCCTGGTAGCGGCTCATCAATTGCAGCAAGCCAACAGCGAGGCCGATAGTGCTTTTTACACCGGCAAGCTGCAGGCGATGCGCTATTTTGCCCGTTGGGAGCTACCGCAAACGGCCATCTGGGCACGCTTACTCACGGAACTTGACGATACAACACTGGCGATGCAGCCGGCTTGGTTCTAGTTACTGTAGGCTGCTCGTCAGGTTGTCGGTGAAAGGCTACTGTTGATCTAAAGACGCCACGGTGTGAGCTAGCCATGCGTCCATACGCTGTTCCAGTGCGTCTAGGGGGATGGCACCGGCACCGAGTAAATGATCGTGGAAAGCGCGAATGTCGAAGGCATCCCCCAGCGCTTGTTCGGCCTCGGCGCGTAACTCCAGGATTTTTAGCTGGCCCACTTTGTAAGCCAGCGCCTGTCCTGGCCAGCCGATATAACGGTCAATTTCGTTGACAATGTCGGCTTCGGTTTTTGCGGCGTTGTCCTTGAAAAAGTTGATGGCTCGTTCTCGCGACCAACCGAAGTAGTGCATGCCCGTATCAACCACCAGACGCACCGCGCGCCACATGTCATACACCAATTGTCCGTAGCGCGAGTAGGGGTCTTGGTAGAGACCCATGTCGTAGCCGAGACGCTCCGAGTACAACCCCCAGCCCTCGATAAAGGCTGTGACACTGCTATTACGGCGAAATTCCGGTAAATCACCGAGCTCCTGCGCAAGGGCAATTTGTAGATGGTGCCCAGGCACACTTTCATGCACGCTAAGCACTTCCATTTCAAATTTTGGTCGGACCTCGGGTCGATGCAAATTGACGTAGTACCAGCCGGGTCGGCTGCCGTCGGCGGCCGGTCGCATGTAGTAGGCCGTGGTGGTGTCTGGAGCAATTTCCTCGGGAATAGGACGCACTCCGTAGGGCATGCGCGGTAATTTACCAAATAGTGAGACCAAGGCTGGATCAAGACGTTTGGCAATCGCTTGATAACCCTCCAGCAGTGCCTCGGGACTGTCGTAATAAAATTGGGGGTCGCTACGCAAGAACCCATTGAAGGCTTGCAGGTCGCCCTCGAAACCGACTTCTTCAATGACATCCATCATTGCCTGTCGAATCCGAGCCACCTCATCGAGGCCCATTTGGTGGATCGCCTCAGGTGACAGATCGGTAGTAGTGAACTGTCCGGCCAACTGACGATAG
>CBFHTF010000077.1:0-11091 GCA_965658685.1 Luminiphilus sp.
GGAAATCTGGAATGCCCGTTTGCCAGAGCGTCCACTGTGAACCAATCTCGGTTGCCAATGAAGGGTGCCCAGTTAGCAAAACGATCAATGCATCGCCGTTATCGGGATTGATTCGGGCTGTGGTGTTAATAGCAGGGCTATTGCCGCCATCGTGGCCATATACCCTGTCGCCCTTTGCAGTGGGCGCATAGAGCATAGTTCCCAGTCCCCAGATATCAGTCCCATAACTCCTCGCATGGGGTTCGCGCATGGCGGCCACCGCTTCACTGGGAAGCACCCCAATAGTATCGCTGGCGTGAATCTGTGCGAGAACAAAGCGGCTGAGGTCTGAGGCAGATGTCGCAAAAGCGGTCGCAGCGCTCGACGCATATTGATAGATCTCAGCCTGTCCACCGCCGTGGGCAATTGAGCCTGCGTTGTTGCCGATAGTATCGATGCTGGCATAAGTTGAGCGGTGCATGCTCAGGGGATCGAAAATCGAGCGTTGAACATATTCCTCGTAGCTAGTGCTACTGACTTCTTCGATTACGAGTTCGGCCAAAAGATAACTCCCGCCGGAATAGTGCCAGGCACCACCAGGGAGCTCGGTTACCGCTATCTCAACGGGTTTACCGGAGGATGCGCGTGGACTATTGAGTTCTTCCACCAGAGTTGGGAGTGTCTCATCGAGCCTGTAGTCCCCAAATCCGAGACCGTCGGTGAAACCTGCTGTATGGCTTAGCAGCCTGCGGAGTGTCACCGCTGATGGGTCGAATCCGTTAGTTTTTAGTTGCCAGCGCGATAAGTAGTTGGATACCGGCGTATCTAGATCAAGTTTTTCGTTAACCGCGAGACGCATGATCGCGGTAGCGGCAATCCACTTGCTCATGGAAGCTACGCTGAATACCGTCTGTGCATTTATCGGACCATCATTACCCCGATAAAACTCACCGACTATTTTCCCGTCTTCGATCAGAACTAAGGCGGAATTACCCGCTGCGTTGTCTTGTTCAAGTGACGTGATGGCCCACTTGAGAAACGAATCCGTGTCATGTGGGCTCACCACAGGTGACATCCACCACCCTTGGAAAGCTGAGACAAAAATGAGCGCGTTCCAAAGAGCTAGGGAACCGACCAAGAGCGTAAATCCTGCCATAAGCGATCGCGTTGTCACCGCATGTCCTCGGTTGTTGAAAATCAGTCGGTCGGCGATGTGACTGGGGGGTTCCGGCCTGGTGCCCCAAGACAGCCACATTTGCTCGACCCTTACAGCAAATAACGCCTTGGTCGAAGCTGCCGCACTTGAGATGCCCGTTTAACCGCCTATGGAGTTTATCTCACGTTGATTTTTCATGCTCGGCAGGTTGGTCCGTTAATAGTGGCAAACTTTGTCGAATCAGGCAGTGACGTGACGCTGACGGTAAGCGGCAGTATCGATACAAGCGGTCTACCGAAAATGGACACCAGCAATGTAAATTACGGGCCAGGCATAGGGACCATCCCAAATAAGCACCAGCTGAATTTCTTGCCCAGTTGGTCAGGTAGGCTCCACCCGATATTGGTTGAAGCACCGGCCACAACGTACGGCACGAGTGGATACGTAACCAAAACCGCGACCTCCAGCGTTATGTTTACCATCAACGTAGGATCGGCACCCTCGGTATCTGCTGTTCCATTGCTTGCAGAAAGTGGTCGTTTACAAAATGATCACGACGTTTGACTACAGAGGACAATTGGCTTTCTACAGAGGGAAACTGGCGTTCCACTCGGCAAAGCGCCTCGGCGCACTATTGATGCAGCGATAGCTTGTCAATCCTACGTTCAATGTGCTCTAGCATGGCGCGGTAGCGTGGGTCTTCAATGTCACCATAAGCGGTATTGAAATCAGTCTCGCTCATGATCTGCGGAATATCATCATAGGCCACGATGACATCGCGCTCATTTTGTATGCGTGCCCGCAGTACCGGCCAGTCTTCAAGCTTACTGCCCATGAACCGGTTTGACATGCGAATGCCCGAATTGTTGGCCGCGATATCGGTGAAATCAAAACCACCGGCTTTAAGGCTGTCATTGAGCTCTTTGAACTCACCGACGGACACGGCAAAGCCGCGATTTGACGCTGCCTGCAGTGCTGCAGCGGTAGTGAAATGGCGCCGGCTATCAATGCGATTATTGAAAGTGACGTTGGCACAACTTGTTGTCCAATGCTTACCGTCATTGATGTCATCTGTGACTAGCCCACCCACCACTAGCGTGAAGTCTCGTGCACCACAAATAAGCGTCAAGGCAAATAAAGCCGATGTATAGGCGTTGTTGGTACCCTCTTTGGCGGCACCGGCTTCTGCCTCTGCTAACGTAAAGGTTAGGTAGGGCAGGTAACTGCCTTGGGTGGGTAAGTCACCGCTCTCCATGGCTTCTCGGATACGGTGGTAGTAGTAGGTAATGGCCTCTGCTTCTGGCATCGACTGCCCGCGTAGGGTACCAAAGACACCACGCATAATGCCGTTACCACCCACTTGATCCATGGCCAGCGTGAAGTGCAAGTTCGAACCATCGATGGTCATACGTTTGGCAGCAGAGGTAACGGTATCGCCAAGTTGATTGCCGAACACAACGTTGGCGCCTATTCGAAGTAGCCCAAGTGTCACTGCCGGGGGTAATTGTATTGGCCCTACCTGCGCGCGTGATAGTGTGAACTCGCCCTCGAAAGCGGGGGCAGCCAATGTCACATTGAGCCATTGCTCTTCGTTAGTGAAGGGTACGGGCACCGATGCATGACCAATAACCTGGTCATAGGCCGGCTGCATTTCTCCGCGGAACCCCGGCACCAGCCGGGCGCCTAATTTGAGCACAGCATTCAGGGCGGATAAATCGGTAGTAAGAAGGCCTGGTGCGCCAGTTTGGGTGTTGAGTGTTGTACGCACGCCACGAACGAAACTCTTCGCTTGTTGGACATCGGTGGGGCTTGGTGGCGAGTGTTGTGAGACGCGGGGAGCTGGCTCAAGAATAACGATGACTGCCGCCACAACGACCAGTGCGGATACTAAGGCGGCGAGCGAGATCCATTTAAAAAGTGATGTCAGCATGGGCGCCAAGTGTAGGGCAGATCAGTCTGTCGGTGTGAGCGAATCTCGGTAGATGGCTTGCAGACCGAGATTAATTGCGCTGTGAGTGTGCAACACAGATGGCAGGATTCAACAGCCGCGTAAATTATGAAAGGCTTCTAAGTAGCCGTTGTCGAGCACCTGCCAGCTTTTTTTTGCCACATCTTGCATAACCACCACAGGGGAATGAAATTCGGGGCGGCGAATAAACTGCAGAACCCAGCCGATACCCCTGCACAAATCTACCTGCTGGCGTTGCTCCTGTGTCAACAGTGCTTCGTAGCCGAAGGGCACCTCCGGGAGCCGCCCGCGCTGCTCGCTATTGGTTGTTTGATGGGCGCGGGCGTTCATGACAATTCCTTCGTTCTCCTTGTTTGGTGATACGACTCTTACCAAAGTTCATAGGCAGATTGTGCTGGTTCCTCACAGTGGTTGTATAGTGAGCCGTTACAGATTCGTGACACCGTTAACCCTTTAACCAGGGCTTTTCTCGGAGAGGTGAAAAAATGCAAGGTTTAATAACGCGGAGTCGAACCTTCATTGTGATCGGGTGCTCAGTTCTGGTCTTGATGGCTTGTGGTGGCGGTGGTGGCAGTAGCAGTAGCGACGGCGGAAGTGCCGCTACCGATGACGATGGCGCTTGCGGTGTTACCAGCCAGAAAGCGTTTGTACGCGATGTTGCCCAAGACTGGTACCTATGGGTAGACGAGTTGGCAGATGTGGATCCCGCCGATTATACGAGTGCGCAGGCCTACCTCGATGCCTTAACTGAGCCCCTGTCCCTTGATGGCCGCGACCCTGGATTCTCTTATGTGACCACGCAGCAGGAAGATCAGGCTAGCTTTTCCACGGGGGCTTATATTGGGTTTGGTTTTCGTTACACCCAGGAGCCTTTTACTTTCGGCGAGCAATGGTGGTTTCTCGATGTGCTGGAAGGTTCTCCCGCGGGTGATGCGGAGTTGGCAAGAGGTCAACGAATACTCGCCATCGACACGGGTAGTGGCTTTGAAGCCGTCGATGAGCTAGCGGCTCGAAACGCCACGACAGCGGAACTTTTCGGCCCCTCAGAAGTTGGGGTTGAGCGGGGATTTCGGGTACAAGACGGAGAGTCGATTAAAGAAATCACACTGGTAAAGCGAGAACTCGACACGCCACCACTCGCTGGCCCTGCTTTGCTTATCGAGCGCCCCGGTTTATCGCCCGTCGGTTATTTTCACCTGCGTGGTTTCCAAGATAATGCCACGCAACCACTGATCGATACGGCCACCTTGTTTGCCGAGGCAGGTATAACCGATATGGTCGTGGATCTACGCTACAACAGCGGTGGCAGCATCGAAGAAGCTGATATTTTATTAGATCTTATTGGTGGCATAGCCGCCGGGGGAGAAGAGAGCTTCCGTATTAGCCACAATCGCCTGCGAGCCGCGACAGAGGATACTAGTGGGTTTTTTGATGCTCGTGCTGGCTCAATGAACCCAGTGCGTATTGCATTTATCACTACCGGTGGCTCTGCCTCCGCCAGCGAAATGGTCATCAATAGTCTGGAGCCCTGGTTCGAAGTTGTCTTGGTGGGGGAGGACACACTGGGTAAAGCTGTTGGGCAATATGCTTTTTCTCAAAGGGGATGCGACACCTTGCTGAGGCTTGTGTCGTTTGAGCTGGTAAATGGTGAAGCAATGGGCGGGTGGTACGAGGGCTTGGCGGCGACCGGCCGCTTCACCCTATGCCCCGCCAATGACGATTTCACCCGTGGTTTTGGTGACCCTGAAGAAACCTCTTTGCGTGTAGCCCTAGACTGGCTGAATTCAGGGGTATGCGGTGACAGTGCGGCCTCGTCAGGACTACAGATGCGAGATGTTTATCGAGGCCCTGCGATGACCCCTGTCGTCAAGCCTTTACCGGGTGGTCGTTCGGTGTGGCAACAATGACGGTGCGATGAGCGTCGAAAGCATTGGATTAGCGTATTTTTAGGGTTTTTCGGTCAACCCGGCGCGCGGCATCACTCCAGCGTAAGCGCAGGGATAAACTGTTATTGCCACTATCTTCCTCGACATCGACACTGAGTTCTAGCAAGCCGCGTGGTCGCAACTGAATGTCGCTGTTGTCGTCACTCAGCTGCAGTTTGCCCTTGTGGATACCCTCGGTAATGGCTTCGAGTAGTTCAACGATACTGTCGGCGTCTTGCAGTGAACTGTGGTGAAACTTTTTATTGTTTGTAGCCATGCTGTGGTCCTTTTATTTCACAGTGTTGGGGTTTGCGAGCCCGTGAAATACCCAAGACGAACACTGTAGGTTAGATCACCATTTAAGCGCGCGTATCTAACACCTTTGTATGTGAGTAATCGCCACTTATTCCCAAGATGCGACCGTTAGGTAGCAAACTGGTAACCCCAGCGCCCCGCCCCAACAGGCCCTCTTTAGCACGGGTGTTCCGATCGAGGGTAACATCGCCCTCAACGTGCAATAGGCCGGCTCGTAGAGCGAGTCGTTGGCCTCGACTATGGCTTCGGTGACCGTGCACTAGTGCGCAAATCCCGGCATCTTGGACAGCGTTAACACCCTCATCCGTCAGCGGGAAGTCTACCGGCCTATATTTGGTGCGTAGGCTATTTCCCAAGCTGCTGGCATAAAAGCCAAAGGGGTCCTCTTTAAACCCTTGTCGATAACGCTGGTTTAATGTATCGATATTATCGCGAGCCAATGCCTGTGCGGTGTTGTTGTCTAAGCCAGCATGTACAAACAGAAAACTGCCACAGCGCCAGAGCAAGTCGAGAGAGGGTAAGAACCACGCGAATTCACCCTCTGGATTTATAAACAGACGTTTCGCTTCGGCGGCGGCGGCGTACACCTTTCGGATCGTCAAATCTTCTGCTTTGTAAGCATCGCGGAATGTGGCGGTTTTTTCTTCGATGCGGGCAATTTCACGCTCTAGCGCGGCCTCTGGAATGTGCGTGGCAGCGCGTCGGAAGCGTTGCGCCCAGTCGTCAGCCGGCAGCAGATGTTGGCGACATTGGGTTTTAGTGGGTACCTGCGCCAGTGGATGCGGCTGCTTCCGTAACCGTTTTCGCCATATCTCGGCTAATAAAGGCAGGGTTTTACTGCCCATTCGCACAAAGAGGTGCTCGTTCATAACAGTGCGTCTGGCGGTAAAGCACTGCAGCCCCAGTGCCAAACGCAAATCATGATTCCCCGCCAGCAGATGTAGCTTAAGCCCGCTTTGGCGCAAATGATGAATGAGGCTTAATAGCTTGAGGTTACTCGGACCTTTGTCGAGGCAATCACCGCCAATGACGATTGTCGATGCGAAACCGTGGGGTGTAATGCGAAATTGGCGTAGTTTCTTGCCCGTTTGTGTTACCACCCCAGCGAGTACCAAGGATTCAACTAGCGCCCGCGCATCGGCGTGGATGTCGCTAATAAAGTGCACCGGTGACCCAGGGAATACTAGCTTGCCACTTTGGGCCAGCTGTTGAAGGTGGTGTGTGAGCGCCGTGGGATCGGTGTTGGGGTCGATACTGGCACAGGTGTCGAGAAGCCAAGGGGTTTTGCCTGCGGGTGCTCGGGCACGCAACCATGGTCCATAGGTTACTGGGGTCCCCTCACTTACGTCTTCAGTCAACATCATGGGGTTGCCCCTTGCGTTGCTTCCACTTGCCGGCCACGTGCTGCCATCGGTTTTGTTGCCACTGCAGAAGCACCGGTTGTGCGTGATACATGCTAAGTCCCATCGCCGTTGATCGGTCAAACACACCCAGATTCACTGCTCCATGACGAAGTGCTGCCCCATGGCCCACAATAATGATGATGCCATGAAACCCTTGCTCGGCTTCGACAATAGCGCGCACATGTTTCGCCACTCGCTGTCCTGCCTCTGCCAGCGACTCAGCACCGGGCAGCGGTAGTCGAAATTCAGGGTTACTCTTCCAGTTTGTCGGTAAATCTGGGTGGCGAGGATCCATTGCCACGGCCCTCGATATGTCGTTGAGACTCAAATTGGCCGCAGCACCAACGCAGCGCTCAGTCAGCGCATCAGAGGCGGCGGGTTCAGCAGAGAGCCCCAGTGCCTGTGCCAAGCCCTGGGCTGTTTGCCACGCACGTAATAGTGTCGAGCAATGAATAACCGGAGCGATTGGTAGCTCAAGCGCTTTGGCGAGAGATGCCAATGTATCGGCCCCCGCTTGCACCTGTTGCCATCCCAGATCCGAGAGTGGCCAGGGTTGCCAGGCGCTGGGTGTATTCGCTTGCTGCTCGTAATCGGCATGGCGCACAAGGGCAAGGGTCGGTGTGGCTGTCATGGCTTAGTCATTTAGCAATGGCTCGCACAGATTCACCGCGGCTTGGAAATCAGCGGCGCCCGATAGTTTGTAGATGGGTACGTTTTGTAATGCTTGCAGATAGGGTTCGGTTGACAGCGTTTCCAAGGCCGGTAAAAACTGTACATGGGTGTTGGCCTGGCCGTTATTTCCATCATCTGTATCGGCAAAAAAAGGTCCGGCGGATTTCATGAGTGCCTGCAGCAGATGCGTCTCTGTGTCGATGGCCACTGGCGATAATTCAGTGGGCGCTGAGTCATTGCGATGCCAGTCGAGGATGACGATAGCGCGCAGTGCGCCTCGTTCCATTGTGCGGCCAGCGCCAAAGGCTGACGTAATTGGCACATCATATTTTTCTTCCAGGCACCAAAGCGCGTCTTTGGGGAGTTCGCACAACACACGCCTGCGTTCATCAGGCAATATATGTGTCAGTTTGGGGTTGTTCAGAAGGGTTCCCGGGTTAACTCTGGGCATTTTAGCTATGCCAACAGCAGCTACGTTATGGTCCGAGGGCGCAATCAATAGTCGATCGTTGCTAACGAAGCGATAGTCACCCGCCGCCATAAGATGCAGCATAAGCGTTGATTTACCGCCGCCCGAAAATCCCGCAACCGCCACAATGCCCCGGCTGCCCGCAATAGCGGCAGCGTGGCATAACGCCCAGCCCCTTCGATTGTAGACGTTGATGGTTTGGTTGTTAATAAAGTTGACCACCTGATTTAGGTTGGCCTCGAGTGGTCCGATGGCCAAGCCGCGTTCTAAGCCTTGTAAAAAGAGCAGGCCGGTACGAACTTTTTGTAGTAAACGCGCATCATCAAGATCGGTATAGGCCTCTTTTCTGCCTTTATCTGCAGGTCGAGGCCAATCACGCAAGGGAAGCGGTGGCGCAACCTGATTTGTCTCGATTAACTCAAGTTCAACAATAGGGTTCGCGCCGTCTTGATAGTGGGCACTCGTATGGAGACGGGGTTTCAGCGGTGCGTAAAAAAAATCGCCAAAATAACGCTGAAGGGCACTGAGGAGCGCGGCGCTGTTACTGAGAATACGGATGCCACAATCCGTAAAGGGCAAGTCGAGACAATGGGTGACGTCAATAGAGTGCTTTAGTTGTAGAGCAAGATCCTCATACTTCATTGCGATGTACCCAATTCCCTCAACATATAGTCGGCATAGAGCGAGGCGGCGTCGAGTCCCGCGCCTTCTTTAACGCCCCGGAACCCGCCAAATGCGGAGACCTCGAACACCACAGGCCCCGTGTCGGTAATAGCGACATCGACGGTGGTGTAGTCCAGATTAAAGACATCCCGTGCTTGTTGTGCCAGGGCGATGATGGAGGCATCTGGCTCATGGGCACTGTATTTACCGCCGCTGTGAATCGTGGTGTTCCAAGTGCCTTTGGCGCCCACACGCGAGTAGGTACATAGGTAGCGCTGACCTACAAACACAACACCGTAGTCCTCCCCAGCCAACTCGTGTTTCTTTTGGACATACATAATGGGGTTGCGTCGATGAAATTCGGATAACTGCTGATTCAGTTCGGCGTCAGCAAGGTTGCCATCCAATACCATCATGCCCCTTGCCTTTGTTGAAAACAGGGGTTTCAGCACCGCAGCGCCATAGCGACGCACGGCATTTGCCGCCACATCAATGCGCTCTGTAATGGTGGTTTCGGGCATTGCAATACCCGCATTGCGCAGGGAAATCGTGCAGCTCAGTCGATCAACTAGACCGTGCACACGATTAACCGCACTGAAGCAGCGCACACCCGACGCCTCCGCAATGCGAAGTAGATCAATTCGCTCTAGGGTTTCGGGGCTGTAAACACTAGATATCTTTTTAATGGCCAGGCCATCGAGGGTACACAGGTCAATGCCGTCATACCAAAGTGCCGGTATGGATAGATCCAGGCTGACACGGCTGATGTCGATTACCAACCGAAAACCGGTGCGTGTCTCTAGGGCATCGGCTAAACACTCGGTCGACCACTTGCCCGGTACGCCAATGACGCCAATCCGTTTAGCTTGAGTGGATGTCACGGAACACTTCCTTCAGGGGTAGTTTGAAATCCGCCATACGCTGCGGTGGTGTTTCCAACACACGCTCCAATAGCCAGCGCGCTCGTTCAATAAAGCGCAGTGCTTGGCTTCGGTCGGCCATAAAGCGTGTGGATGTTGTTAGCGATCTGGCTAAGCCCAGCGCTAGTCTTATGTCGTAGTGATCGTCATCCTGTTGCTTAGCGAAACGTCGTGCGGCGCGGTCCATGGTCAAAATAACCGATTGAGCACGTTCGCTGATGATGGTGTCGGGGATGGGTAGACGACAACATGACACCATAAATACGGACACGTCCTGCAGATAATCCATGTAACGGGAGCGGTGCAAATCGATGAAATGAATGCGACCCGAATCGGGGTCGTAGATGACATTATCGACATTGAAATCGCCGTGGATGTAGACCGAGAAATTAGACGGCAATTTGCGTTCCAACTTGGCGGCACGCTTCACCAGTTGCTCAAAGGGTAATTGCCGATAGCTACCACTTCGCATCGTGTCACTGAACAAGTTGTTATGTACAGCCTGTATATCGGGTAGCCGCTGGAGAATTTGAGTCATAAACTGCGCTGACACCGGTGTTGTTGACTGGGTGGCGCGCCACACATCCTTTAGGGTTCTAAAAAGCGCTTTAATCCCCTCGTCTAAAAGTGCTTCAGGCTCACGCAGTAGTAATTGTTCAAAGGTGAAACCCGGTAAATGCTCAATGAGCAGAGCAGCCGATTCACCCCGTTTACGATACGCCAAAATTTTCGGCGCTAAGCCCGGGTACAACGCGTGCCAGCTCTCGACGCCTTTACGCTCCTCTTTCAGTTTCTGACGCAAACCATCTTTAAAAACGGCGGCGGGTTGTTGCTGGTCTGCTGGTGTTAATCCGTTAATGGCGCTACCCGAGCGTGTTTCAGCAAGATTCGATACTGCAGCACCTGCCAGTTCGGGATAGCGATCGATCATGGCCTGCAGCGACTGGAAGCGATCAAAGCTCATTGACTGACCTAATTGCAGGGACAGTAAATGTTCACTGATACGCGACACGGCCTCTCCGGCCTGGTGCAGCGCATTAGCCATTAGCACACATCGGCTTAAATCGGCCGCTTGTTTTGGGTGTGCTTCCAGTTCATCGACGAAACCTTCATACAACTTGCGAGCTTGTTTATCGATGCGTTGGGCGCATGCAGCCAATGTCATAGCGCGATCGCCCCGGCTTGGTGGCAGTTCATCGGCAAGGCCGTCGAGGGCCGAATGCAATCGCCCAAGAGGCGGCCGGAATCCCCCAAGTGCCAGATCGCTGGTGGCGTTGATGGCTAGGTACTGGCGACTGATGTCTCGAAACTTGTCGGTGATGCGCTCTAGTTGGTGGGCCATATCGGCCACTGTGGCCAGACGTAAATTGGCAATTTTATCGTCGTGGATCTCCGACAGTGCCGTAAGGCAACTGCTTTGGACCCGTTGCTTCAGATTGGCGGCATAGCCCGAGCGTTCCACAATACGTCTGATGCGGCTGGCGTCACCACGGTCAATGGCACTGCGAAGCGTTAGACACTGTGTTCGCACCTCTGCGGTGAGAAACTGTAGATTCTCGCTGGCATTGGTGGGCAGGTACATGACGGTCTCGCGGTGATCTGAGGGCGCCTTGAAAAGAC
>CBFHTF010000078.1:0-10936 GCA_965658685.1 Luminiphilus sp.
TACCAGCGCACCAACAACGAAGCCGCCCAAATGGCGGAGGATATCAGCGCCGATGTTGATCTGAGCAAGCTGGTTGATGAAATTCCCGATCTCGGCGATCTAATGGATGCCGAAGACGATGCCCCGATTATCCGGTTGATTAACGCGGTGCTGTCACAGGCGGTGAAGGAGCAGGCGTCCGATATCCATATCGAGACGTTCGAGGATCGTTTGAGTGTTCGCTACCGTGTCGACGGTGTCTTGAACGAGGTGCTCTCACCAAAACGCATGCTGGCGCCGTTGCTGGTGTCACGCTTGAAGGTCATGGCAAAACTCGACATTGCCGAGAAGCGTATCCCCCAAGATGGCCGAATATCGGTGCGCATTGCCGGGCACGCGATTGATATCCGCATGTCGACTATTCCCTCAGCGCACGGTGAGCGGGTAGTGCTCCGACTGCTCGATAAGCAGGCAGGGCAGCTAGAGCTGACGCAGTTGAATATGAACGAGCAGGTGCATGGCGCCTACCGTAAAGCCCTGTTGAGCCCCCACGGTATCATCTTGGTAACAGGCCCAACGGGTTCAGGTAAAACAACGACCTTGTATGCGGGTTTGTCGAGCATTAACCAAAGCTCCCGCAACATTCTGACCATCGAGGATCCCATTGAGTACATGCTGCCCGGTGTTGGGCAGACGCAGGTCAATACCAAAGTGGATATGACCTTCGCTCGTGGTCTGCGCGCCATTTTGCGGCAGGATCCAGACGTGGTTATGGTCGGCGAAATTCGTGATTTAGAAACCGCAGAAATCGCCGTTCAGGCGTCGCTGACGGGGCATTTGGTGCTATCAACCCTGCATACCAATACCGCCATTGGCGCTGTAACGCGATTGCAGGATATGGGGGTTGAGCCCTTCCTACTGTCATCGTCCTTACTGGGTGTTATGGCTCAGCGATTGGTTCGTTTACTGTGCAAAAACTGTCGTATTGCCACGGAAGCTACCGCTGCCGAGCGTGCGTTATTGCAAGTGGGTACCGATGAAGCGGTCACCCTGTACCGACCTGGCGACTGTTCTGAATGTAATCACACCGGTTACCGTGGTCGGACGGGCATCTACGAACTGATCGAAATCGATGACGATCTGCGTCAGATGATTCACGAGGGCGCTGGCGAGCAAACGATGTTGGCGGAGGCGAGAAAACGCTATCCGGGTATTGATGCCGATGGTCGACGTCGAATTTTGGCGGGTGAGACCAGCGTTGAAGAGGTGCTCCGCGTTACCGCGGTGAAATAGATCATGTCGGCTTATCGCTACAAAGCACTCAACAGCGCCGGTAAGCTGGTAAAGGGCGTACTCGAGGGCGACTCAGAGCGGCAAATTCGCAGCCAGCTGCGGGCCAAGCAGTTGCGTCCCGTAGAGGTGGTTGAAGCCAATTCGCGGGCAAGTGGAAGCAATAAATTTGCCCTGCAATTGTTCAAGCCTGGTCTCAGTGCGTCAGAGGTGTCGCTCATTACTCGGCAATTGGCCACCTTGGTAGCGTCTGCGCTACCCCTTGATGAGTGTCTTCAAGCGGCCGCTGAACAGACGCGAAAAGCCAAGACCAAAGCCATTTTGTTACAGGTGCGCTCGAAAGTGTCAGAGGGCTACACGCTCGCTGATTCCATGGCGCAGTACCCCCAAGCCTTTGGTGATATGTATCGTGCCATGGTGCACGCGGGTGAGCAGGCGGGGCAATTAGCCCCAGTGTTAGAGCAGTTGGCGGACTACACCGAGAACAGCCAGCATACTGCGCAAAAGCTGAAAATGGCGATGATTTACCCGTTCGTGTTGGTGGCTGTGGCCATCGCTGTGGTCACCGCACTAATGGTATTCGTAGTGCCGGAGTTGGTCGGTATATTCACGCATACCAAGAAGGCGCTGCCGCCACTGACGGTAGCCCTTATCGCCACCAGCGATTTCCTACAAGCATACGGCGTGGCCATGTTCATTGTGATTGTGGTGGCCGTTATAGGCTTTCAGCAATTGATTAAAGAACCAAAAAGACGCCGGCGCTGGCATGGCATATTGCTGAAGGTGCCGGGCATTCGAGGGATCATTACTAGCATGGATACGGCTCGGTTCTCGTCGACCTTGAGCATCTTAATGGCCAGTGGTGTACCTCTGCTCGATGCGTTACGCATTGCCGGCGCTGTGATGGGGAATCTTGTTTTGCGTGATGCGTCGAAGCATGTGGCCGTCCGCGTTCAGGAGGGCAGTAGTCTCAATCGAGCACTGGCCCAAGAGGCATTTTTTCCGCCAATGATGGTACACATGGTGGCGTCCGGTGAGACCAGTGGCGATTTGGAGACAATGTTAGCTCGCTCAGCGACAAACCAAGAACGTGAGCTTGAAATGACGTTGGGTACTGTTATGGGTTTATTTGAGCCACTGATGGTAGTAGTGATGGGTGGGTTAGTGCTCACTATTGTCATGGCGATATTAATGCCTATTTTTGATTTGAACACTATGGTGAGGTAGCAGCATGCAAAGGCAACAAGGTTTTTCGCTGATTGAGATTCTAGTGGTACTGGTCATCATGGGGTTGTTGATCAGTGTCGTTGCACCCACGGTGTTGAATTCCGCCGATGTTGCGCGGATACAAAAAGTACAGGCTGACTTTAAGGCTATTGAAACAGCCCTGAAGATTTATCGCCTCGACAACTATGTATACCCCACCACAGAACAGGGTCTGGTGGCTTTGGTACAACCAACTACCCTAGCGCCTGAGCCACGGAATTTTAAAAAAGGCGGCTACCTAACCGAGGTTCCCGTGGACCCTTGGGGCCGTGAGTACCTGTATTTGTCGCCAGGTGAGAATGGCGAAGTCGACATCTACACCTTGGGTGCCGATGGCCTACCTGGGGGTGAAGATCAGAGTGCCGATATCGGCAACTGGAACGCCGACTCCGAGTAATCTGCTGCGGTTGCTGGGTTGACCATGATCAGCGCTCATAACCCACAGCAGGGTTTCAGTCTGGTGGAACTGCTCGTGGCCGTTATGGTGGTCGTGCTGCTGACCTCTGTAGTGAGTTTGAATGTGGGCTCTGGTAGCGCCGATCTAGAGCGTGAGCAAGAGGTCAGACAGTTGGCAGCAACCCTGGGCTACGCCCAGTCAGAGGCAGAGTTTTCAGGTGCCGATCACGGTTTGTTTCTTGAGCGCCGTGTCGAAGGAGGGGAAACCCGTTATGTCGGTCACTGGTTGAGGCGATATGACCAAGGTTGGTCGGAGCCTCGAGGCAGCGCGGATGTGCTCGAGTCGTTTCGTTTTGAGCGAGACGTTGAACTGGTGCTCAGTTTAGTCGGTTTACCCGATCGCGCCATTGCGCCCCGGGATCCAGAACTCAACCCGCCCCCACAAATTCAATTATTTGCCAGTGGAGAGATGACTGAAGGCGAGCTCGACTGGGTTGACCGCCGCACAGGTGACCTACTGTACCGATTGCGCTGGGATCTTTTTGGACGGATGACCATTATGCCCAAAGGCGAGGAACCCGCAGACAATGCCTTTTAGCCGGCATCAACGACATGGCTTTACGCTGGTTGAGGTGATGGTTGCCATGGCGGTGGTGGCGGTGGCATTGCCAGCATTACTGTTTTCCCTCATCCAGCAAATTGACGGTACGGGTTATCTGCGTGAGCGAACCCTTGCCAGTTGGGTGGCAGCCAATAAGTTAGCTGAGTTACGCCTGGTCATCGATCAGGAGCAACGGGTCCCAACGAATATACAAAATGGCGAGTACCGCTTTGCAGAGCAAGATTGGTACTGGTGGATTGTGCCCGAAAATACTGAGCTTCCGGGTTTTGTCAGGGTAGATGTGAAAGTGGCTCTGGAGCCCGATGGTGAGAATGAGCCATTGCAAGTGCTAACCGCTTTTTTCGCGCCGGAGGAAGGCGATGGGCCCTAGTCGACAGGCCAGTGGCTTCACACTTATCGAGGTTCTCATTGCCATGGCAATCACAGCCTTCGTGTCGCTGGTGGCCTACACCAGTTTGTCGGCAGTGATTAGTGGCGTCGACGGCGCCCGCGCTCAGGCGGAGCGAATGCACGAACTCAACCGCGCTTTCAGTGTGCTGTCTCGCGACATTCGCCAATTTACGCATCGGCCGGTTGTCAATGAGTTTGGGCAGCTGTCCTCGGCGCTAGAGGGCGGGGTGCTGGCCCAATATATGTTGTCCTTTACCCGTGCGGGCTGGCACAACACGGTGGAGATACCTCGGAGTACTCTGCAGAGAGTGGCCTATGTTTTTGAAGATGAGCAGTTGATACGCCTCAGTTGGCCGGTGCTGGATCTTGCTGGGCCCACAGAGCCCCAGCGAGCGGTATTGATCGATCGTGTTACGCGTTTCGATGTGCGCTTCCTGCCGAATACCAGCAATTTAAGGGTCAACCGTGGCATCGATATTGATCGACGAATGTGGCAAGAAAGCTGGATAGCAGACGTGTCGCAGCCTGGCACCGTCGTTGATCCGCCAGTAGCGCTGGAAGTGCTGCTTGAAATCGAGGGCTGGGGTGAATTGGAGCGGCTGTATGTCTTACCGCCACTCTAGTGTGCCAAACGTGCGTGGCCAGAGGGGTGCCGCACTCATCATCGCATTGATGGTGTTTGCCCTGGCAGCGGCCCTGATGGTGGGTTTACAACGGGATTTTGCACTGCAATTACAACGTAGCAGCAATGCTCTGCTGATGGAGCAGGGCTGGGCTTATTTACGCGGTGCCGAGGAATTGGCAGCCACCGCACTGCGTTATGACGCTGACCAGGATGCTCTGAAAGACGCCCCTCGCGATGATCTCACTGAGCTTTGGGCAACCCAGGCAACACCCTATGCACTGGGCGAGGGTGGTTGGTTGATGGGGCAGCTCGAAGATCTGCAGGGGCGTTTTAACCTGAATAATTTGACGGTATCGCAGAGCGAGAATGATCCCGACGATGCTGCAGACCAGGGTGATGCGTCTAATCCGCAGGATAACGACGACGAAGATGACGGTACTCCAGCACCCCCATCGGGTGGCGCTACAGCCAATGGTGAGCCCGCCAGATTCACGCCAGCGCAGATCCAGTTTATTCGCTTGTTGCAGAGCCTAGAGGGGCTGGCAGTTTCCCAAACCCAAGCGATAGCGCTGACCGAGGCGATCACTGATTTCATCGATAACGACCAGCAGCGCCGACTTGAGGGGGCAGAAGCCGAGGCTTATCGAAACACGACCCCTTCGTATTTGCCCGCAAATCAGCCCTTAGCCAGTGTTAGTGAGTTGCGTTCGGTACAGGGAATGACGCCAGAGCTGTACCGAGCATTGGCACCCTACGTGACAGTTTGGCCGCCACTGGGTGGCAAACTCAACCTGTTAACAGCACCGCTGCCAGTCATGCGCAGTCTTAACATCGATGGCCTAATGGAACCGTTGTCTGTGATGGATGGGCAGCGCTTGATAGAGTTGCGCGCCACCGGTGATATTCAAGGGATTGATGATTTCTTGGCTGACTTCGCCTTCGCTGGTGGTGATGTCGCGCAGCTTCGTGAATCTCTGGTCATTAACAGTGAGTGGTTTCTATTGAACGCCAGTGTAGAGATTGCCGACCGCGAATTGCGCTTGTACAGTGTGCTGCAACGCGATAGGCGCAGCATTAAAAGCCACTATCGAAGCCAAGGCGAGTTATGATGTGGGTCTTGGACGCTTCCGACGATTTATTCCTTTTTTTGGCTTGTCTAACATGATTGTCAGAGAAAATGCCTGTGTATTGCGCCTCGAAGGGGATGAGCCCCGGCTTTGGCGTGCCGGTCAACCTCACAGCGAGCCGGTAGCTGGTTTGGCAACACTGCCAAAGAACACGGTCTTTGCTGTGCCTTCTGACACGGTCCGCCTGTTCACCCGCGCTATTGCCGCTGACGAGGCAAAACACCTTTCGAAGGCCCTTCCTTATTTAATGGAAGACGAGGTCATTGACGATGTTGATGAACTCCACTTTGCCTATCAGCCCATAGGGGACGAGCTGTACCTCATTGCGATCGCGTCCAATGAACAAATGCAGGCATGGCAGGCTGTGCTTCCCGACGGCTGGGAAGGACACTGGCTACCCGAGGCGCTGTTGTTACCCTGGCAGCCCGGAGAGGTATGTGTCGTTATAGAGTCTGATAGCGCTATTGTGCGTCTGGGCGAGTGGACTGGCACGCGCATTGAGTGCTCCCTGCTGAGTCCTTTGTTGGCAAGTCTGGATGTGGAACCGGGGGCCATTGTTCTTTACGGACAGCAGCAAACAGACGATACCAACGCAGTCCCAGAACACCTCCATCACCTAGTTCAGTGGCGTCAGGGCAACTTGGGCAGTGCGTTGTTATTGGCCCAAGAGGCGCCTGCTTTTGATCTGCGCCAGGGACGATTCGCGCCGCAATTACCCTTGGGCCGTTGGTGGCGCCTGTGGCAGCGTGTTGCGATAGCCGCAGGTGTTGCCTTGGTCCTGCAACTGGGGGCCGATATTGCCCAATACCAGCGTCTTAAGGCCGACAACACCCGTATTCGTCAGGCGATTCAGGACAGCTATCGACAGGCGAACCCAAGGGGCGCGGTTGTTGACGTTGAAAAGCAGCTTGATCGTCAGATTGCGGAATTTAACCCCTCTAGTAGCGCTGTGGCTTTTACGCCACTGCTCGCGGCCATAACCGCCAGTTTGGCTGAGCAGGGAGCGATTAGTCTTAGCACGCTGAATTTCAGTGCTTCATCAGGCGAAGTACGGCTCGATTTAATGGCCGAGGATTTTGCTGCGGTCGAGGCGTTGCGTCAGCTACTTGGACGCCGAGGCCTTGATGCCACTCTCGAGACCTCATCATCGAGGGATGAGCAAGTGCGGGCTCGCTTGCGTATCGCGGGCACACCAACAGGAGTCGGCGCATGAAAGCCTGGTTTCAGAATTTGAGTCAGCGCGAGCAAGTTTATGTGTTGGTGATGGGCGCCGTTGTTGCGCTTTGGCTCGTTTACCAGTTGTTGTTGGCACCCGCCGCTGCTCAGCGACAACAAATGGCGATGAACAATGAATCGGCAGTCGCTTTACTCGCCCGTGTGGACGCTAAAGCGGCTCAACTAGTGGGATTGCGAGCCACCGGCGGTACAGGTGACGATGGCAACCTTACCGCGGCCATTAGCCGATCGAGCGAGTTGGCCGGGCTACCTGTGCGCCGTCTCCAACCCAATAGTCGTGGTGAGGTGCAAGTGCGTTTTGAGAGCGTAGAGTACGATGCTTTGGTGCGCTGGTTGTACCGCATCGAAGTTGTCGACGGGCTGGTCGTTGTCGATGCCTCTATCAGCCAAGCAGGACGCAGTGGTGGTGTAAACGCAACGCTCCGTCTAGCGAAATCGGGCTGATCAGTATGTCGACAGTACGTATTGCCATCGGAAGCGGTGTTTTGTTGCTGTTGTTACTGCTGCAACAGTTACCCAGTCGCGTGGTTACCTTTTTCCTGCCTTCAGATCTACAACTAGAGGGTGTGGCCGGAACGCTGTGGCAAGGTACTGCGGCCCGGGCGGTGATCATTGTTGACGGTAAACGGTTTGTTCTCGGCAGACTCAATTGGCGTCTTGAACCCTTGTCTGTACTGAGCCTTCACCCAGCGGTACAGGTAAGTAGCATCTGGGGCAGTCAGCGCTTTGATGGTCGTTTGTCCGTTGGGCTGGGCGGCACGGCGTCACTTGAGGACGCTACGGTACAGTTCGATGTACGTTTTTTGCGAAATCTCATGCCCCTGTATGTCGGTGGCCAGGTACAGGCCACTGTCGCTGAAGCACTGATTGACGGTAGTGTGATTAGTGCCCTGGATGCACGTGTGGTTTGGCAGGACGCAGTCTGGGCCGCTCGACAGGGTGATGTTGCCTTGGGCAATTATGCCCTTGATGTATCGGGTAGCGATGGCTCGATTGAGGGCTCGGTGATCACCTTATCGGGCCCACTGGTCGTAGCTGGCGAGCTTGCGCTTGAAGGGCGAGATTGGAAGGTTGACCTTGGGGTCAGTGGTCCTGCTGTAGCTAACGAAGGTTTGCGCCCATCACTGATGTTATTTGGTGTGCCCACCGACGATGGTTTCGACGTTGCCTTGGACGGCCAGTTGTAGATAAGACTTGGATCTGTCATAAAAACTTAATAACAGCCTCGCTTTGGTCTTTATTGTTTGCATATTCTTGTTTGCATAAAGGGCGGCGAGTAACCGACTATCGAGTCGAAAGCCAATCAAAAGGAAGGTATTCATGGCTGGAGCCGCGTCGAACAGCGCCTATTGGTCGAGTCGTTTTGCATTTGTTATGGCATCGGTAGGCTTTGCCGTTGGCCTGGGTAATATCTGGCGATTTCCCTATGTGACAGGTGAAAACGGTGGTTCAGCGTTTGTGCTTGTCTACCTGATTTGCGCCATTGCCATTGGTGTGCCCTGCCTTATCGCTGAGCTTTTGGTGGGGCGGCGAGGGCAGCACAGTCCCCCCGAGTCCATGGCACGAGTTGCCGAGGAATCGGGGCGCAGTCGTCACTGGAGTTGGGTCGGCGGCATGGGTGTCGTTACCGCCTTTACCATCGCCATCACCTATTCGGTTGTTGTGGGCTGGGTACTCTGGTACCTGAGTAAGGCGGCGATCACTGGATTCGCCGGTGTTACCGCCGACAGTGCCACCCAGACCTTCGAGCATATTCTCGCCGATGGGTCGGGCATGTTGTTCTGGACCTTGGTGGGCAATATTGTTGTCGGCGCTATTATTTTTGCCGGCGTGAAAGAGGGTATTGAGCGGGCAGTGAGTGTTCTCATGCCGCTGATGTTTGCGTTGCTTATTGGGCTGGGTATTTACAACGCCTTCACGGGTGGCTTCATGGCCACGCTCGAGTGGTTATTTACACCCGATTTTTCCAAAGTGGGCCCAGAAACCTTGTTAGCCGCCGTTGGCCAAGCTTTCTTCTCCATTGGTGTGGGTATGGGTGGCATGATGACCTACGGTGCCTATTTGCCCAGGCGCTTTTCTATCACCCAAGGTGCGCTTATTGTTGTTGTGGCCGACACACTCGTGGCATTGCTTGCAGGTTTTGTGGTGTTCCCCGCGGTGTTCCACTATGGGCTTGATATCGCCAGTGGCGCTGGTCTTATTTTTCAGACACTGCCCGTCGCATTTGCGCAAATGCCCGGTGGTCATGTGTTTGCGGTACTGTTTTTCCTTATGCTGTCGGTGGCAGGTATCACCTCGATGGTCGGTTTGCTCGAATCGGTGACCGCATGGATTGACGAGCGTTTTGGCATTAACCGACATATGGGCGCTGCGGCGGTTGTGTTAACGGTGACCTTTTGTGCTATTGCCAGTGTGCTGTCTTACAACGTCATTGCCGATGTACGGGTGGCCGGCATGAACTTTAATGACGTCGCCGATGCACTACCCACGAAGGTACTGTTGCCCGCAGGCGGGTTGTTTATCGCCCTATTCGTTGGTTGGTTTATGTCACGGGCGCACAGTGCCGATGAACTGGCCATGAGTGACAAAAGTTATCATCTGTGGCGTTGGCTACTGCGCTTTGTAGCCGTGCCAGCTATTGCTCTCATCTTGATTACAGGATTGGTGTAACCCATGGCGCTACTTGCAACACTCACCGATTGGCTCTGGTCCTATGTTTTGATTGTGGCCTTACTGGCCGTGGGTGTGCGTTTTACCGTGGGTTCGCGGTTCGTCCAATTGCGCCTGTTTACCGCCATGTTCAAAGGGCTTTGGCACAGCCACTTATCGGGCACCAGCCGCGGTATTAGTGGTTTCCAAGCATTGGTTGTGAGCGTGGCGGGTCGTGTTGGTGGTGGCAACATCGCCGGGGTGGCGGTAGCGATGACACTCGGCGGCCCGGGCGCCCTGTTTTGGATGTGGCTCATTGCACTGCTCGGTATGGCCACCAGTTTGTTCGAGTGCGCCTTAGCGCAATTGTTTAAGCGCAAACATGAAGAGGACGATTTTCGCGGTGGTCCCGCCTATTATATGCGCCATGGTCTTGGGTGGCGCGTATTGCCCGTCGTGTACTCGTGCCTGTTGCTGCTCACTACCGGCCTGGGCTTCAATGCGGTTCAGTCGTATGCGGTAACCGCCTCTATCGAGAGTGCTTTTGGCGTCCCCGCTTGGCAGTCAGGGGTGGCGCTGACCGCCTTAATGGCGGTTATCTTGTTTGGCGGTATTCGTCGCATTGCACTTTTTTCAGAGGTCGTCGTGCCCATAATGGTGGTCGGCTATTTTCTGTTGGCTCTCGTGGTGTTGGTACTCAATATCACTGATATTCCCGCTGCCTTCGGTCTCATCCTGAAGTCCGCCTTTGGGCTTGAGCAAGTCGTTGGTGGAGGCATTGCGGCGGTCATCATGCAGGGCGCTCGCCGGGGGTTGTTCTCCAACGAAGCGGGTTTGGGAACGGCCCCCAATGTTGCTGCCGCCGCCGATGTTGAACATCCCGTATCCCAGGGACTTATTCAAGCTCTCAGTGTCTTCATTGACACCATTGTGCTCTGCACCTGCACGGCGCTCATCATTCTTTTGTCGCCGGTATATCAACCCGGTGCCGATGGTATCGAGGGGGTTGCACTGACACAGCTGGCCTTGGCAAGCCATATTGGTCCCATCGGTGAACAACTGGTGAGTATTGCGCTGGTAATGTTTGCGGTTAGCTCAATCGCCTACAACTGCTATCTGGGTGAGAACAGCATTGCCTACTTCGATGTATCGCCTCAGCTGACGATTGGCTTATTTAGGCTGTTTATTCTGACCTTGATAGGCTGGGCGTCGCTACAGGATCTTGGCACGGTTTTCGGATTTTCCGATTTCACAATGGGCCTATTGGCGGTGGTGAATTTACTGGCGCTGTGGGCGCTGTATCCGGTTGCCATAAAGCTACTGGTGGACTACGAGCGGCCTACGGATCAGGGGACG
>CBFHTF010000079.1:0-10239 GCA_965658685.1 Luminiphilus sp.
TAGAGCTGCCCGTCTCGGGAAGTGATGGCAACCCGTCCGCCATTCGCCATTTCCACGGTTGTACCCACCGCATCGGCCGCCGCAGATGAATCGACAGCGCCATCAATGACATGGTAGGTCAACACATCCGTCAGCGCGTCGACATCACCTAACAGTGCATCCAATGCGCCCTCGGGTAGTGCCGCAAAGGCTTCATCAGTGGGAGCAAACACCGTTAATGATTGCGTCTCGTCGTCAAGGGTACTTAGGAGCCCGGCAGCCTCAATCGCAGAGACAAGCGTAGAAAAACCTTCGGTTTCAGCCGCAACTTCTGCAATTGTGCCCGGAGCAGGCGGTGGCGGTGGTGGCTCTTGAGCCGTGGGTGCACTGTCATTTGAGTCGCTACAGGCGCCTAAAACAGTGAGCAACATAACGCCCAGCGCAAGCCGCGCCCGCGTAACGTACGTATTTATTACCATTTGAACCTCGCATTATGGCTTTTGTGTGGTTATTGGGTACTACGAGATGAGTACGCGCAATAGAACGAGAAGGATGACAGCATGGCGTCACATAATGTGTGGCTTAACCCTGTCATCGCTATGACCATGCAAGGTGCCAGCACTTATTACGAGCTTTAACAACCGTGTAGGCCCTGCAAAAAAGGGCCTACACCTTGAGTTGCCTTGGTACACTGTGGACCGTTGAACACAGTTCCAGTTGGCAGCGCTGAGCTAAACTTTACTGCTACATTTGCTGGACAGAAAATTGGTTAGCTGCGGCTTCTACCACGACCCCGTCACTGAAGGTAACTGTAACGGGCTGGTCACTGTAGTTGTACACCACATAATTGGTGACACCTGCATCTGTCCTAAACACCATTGCCGCTGGGTAGTCGGCGGTAAGCGTACCTGTACCCGTCTGCAGTTCACCTAAGGCGCGCATGGTATAAATCCAATGGTAGGTGTGTGCTGGCGCTTCACCCTCCTCCGGGTTGTAACTTGCTGTCGCCTCATAATCAGCAATGGCGGCATCGGCATTGGTCATAGACCATAAATTCCACCAGAGGTCTGTCCACTGGCCATCGGGTAGCCCTGATGGTTTTCCGTTGGCCGACTCCTCAAGACCCCAGGCCACATAGTCATCGAGGTAATCGGCGTATAAGCCCACATGCATGATCAAGGGATTTGATGGCAGCCCTTGAATGCCCAAAATATGGGCGAAAGCAGGGCTGAACCAGGTGGAGAAAGCACTGCCGTCACCCCAAATGATCGATGTTGTGATGCGCGGATAGTCCGCGGGGAAATTACGCGCTTCGGCATCACCACCGCGATACCCATCGATATCGTTCCAATACTCCCAATAGGTGGCTGACGTCGATGCGTGAAGGTACATGCCACGTTCAACAATGGCATCGTTCCCCGTCACCAATCCATAAAGCACCATTGCGCCATAGGCATTGGCCGCTTCGGAGGTTGATTCGTTATTGTTACCGCGCACGAAATTGGCGTGTCCAGAAGCCCAGGAAAAGCCATTAGCCGGGTCAAAATTGCGCAAATAAGGGAACAGTGGGTCATTCTTGCCACCCGCATAATCGCGGATTAACAGCTCAAACATTTGCCCGTACTGCGCATCACTACAGAACGCTTTATCTACACGGCACACTTCCGCTGCCGCACGAATGAAGTAACCATAGTGGAAATGATGATCGTTAAGCTGTTGATGAGACGCGAAGGATTCCTCGAGGCCCAGCAAGGTGCTCCAGTTTGAGTCGTAAACAAAATAGTTCTCATTATCCAAGGTGCCATCACGCTCGGCACTCATCCAATCTGCCAACTCGCCTTTCAACCATGTGCGCAAAGTATTCACCTCACTGGTCATACCTAATTGATCCGCAATCGCCAGTACTTCCGACAAACGCCCTACCGCCTTGCCATTCCAGTAGGTATCGTTGGCCGTGTTCCAATAGCTGCTGCCGCCTGCTACGAAATCCTCCACAAGACTGCTTAGTTCGGCTTCGTTAAGGGAGCCGTCGATCAGTGGTAGCGCAGGCAGCACACCAACATACGGCAGGTCGTAGTCAAAGCCCTCTGTTGCTGCAAACTGAATCACACCCCTGGCACTGCGAGCTGACGTGGCATAGTCCAATCCAGAGCTACGCTTCCAGTGCAAGGGCATGAGCCCCGCTAGGGTCTGGACGGACTCACTACTCTCACTTAAGTAGCGGTGGCTTACAGTGACCGTATTAGTGGCTCGATCAACGCTGTAATCGATGGTGACCTGTTTCACTTTATTGCGAGCATGGCTCTGTAGCAGCTGGCGAACCGACTCTGTGGTTTCTGGCGTCCATACCAAGGTGAAGGAATTACCCGGCGCAGAAATGGTCACCGTATCGGTATCTACCCCGCTAAAGGTAGTCCCCGCGTCCCCAACGATGAGAAAATCATTGCGTTGACCGGCCACATTAGTCCACACCCCTAAGCTGTCTTCGCCCTGGTGCCAAACACCTCGCTCGCCACTATTAGCACGCAACGTTTTAAGGGTGGGCGTGCCGGAATGCACCTCGAAGAACACATAAGGCGAGCCGTAAACAAACGTCGCCTCCATAATCAACGTGTCCCCTTCGTACCAACCGGCAGTGATTGCACCCTCCGAGTGATCGAGCAACTTCACATCCATGTTGCTGTGGGCGCTGTTGGCGATGGCCGCTCCATCGAACACCTCAGCAAATGGATCGGGGACCGCGTAGCCGAAGCCCCCTGCATTAGCGCGAATACCCGGGGGTATACCCATTAAGCGTGCACCGCGCTCGGTCAGTCGAGCCATAATGGGGTCGGGAGTGATATATCCCGCGCCATTGGGATCACCGATGCGCATCTCACCGATGAACGATACCGAGCCCCACCAGCGGTGAGTCATGGTGGGCTTCTGCGCTGCCGCGCCCGCCAACTGCGGAAATTTAGGGGTTGGATTCCCTTGAGGTTTACCGGTGGCTGTGTCGCAGAACGGTATGCCGGGCTCTACCACCCCAGCATTGTAAATCCAGTTGCCAAAGTCAAAGACACAGCGGTAACTGTCGGGGTTAATGGTATCGGAGTAACTACCCAAACCCATCGTCGTGAGTTTGAAAGGCACCGTGACGGCGCTGGGTGGCGCTTCTGCAGTCTCATCAAAACCGTTGAAGCGAATGTTGTCGATCTGAAATACCGTACCTTGAAACTTGCTGGCCCAGATGACCAAACCGGTATTCACTTCCGGTAACTTGAGCCCTGAACTCGTAAGTTGTGCCAAAGGAACGCTTACCGTTTCCCAACCCGCAACACCTCGCTCACCTAGTGGCTGATCACCCGATGAGCAAGGATGGAAGCAATCGAGTTTCATTGTGATGGATGCATCGCCCGATACCACTTTGATATCAAACGCAATGCTGCCGTTTGCATAGTTACTGATATCGACAGCTGTTGAAGAGGCAAAAAACAAACCCGCCAAATTCTGATTGTCAGCATGAGTGACTTGAAGGACATCGCCCCGCTCTGGGTCCGATACAAACTCCCAAGCGATTGATGGACAGCCCTGCCCACCATCGTTACTGCAGTCCCCAAAACCAATGGCCTGATCGAAGGCATTGATACCACGATCCCAAGCAGCATCAACCACGCCATTGGTCATCACAAGCAAGTCATCGGCTTCGCCGTTATTACCGGTGGGGGGTGATACGGGCTCTGGTTCAAGCACCGTTACCACACGCTGTACCTCTGCCACGTTGCCAGCTTTATCTGTTGCGGTGTAAGTGAGCGTGTAAGTGCCTGCTGCGCTCCCCACTGAGCCCGCGATGGTGACATCAAGGGTGCCGTCAACTTGGTCCGATGCGGTTGCTCCGGCCTCGTTGTAAGACGCATCGGCTGCCAGGGTCATCGAGCCACTGCCACTGAGGGTAACGGTAGGTGCCGTTGTATCTGCAACGATAACAACGCGTTCTACTGAGGATTCGTTGCCTGCTTCATCACTTGCGCTATAGGTAAGTGTGTAGGTGGCGGCAATGGTAGTGTCGACCTCACCAGTGATCACCACTGTGACCTCACCGTCATTGTCGTCGTTTGCCGAGGCACCGGGGTCTGAAAATGTCGAGCCCTGCTCGATGTGTAATTCGGCATCCCCTAAAAGACTAATGGTTGGGGCGGTACTATCAACAACAGCAGGCGGCGTCTCGACAATCGGATCCGACGAACCGGTGCCACCACCACCGCCACAAGCGGTAACAGCGAGTATCAATGGGAGTAAAGGAAAAGCGGAAATTAGTTGGTTACGATACTCGTGAAGCGTTGTCATTTTTATCGGTCTCTCAAGTTATCAGCATCAACGCGCAGAACAGTGCGCGCGTCAATCGATAGCTTGGAAAACACGACGGACGGGTACTAAAACAAGCTCAAGCGGGGCTAGGGGGAGGCGTTGGTTGTTGATGACCCAAGTGAACTTCAGCTAGCCTGCCGGCTGTATGCCCAAGGACGAATAATAATGAAACAGTGGCGCTCTGTTGTATGTCAGCTTGCCTGCCTGCTGCTCATTGGTTGCGGTGGCTCACAAAGCACGGGCACTGCCTCTGAGCGGTCGGCGCCTCTTGCGATAGCACTCGTCGGTGATAGCACGATTGAGATCACGCAAGGTGATCCTTTTGATGATCCGGGAGTTACCGTCAGTGGTGGAGACACAGACTCACCACAGATCAAAGTCATCGGCGAAGTCGGGTACTTCCCGGGCGAATACATGCTTACCTATCAGGCAACGGATACCTTGGGCAGTACCGCCACAGCAGAGCGCAACATTAGTGTCATGGCACCAGCAAGCGCCACCTTACGTCTTGAGGCTGAAGATTTTGATGCGTCTTTCGACACGACTGCAGTGAACGAGGGACAGACCTATCGACTTGATGAGTCTGTTGATATAGAACCCACCAACGATTCAGATGGTTTGTACAACGTTGGCTGGACAGCGTCGGGAGAATGGCTTGAATACGTTTTCACCGTGCCATCACGCAACCACTATGCGCTGAGCTCGCGCGTGGCCGCTCTGGCATCTGGTGGATTCGTGAGCATCACGGTCGACGGCAAAACCCTCGCACACAAGCGTATTTTAGGCACTGGGGATTGGCAAAACTGGGCAACACAAACCGCCTATCTCGGACTTTTACAAGCAGGCGAGCATCGACTGCGAGTGAGTATCCATAGTGGTCTTTTCAACCTAAATTGGCTAGCGCTCGAGCCCGTATCGATCAACCAGGTGCCCACCTCAGAACCCTCACTCACAGGGGAGGCGGTGGCTGCAATGATGGGTCTGGGTGTTAATGTCGGGCAGGTCTTCGAGTCCATTGGCGCTAATCCACCGCTTTTCGACCCGGTACGCGCCAAAATAGACGCCTACTACAATCTGGGATTCAGAACCTTCCGCTTACCGGTCACGTGGACAGCCGCCATCGAGCGCCGCGCCTTGGTAGCGGACGCCACGGTGGGGCAAGTGGATACCCACCACCCTCGCCTTGCTGTCATACGAGCCTTAATTGATTACGTTTTAAGCTTTGAAGATACGATCATTATTCTCAATGCCCACCATGAGGAGAGCATAAAAAACAATCAAGCGAGCAGAGTGCTGCAGCGACTCTGGGCTGATATCGCTCTAGTCTTCAAGGATCGCAGTCATCGCTTAATCTACGAGCTACTGAACGAACCTCATGACAGCAATGGCGGCCCGATGCCCGCCGAAGTGTTACGTGATATGAGTCGTCGTGCCTACGATGAGATTCGCGACGTTGATCCTCAGAGGATCATTGTGATTAGTGCTAACCAATGGGGCGCAGCATCGGAGCTCCAGGTTACCTGGCCAAATCTCGAGGATGTTGGTGGAGGCTTGGATCCCTACCTGATGGCCACTTTTCATCACTACGAGCCCTGGGCTGAGTTCCACAGTCAGGACGCAGTCGATCGCGCCTATCCATTCACAGAGGCCACCATCCGCGCGCCCATGCAGACAGCGGACGAATGGCGCAACCAGCTCGGTGTTGATCTACCTATTTATATCGGTGAATGGGGCGTTGGTTGGGGCAAGCAACAGACCACGATGGATTGCAACAATATCCGTTTTTGGTACCAATCGCTCCCAGAGGCTGCACAAGTATTCGATATGCCCACACAAGTATGGGACGACGGTGGTTGGTTTGAGATTTTCAATTATGGCAATAGCGCGTTCACTAATAACCTAGCTCAGTGTATTACCGGTGACTGCGATTGGCAGGGTAGTGAGCGCTTCAACAGCGCCTGTTACCCATAACCTGTTGAGTGGGACACAAAATAGTGGAGCGGCCGGGGCGCTCTCGAACAACGGTGCCAGTGCAACTCACAAGAAAAGTTTTATCGAGAGGACTTGCCAAAAATGGCGGAGCGGACGGAACCTAACATCGCCCCGCGTCTTAACAGGTATTTTTAATAGTTAATTAACTTTATTTTCATTGCTTTACAAGGATACCTTCACGCTGTTCGCACTCTGCATCAACCCGTGGAGACGCCTGAAACCAGCGCTTCAGGACAAAACCCGCCGACGCCAACAATCATTCAGCGATTGCGTGTACGACCCAAAAAGCACCCCATAAGAGAATGCCCACCCCAGGCGACGCCGATCCTCACTTGTCCTAGACGAACGACCCCTTTGTAGAGGGAAGTTTTCACCAAACCACCATTTTGACGTACACTCGTAGACAGATGAGGGCACAGAGTAACGGGAAACAGCATCATGGACACAACAGCCCAATCCAAAGACGAGCGTATCAACCTGAGACTCAAACAAGGCGCCAAGAAAATACTGGAACGGGCAGCCAGTTTTGAGGGCCAGACGGTCAGTAAATTTGTGCTGAGCAGTGCCCTGGCGCAGGCCGAGAAAACGGTTCAGGAACACGAGGCCATGAGGCTCAATACCGCCGATGCTGACGCATTTTTTCAGGCGCTTTCCAGGCCGGTCACGTTCAACAAAAAACTTTCCGCAGCACTGGATGAATACCGGCAACGCGTCACCGATCAATGACGCCAGGCGGGCCACTGGTCATTGAGGCAATTTGCGCCTCACATGATCGAAGGAGTTTTTCCTGCAGTGTCCCGGCACTGGACACCTACATTCGCCAGCAGGCTCGTCAGGACATAAAGCGCAGAATCAGCCGCGTCTTTGTCGCGAGGAGCCATGATGAACCGCGCACCATCCTCGGCTATTACACCCTAAGCAGCCTGTCTATTGACCTTGCGGCGCTGCCCGATGCGATTTCCCGAAAACTGCCGCGGCACCCCATCCCCGCAGCATTGTTGGGTCGGCTCGCCGTGGATAAAAGTGCCAGAGGCTCCGGTATTGGCAAAATGCTTCTGATGGATGCCATTACCCGAACGATCACGGTGAGTGCTGAGATAGCGATCTACGCGATGGTTGTGGATACAATCGACGCAGAGGCGGCGCATTTTTACCAGCAGTACGGTTTCGTTTCACTGAGCCGAGATAACCAGCGGCTGTTTCTGCCCCTGAAATCCATTGACATGAATAAATGAATGCGTCTGAAAAGCGGCGGATACAGACCGAAGACTTGACTAGCGTCATAACCGATAAAGCGGCTTTACGAATAACAAACAGGCCCAAATGAGCACAGAGAAATCCGGCTTTATCTGGAACAAGCTGGCTTAACGCCAGACCAACGATTTCCGTTAAAAATCCACCCGCGCCACCTTGACGCGAGGCCCTCCGTCTATGTCTGTCCACGAAGCATAAACCGTGTTCCCCAAGCCCTCTATAACGGGAAAGCCGCTCCGCCGGGACGCGCGACAAGTGACTGCTGGCTGTTGCAGGTGACGCCAACTGATATGAAGCGTGGACACCCAGGCCTGAGAGCTCTTCCAGTATCCGCCCCCGGGACTGCAATCCGACCAGCGTCGCTGCCACAGTGTTGTCCGGACGCAGAATATAGGTTGTGGGCATTGCATCCGGAGCCCGCAGGTTCAGCTCTTCGATCTCTGACGGGACTAGCGTTGGAAACTCGATACCCATCGCCTCGGCTATCTCCTTGCGACAGGCAGATTGGCAATGGCGCGGCGCACTTGAAGCTCTATGTTGCTGTCCTTAGTGAGTACCGCAGCCATGCTTGCTTCATTGGACAACAACATACCCGGACGGCCGTCACCCGCCTTCTTTAGGTTGAAAAAAACACCAGCAGCACTCTGCTCGATACAATAGGCCTCTGCACTGCCCAGCACGTGGTCATACCGCTCTGATCGGACGAATGAGGCGCGGAGATTGGGCGCCGACTTCTAGGCAAGACCAAACGCACCGTATTCGTCGCTGTGCATAGCTGTGCCAATACGAAGTGGCAGGGCCAGGCCTTTCGAGGACGTCACCAGAATCTACATCAACTATGCACCCAATCTCGCAATGCCCGGGGCGAGCAGCCCCATCGGCGAGCTGGTTCGTCGGTGTCTTCGCGGGTACCGCGGTGATGTCTTTGCTGCTCGTTGGACTGGCGCCCTGGAACGGAAGCGGGGTTGAAAGCATGTTGCTGGTGGCAGCCGCAATCGCCTACTTCGGCGGTTGTTTCCCGGTCACGGGCCTCGGCAATGTGCCGCTCAATAAGGCAATCGCCAACCTGGATGCTGCCAGCTCGGAATCAGTTAGCGTCTGGCAGCACTATCTGGACCGTTGGACGACGCTGAATACCGTTCGAATATCGCATCAAGCCTCAGCGTTCTGCTCATTGCGATAAGCCTACTCGTCCAGGACCATCCGTCGTGTGTATTCCCCACTATCGCTCGACACAATCCAGCAGATTCACCCTGTTCACTTGACAAACTTGACTATGTAGCGAACTAAACGTGAACCCCGTTAAAAGTGGTTGGATTGGTTTTTTACTAACAAATAAGCGGGTTCCCAGCCAATGGCTAGCGTCTCAATGTGTCCGGAACCGACAAATAATACCGCAGCGTAGATGATGCTCAGGTTACTATTTTCCGCTCAGTCAATCGAGAAACTCGCTTTCGCCGTAGTCCGGGCAGGAGTCAACGGCCTCTTTGCTGCTGTCTCTATCGACATGTGACCAACTCTGAGTTTCCCAACAGGCCTCGAATATCGAGCAATATCCTTTCCGTAAATTCGGTTATCCTCGGCTGGACGTTCATCGTTAATGGCGTACTACCCCACAAGTATTGTGGAAGACTTTTTGCATCTACCGCGTCGCTCTAGACGGCGTTCGGGCGATCACTGTACTTAGTCTGGCTTAAGCATAAGCAGCGGCGATCACCTGTCTTTTTCCTGGGACAAAGTCCGTAGTCTAGAACTCTGATCCGACATACACTCAAAGAATGCATTCAAGCGGTAACTTTAAAATAAATCACTCTCGATCGAGCATCAGGATTTTCGTCGGGCTGTTCCTTCTCTTCGCCTCCGTAATGGCGAGTTCGAGCGCACCTGATGCGCTTGAGAAAATCCTGAGCGAAGAGTCCTTACCTGGCGCTGTGTGGGCAACTGTTGATGGCAACACCGACCAATCCGGTGGCGTCGGCCTGGCCGAATTGGCTAGTGCCCGAGCCATGACAGCGACAACAAAAGTGCAGATTGGATCGGTTACAAAGACGCTGGTCGCTCTGGGCGTGCTGAAGCTAACATCCGAAGGACAGCTCGACTTGGATTCCAGAGTAGAGCGATTGGTTCCAGAGCTGCCCTGGGATAATCCTTGGCGTGCTGATGCGCCAATCACCGTGCGTCACCTGCTTGAGCATACGGCCGGACTCGACAACATTCGAATGTGGCAATTATTGAACACGAAGGTCACGGCCGATACCCCGCTGACGGATGCTTTTCCAGTGAGCCATGGCCATATACTTCGCGTTAGAACACGACCTGGCAGCGTCTATTCCTACTCGAACATGGGCTATGCATTACTGGGGCTCGTGATAGAACGTGTGAGTTCAGAGCGATACGAGGACTATCTGGCACGAGAACTCCTTGAGCCGCTGGGTATGCATGAAAGCAGCTTTCGCTTCGTTACGCAGTCTCAGGATTCTCGTTTGGCAATGGGGTATCTAGACGGCGGCGTTTCCCAAATGTCGGTTCCCTTGTTCCTGCGGCCCGCCGGGCAATTCACAACGACCGCCGGCGATATGCAGCTTCTGCTTCGACTCTTCCTAGGTAACGGCATCGTTAACGGCGAGAGGCTCATCGCATCCGAATATCTCGATACACTTGGGACCC
>CBFHTF010000080.1:0-10201 GCA_965658685.1 Luminiphilus sp.
ATTGCCATCATCATGGATGGCAACAACCGTTGGGCGCAACGTCGCGGTTTGCATGGTGTCTCGGGGCACCGCGCCGGTGTCGAAGTGGTGCGCGCGATTCTCGAGGCCTGTGAGCAGCGGGGGGTCAAGGTACTCACCCTGTTTGCGTTCAGCAGCGAAAATTGGGGGCGTCCCCAGCCAGAAGTCCGCGCACTTATGGCGTTGCTGTCTCGCTACATGCGTCGCGAAACTGAAAAGTTATACCGCGACAACATCCGTGTTCGTTTCATCGGTCGACGTGACCGGCTCAGTGTGCGGCAGCGGCGTCTGCTTGAACGCACCGAGCAGCGTACTGAGACCAATACAGGTGCAACCTTGGTACTTGCCATTGATTACGGTGGCCGTTGGGATGTCGTTGACGCCGCCCGGCGCATGGCGACGCGTGTTCAAGAAGGTCGCCTACAACCCCAAGACATCGATGAGCAATGCTTTAACAGTGAGCTAGCACTGGGCGATGTGGTGCCACCTGATCTATGCATTCGCACTGGCGGTGATCAGCGCATTTCCAATTTTTTGCTTTGGCAATTTGCCTACGCAGAGTTGTATTTTACTGAGCGCCTCTGGCCTGACTTTGATACCGCGGCGCTCGATGAAGCATTGCAAGAATTTGCGTCGAGGGAGCGCCGTTTTGGACTTCGCGGTAGCGCCGAAACTGATGATTTAGATGCTCATTTTGGAGATGCTCAATGAGCAGTTTGAAGCAACGATTTGTAACCGCCGTCGTGCTGGCGGGGCTGTTTGTGGCTGCTGTAGCGTGGCTGCCAACAACCGCTCTTGCCCTGGTATTCGGAGCTGTTGCATTACTCGCCGCCTGGGAATGGGCCGCACTTGCAGGATGGTTACAGGTAGGTGCGCGCGTGCTCTACTGTGTGTGTTTGGCGCTGATGTTGCTCGCGTTGTGGTGGACTTGCGATCTGGTGGGTACGCCTGAGATTAGGCAAGTCCAACCACTGATGGGTGTGGCTTGCTTGTTTTGGTCCTTGGCATTGTTGCAAGTACGTCAATATCCTCAGCTTACTTGGGTTTGGCGTAACAGCATTGTTCGCAGCTTGGCGGGTTGGTTGATGTTGGCGGCCACTTGGCTGGCAATTATGTACGTCTTTAGCTTACAAAATGGCCCCGTGCTGGTGGTGCTTTTGGTATTGACCGTTGCAGCTGCCGATGTTGGCGCTTATTTCGCAGGGCGCCGATGGGGCCGCCACAAACTCGCCCCTTCTGTCAGCCCGGGAAAGACATGGGAGGGCCTCTGGGGCGGTATTGCGGCGGTGCTATTACTTGTGACAATCGTGATTTTGAGCCTGCCAAACAGCTACTCCCACGTCACCTCAGTCTCGGTTGTGATGTTGGCGCTGGCAATGGCAGGCGCCTCGGTGCTGGGTGATCTCACGGTCAGCATGGTCAAGCGGCACGTGGGTGTCAAAGATTCGGGATCGCTGCTGCCCGGACACGGCGGCTTACTCGACAGACTCGACAGTGTTTGTGGTGCCGCACCTGTATTCGGTTTGGGCTTGCTGCTGATGGGTATCCAATGATGAATCCAGCATCGACGAGGCAGCGCGTGACGGTGCTTGGCGCCACCGGTTCCATTGGTCGCAGTACCCTAGATGTCATCGCGCGGCACCCAGAACAATACCAAATGCACGCACTCGTTGCTCATCGATCCGTCGACGATATGGCGAGCTTGTGTCAGCAACATCAACCGAAGCTGGCCATTATGGCGTGTCCCGACTCGGCGCAGCAGTTGCAGTCACAGCTGGCGCAAACTGCCCCAGATGTGCAAGTCCAATGTGGCGAGCAGGCGGCGATCGCCGCCGCCAGTGGTGCCGATGTCGATGTCGTCATGGCCGCTGTTGTTGGCTTCGCTGGCTTGAAACCCACCCTCGCTGCGGCCCAGGCAGGCAAGCGCTTGTTATTGGCCAACAAGGAAGCCCTGGTCAGCGCGGGTAGTGTCTTTATGACCGCCGTAGAACAAGGTGAATGCACGCTGTTACCTATTGATAGTGAGCACAACGCCATGTTTCAGTGCCTCAGTGCCGATGCGCGTGCCAGGCCCGACATGTCATCGGTGGAGAAAATTGTTTTGACAGCGTCGGGCGGTCCTTTTCGTGGCTGGGGGCGAGATGATTTGCACTCGGTGACACCGGAACAGGCGTGTGCCCACCCCAATTGGAGTATGGGGCGAAAAATCTCTGTCGATTCGGCGACACTTATGAACAAGGGGCTAGAGTTGGCAGAGGCCTGCTGGCTATTTCGGCAGTCTCCCAAGGATATCGAAGTGGTGGTGCACCCTCAGAGTATTGTGCACTCCATGATTCGCTATCGAGATGGCTCTGTTTTGGCGCAGTTAGGCAATCCCGATATGCGCACACCCATCGCCTTTGGTTTGTCATGGCCTCGTCGGATTGATGCGGGGGTTGCGCCTCTCGATATCGTAGCCTGTGGACGACTGGATTTTCACAGCCCCGACCTAGGTGCGTTCCCGTGCCTACGCTTAGCACAGGAAGCCATTGGGCATCCCGGGGGTATGTGCGCCTTGAATGCCGCTAATGAAGTGGCGGTGGCTGCTTTTCTCGATGGCTTAATGGGTTTTACCGATATCGATCGCCTAAATGAGGCTGTATTGGCCGACACTCCCAGTGTGGAACCTACGACTCTGGCTGAGGTCGAACAGCTCGATGGGCAAGCTCGCCACAGAGCACATGAATGGTTGGCCCAGCAAAAACGCGTACTGAACCAGAGAGCAACGCAATGATAGACGGTATACAAACCGTGCTAATGGCGCTGATTACATTGGGTATTCTGGTGGCATTTCATGAGTACGGGCATTTCTGGGTGGCAAGGCGCTGCGGTATAAAAGTGCTGCGTTTCTCGATCGGTTTTGGCGCGCCCCTATGGCGTAAAGTCGGCCGAGATGGCACTGAATACACGATTTCGGCTATCCCGCTGGGTGGTTATGTGCGGATGCTCGATGAGCGAGAGGGCAATGTTGCACCTGAAGAGCGATCACTGGCGTTTAACCGCCAGTCGGTTTGGGCGCGCATTGCGGTGGTGAGTGCTGGCCCGCTGGCCAATTTTATTTTGGCGATTGGTGTTTTTTGGTTCCTTTTCTTCCGCGGTGAAACCGGTTTGGTGCCCGTGGTGGCCGAGGTTGAGCCCCAGTCGCCTGCTTATTTTGCAGGGGTAGAGCCAGGCCAAGAGATTGTTTCGGTTGACGGCAAGCTCACACCAACTGTGTCGGCAGTGAGTTTCCGCTTGTTAGAGCGGTTGGGTGACACCGGTAACATTCGGCTTGCTGTACGCTATCACAAATCTGACATTATTTACGAATCAAAGGCGCCCATAGCCCAATGGCTGGCGGGTGAGGACGCGCCTAATCCACTGGCCGGTTTGGGGCTGCGCATTGATGTGCCTCCTCTGTTACCGGTTATCGATGAGGTGGTAGCTGATGGTCCCGCGGATCGAGCGGGGTTTTTGCCGGGTGATCTGATTTTACAGGCCGATGGCCAGCCTATGCCGCTGTGGGCGGATTGGGTCGGCTATGTGCGCGAGCATCCTGAGCGGGCTATTGATGTTGTTTTTAACCGTGAAGGTATCGAACAACGCCTACGCCTTGTACCTGAGCGACGAGCGACGGATGAAGGCGATATAGGTAGCGTCGGGATGATGGTGGCAGTACCGCCTATCCCTGAGGATCGGCAGCGTGTGTTTGAACGAGGGCTATTTGAGTCTCTATGGGCCGCTGCTGGACGCACGGCACAGTTATTGGATTTCACCTTCAGTTCAATGATTAAGATGGTCCAAGGCTTAATTTCCCCGACTAATCTCTCTGGACCCATCACCATCGCTCAAGTGGCTGCTTCAAGTGCCGAGTCAGGATTCACCAGCTGGCTGAGCTTCCTGGCTCTGTTGAGTGTCTCTCTTGGGGCTTTAAACTTACTTCCTATCCCGGTACTCGATGGTGGCCACTTGCTTTTCTATGCCGTCGAGGCGGTAACTGGAAAGCCGGTGCCCGAGAAAGTGCAAGCGTTCGGTTACCAAATAGGGCTCATGATGGTGTTAAGTCTGATGGCTTTCGCGATCTACAACGATGTGGCGCGGCTTTGATAACCTTCACGATAACTACTTTTGATGTCCGGAATTCTACGCCGGCCTCTCCAAGCATCCCATGGTTGCGAAACCATGTAATATGTCCGCGTCTCGGAGATAACCACCTATAATGCAGTACGTGACCTCATTTTTTTTGAAGTGCCGCCATCAGGCATTTGCCACTCTTGTTCTTGCGCTATTAGCGGCTGTTGATACCAGCGCTCAGACGGATCCTTTTACGGTGGCGGATATCCGAGTTGAAGGCCTACAACGGATTGCGCCGGGTAGTGTCTTCGCTGCATTACCCTTGGGTGTGGGCGATATTGCAGACACTTACGCGGTGCGTGCTGCGGCGAAAAACCTTTTTGGTACAGGTAACTTCGATGACATCCAAGTCGGTCGCGATGGCAATGTTCTCGTCATTACAGTGGTCGAGCGTCCCAGCATCAGTGAAATCACCATTGAGGGCAATAAAGCTATTGAGACAGAAGCGCTACTTGATGGCTTAAAAGGTGCCGGTCTTGCAGTGGGAAATGTGTTTCAGCGCTCTACCCTTGAGGGCATGCAGTTGGAGCTGCAACGCCAGTATGTATTGCAGGGTCGTTATGACGCTGCCATTGATGCTGAGGTGATTCCCGAGCCACGTAACCGTGTTGCCATTGCCATCGACGTTGATGAGGGCACGGTAGCGACGATTAAACACATCAATATCGTGGGAAACACCTTGTTCAACGACGAAGAGCTCATGGATATATTTGAGCTTAAGACCACTGGTTGGTTCTCGTTTTTTACAAGTGACGACAAGTACGCCAAGGAGAAGCTGACCTCCGATTTGGAGTCGCTCAGCTCTTACTACATGGACCGGGGGTATCTGCAGTTCTCCATTGATTCAACTCAGGTGGCCGTATCGCCTAACAAAAAAGAGGTGTACATCACCGCCAACGTCACCGAAGGCCAGAAATTTACGGTAAGTGACGTGGGCTTGTCGGGTGACTTGGTATTGCCTGAAGAAGACCTGTCGCGCTTTCTGCTGGTCCGAGAAGGGCAGGTTTATTCACAACAGTTAGTGACTACCACCGAGGAATATTTGACTCGGCGCTTGGGTAACGAAGGCTATAATTTTGCCAAGGTCACCGGTATACCCGAAGTCAATGACGAAGAAGCGACAGTTGAGATCAAGTTTTTCGTCGATCCCGGGAAACGTACCTACGTCCGTCGTATTGATTTTAAGGGCAATATGCGCACGTCCGATGATGTGTTACGCAGAGAAATGCGTCAAATGGAGTCGGCACCGGCATCGGCGGCGAATATCGAGCAAGGCCGCATTCGATTGCAACGATTGGGCTTTTTCAAAACCACCGAGGTAGAAACAGAAGAAGTCCCTGGTTACGACGATTTAATTGACGTCGAGTACGTGGTAGCGGAGCAGTCTTTCGGCAGTATTGGCGGGTCAGTGGGTTTTGCCCAAGATGCGGGCTTAATCTTGGGATTGAATCTGCAACAAAACAACTTTTTGGGTAGTGGTAAGCGTGTAGGTATCAACATCAACTCGTCGCAATTCCAAAATGTGGCGAATCTCAGCTATACCAACCCGTACTTCACGGAAGATGGCGTGAGCCGTGGTTTTAACGTGTTCTACCGCAAGACTGATCTTGCGCAGATCAACGTTGCCAGCTACACCACCGACACTGTGGGCGCGTCGATGAATTTTGGCTACCCTATTAGTGAGACGCAGCGACTGGGCCTATCACTCGGAGTAGCCGATACACAAATCACGGCTGGGCAATTTGCGGTACAAGAGATTCAAGCAAGTCCAAGGCTTATCGACGGTGTTTTGGGATGGTATGAAAGCACCCTTGGAATTGACGGTACCTACTCTGCCCCAGAGGTTTTCCAACCTATTACGAACCTGCCCGCTACGGCATTATCGCCGCCAGATGAACCTGGCTTCCTCGATGAGAACGGTGATGAATACGTTAACTACACGCTCACCGGGTCCTGGTTGCAGTCAACCCTCAACCGTGGTCAGCTGGCAACCCGCGGGCAGTCCCAGTCGGTGGCATTGGAAGTCTCGGTACCGTTTTCTGACCTCGAGTTTTACAAGCTCACCTACCGTGGTGAAATTTACTTCCCTCTCTACCGAGAATTCACCCTTCATCTTCGCACCGAGCTAGGCTACGGGGGTGGCTACGGTAGCACGTCGGAACTACCGTTCTACGAGCACTTCTTTGCGGGTGGCTTCGGTTCGGTACGTGGCTTCCAGAACAATACTTTGGGACCCCGCAGTACACCGCCTTTGATCTACACCACCGACCGTCCTGTAACCGCCATTGATGAAGAGGGAGCGCCTACACAGATTGGTGGTCCTTTGGGCCAACAATTTGGTTATGTGGTCGATCCGAGCACCGGTAAGATCGTGGTGCAACCCGTCTCAACGTTCCCCGCGCCTTTTGGTGGGAATGTTTTGATCGAGTCAACGGCAGAAGTACTGTTTCCTATGCCTTTCATTAAAGACCGCAGCTCGTTACGCTCGGCATTCTTCTTAGACATCGGCAATGTGTTTAACACAAACTGCTCATCGGAGCAGGTCAACTGCTTCGACTTGGATGTCAACGAGTTGCGTTACTCCGTGGGCATTGGAGTAACGTGGTTGTCGGGGTTTGGACCGCTGACATTTAGTCTTGCCAAACCCTTAAATGCCAGCGAGATCGATGAGCGAGAGGTTTTCCAGTTCACCCTAGGACGTACATTCTGATTTTTTGGAGGTTTTTGTGACATTTTTATCGAAACTAGTGACTGCGACGGCACTCACATTACTGCCGCTGGTTGCGCTAGCTCAGGGAAAGATTGCTGTGGTTAACTTGGAAGCGGCCATTTTGCAGTCTGATTATGCTCAGCAACGGCTTGCCGAATTTGAAGCTAACGAGGACTTCATGGCGGACAAGTCTCAGTACGAAAAGGTGGTGGCCGAGATCAAGGAAATTCAGGCTGGCTTTGAGAGAGATCAAGCGGCAATGAGTGAAGATCAAAAGGTTGCTGCGCGTCAGAAGCTAGCTAGCAAGCAGTCGGATCTTGAGTATGTGGTGAAGAAACTGCAGGCCGTACAGCAACAAAACGCTCAACGTGTCTTCCAAGAGATAGCACCTAAGGCTCAGGAAGTTTTACAGCAGGTCATTGCAACGGAGCAAATTGGTTTGTTGCTGTCGCGTCAGGCGGTGCTGCACGCCGATATGGGTTACGACGTGACCGCCAAAGTGACCGATAAGCTCAATCAGTTACCTGCTGCTCAATAATTGAGCACGATGTAAAATGAGTATGATGTAGCAGTGTGAAAACCCTCGACGCTATTGCTGAATGCCTCGAGCTGCCTGTGCACGGGGCTGGAAACACTGCTATTTCTGGGCTTGCTCCGCTAGAGCAGGCCGGTTCAACACATCTTAGCTTTGTATCCAATAAACGCTATTTGCCTGCGCTCGCCCAGACGCAGGCAGCAGCGGTTATTTTGCATCCAGATTGGATAGACCAGTGTACGCTGCCTTGCCTTCTGAGCGATGAGCCCTACTTGAGTTATGCCAAGGCAACGGCACTATTTGACACGCGCCCATCGCCTGCTAAATGCATCCACGCCTCAGCGTATATCGATGAGTCAGCTACTATCGGCAGGGGTGTTACGGTCGACGCAGGTGCAGTGGTCTTGGCTGGTGCATGCCTTGGCGACAATGTTTGGGTGGGCTGTAACGCCGTTGTAGGCCACAACACTAAGCTGGGTGCGGGTACCCGTTTGTATCCCAATGTCACGCTCTACCACGACGTGATTTTGGGGGTAAGCTGTACGGTTCACGCTAATACGGTCATTGGCTCTGACGGTTTTGGCTTCGCCCCCAATAACGGTCAGTGGCAGAAGATCTTGCAGCTTGGCGGTGTAGTGATTGGCGATCATGTTGATATCGGCGCCTCGGTCACCATTGATCGGGGTGCATTAGCCGACACTAACATTGAGTCCCATGTCATTATCGATAATCAGGTACACATTGCCCACAATGTACACATTAAGACGGGCACGGCGATTGCTGCAGGTACCGCCATTGCGGGCAGTACCGTTATCGGCAGTCACTGTACCTTCGGCGGTATGTGTGGCGTTGCCGATCACATAGAAATTGCGGACAACGTACACGTCAATGGACAAGGGCGGGTGAGTAAATCCCTAACCGAGCCTGGGGTGTACAGTTCAGGGACACCGATACAACCCTACCGCGATTGGAGTCGCAACGCGGTTCGTTTTGAGCAGCTGGCCGATATGGCCAAGCGATTAGCCCATTTGGAAAAACAACTCGCCCTGCTATCTGGGGCGGCCGATTCACAAGAGGAGCATCCATCGTGATTATGGATATCGAGGGGATTCGCGAGCACTTGCCGCATCGTTATCCCTTTTTGCTGGTCGACCGCGTGGTAGCGCTGACACCCGGTGAGAGCATCGAAGCCTACAAGAACCTGAGCATTAACGAGCCTTACTTCGATGGTCACTTTCCGGGCAATCCCGTGTTTCCCGGGGTGCTTTTGGTTGAGGCGATGGCTCAAGCTGCGGGTATTTTAGGTTTCAAAACCATGGGAAAAACCCCAGCCGATGGTTCCATCTATTATTTAGTGGGGGTTGATAATCTGCGCTTCAAACGACCTTGTGTGCCTGGAGACCAAGTACGGTTATTGGCGACGATCATCAGCGAGCGTCGAGGCATCTGGAAATTTGACGTGCGTGCGAAGGTCGAGGACGCGACTGCGGCCTCCGCAACGATTTTGTGTGCGGATCGTTGAACCATGATTCACCCTAGTGCCATTGTTGACCCGTCGGCTGTTATTGCCGATTCAGCGTCCATTGGTCCTTGGTGCTTTATTGGCCCCGATGTGGTGATTGGGGAGGACACGGTCGTCGAACCCCATGTTGTGATTCGCGGGCCGACCCGAATTGGCGCCCGTAATCACATTTACCAATTCTCAAGCATTGGAGAGGCTACGCCCGATCTGAAGTACCGGAATGAACCGACCGAACTGATTATTGGTGATGACAATATCATTCGCGAGAATGTGACCATCCATCGGGGTACTGTCCAGGACAAGGGGCTCACCGAGGTAGGTGATCACAACTTAATTATGGCCTACGTACACATTGGCCATGACAGCGTTGTGGGCAACCATACTATTTTGGTTAACAACGCGGCACTGGCGGGACACGTCGTAGTGGGTGATTGGGCGATTCTTAGTGGCTATACGCTGGTTCATCAGTTTTGCAAGATTGGTACCCATAGCTTCTCGGGGATGGGAACGGCCATTGGTAAAGATGTACCTGCTTATGTCACGGTTGTAGGTAGTCCAGCTCAGGCCAAAACGATTAATGCGGAGGGGCTTCGGCGCCGAGGTTTTGATACCCAGGCCATTGCAGAGCTGCGTAGAGCCTACAAGATTATTTACCGTCAGGGACTGACTCTGGAAGCGGCCATCGAGCGTTTGGAACTGATGGTAGTAGCAACACCGGCGGTCGGACCTCTGCTGGAGTCCTTGCGCAGCTCTGAACGCGGCATCGTTCGCTAGGCCCGCTCATGCGTTTGGGGCTGCTAGCCGGCGAGATGTCCGGCGACATATTGGGTGCTGCGGTGGTGTCGGCTCTTGGTCAGCGCGATGAAGCGCTTCAGATAACGGGTATTGGCGGGCCAAGGTTGTGTGCTTTGGGTCTTGAGTCATTGTACCCCATGGATCGCTTGTCAGTTATGGGCCTGGTCGAGCCTTTGAAGCGTCTTCCCGAGCTGTTGTCCATACGGCGCGCTGTATTCCAGCAGCAGATCACCTGGGGGCCCGATATGTTTTTGGGCATCGACAGCCCCGACTTTAACTTGACACTTGAGCGGCGTTTGCGGGCGCGAGGCCTTCGTACTGCGCACTTGGTTAGCCCGTCAGTGTGGGCATGGCGCGCCGGACGCATTCATAGCATAAGCAAGGCCGTTGATCTGATGCTGTGCCTGCTACCCTTCGAGTTGGCCATCTACGAAAAGGCGGGGATTCCTGCGGTATGTGTAGGGCATCC
>CBFHTF010000081.1:0-10061 GCA_965658685.1 Luminiphilus sp.
TTGTGCCCACTTTCGTACTGACCCCACTGACTTATTTGGGCGGTGTGTTTTACTCGCTCGATTTATTGCCCGAGTTTTGGGCGTCGGTCTCTCAAATCAATCCGCTGGTGTATGTTGTGAACGCGGTTCGTTTTGGAGTGTTGGGCGTCAGCGATGTGAGTGTTGAGCTCGCGTTCGGTATGATTGTCGGATTCGTGCTGTTGGCTTATGGCTACAGTATGCACCTACTGCGCACTGGCAAGCGTTTGCGGAGCTAATACCCCCATGGCTCAGGTTTTAGGAAAACAAGTTGCCGCACCTCGCGCGTACAGTCCCGAGATTCTCGAAGCTATCGACCGCAGTCATGCACGATCCCAGTTGTCCTCCACCATCGACGTCACCTGTGGCCACGACGTTTGGCACTTATACGAGTTGTCATGGCTTGATGCGAGAGGAGCGCCAACGAGTGCCGTCGGCGTATTGACGATTCCCGCATGTTCTCCGTCGACGGTAGAGTCGAAATCGCTAAAGCTTTACCTCAATGCACTGAACTTCAAAGGCTTTGTCTCTGCAGATGAGGCCCGCAATACCATCTGCCGCGATCTGTCAGCGGTTGTGGGTAGCGAGGTCGATTTAACCTTGTGGCCCTCCGAAGACCTTGGGGACATAACCATTGTGCCGGACGGGGCCCTGGTTGATTTTATGGGAAGTAACGATCAGCGTCAGCAGCAACCCTTGTCGGTCGGTGAGCGGCGGGGCGAGTTCTGCTTTGTGAGTCACTGTTTGCGATCATTGTGTCCGGTCACGGGCCAGCCCGACTGGGCCACGTTGGTCGTACGATACGAAGGCCTAGAGCTTGAGGGCGCTGGTCTCTCGGCATACGTTGCCACGTACCGCGAGCATCAAGGGTTTCACGAAAGTTGTCTGGAGAAGATCTTTGTCGATCTGGTGAACGCCACCGATCCAGCGCAACTAGCGGTCACGGCCTATTTCCAGCGCCGGGGGGGTATCGATATTACCCCGCATCGAGCTACCGGTAGCAGCGCCCCCAAGCCTTGGCGTATGGGGCGACAGTGAGATTGTTGCGACTGCTGCAACTTGTCCTGTTGTGGGGTGTGACGGCAGTGGCTGCCGCGCCCACTCCTGCTCAGAGCCAAGGCGTCACGCCAGGCTTTACGGAATCAGAAATAAAAGCAGCGTTCATCTTACACCTGTTCAATTTTGTGCAATGGCCCAATGGCCGTACCCCCAGCGTTATCTGTATCTCTGAAGAATCGTCAGTAACGGCGGCTTTGAAAGCGTTGGTACAGGCAAAACCGACGCGGGGCTTTACATTGATGTCGGTCGATGGCCAAGAAATTACAGAGAGTAACTGTGATGTGCTGTTTTTGCCGGCCGGTGTCGACAGGGCATCCACAGCGATGCTCGAGGGCAGCTTGCCCATTCTTACGGTGAGCGACTCAAGCGGGTTTGCTCAAGAAGGGGGCATGATCGAACTTGAGCGACAGGGCTCCCGCGTTGGGTTGGTGATCAATCTTGAAAGTCTCACGGCTACCGGCTTATCGGTAAGCAGTCGCTTGTTGCAGCTTGCCCGGGTTATTGAGGGCGAGGAGCTAGCTGATGGCAGCTAATCGCAGCATAAGACAGCAGGTTTCGATAATTACGGCCGGTGTTGCCGGTGGCGTTGTTGGCATTGTGTTACTGCTGACGCAGTATGTGGCATTCCAATCGACGCTCGAAAATACTACTGAGCAAAGCGTCACCCTTGCACAGGTCTTAGGTGACAATGTAACCGCAAGCATTGCGTTCAGAGATCCCGCTACCGCAACGGAGATATTAGAGGCGCTGCGTAACTCCGATCAGGTGGTATCTGCCGAGGTTAACCTCGTCGATGGTAGTCGCTTCGCAGCCTATCGCAAGGACGGTGCGTACTCGGTGCCAAGCGCAAGTGGCAGTGATGCATCTTCCGACGCAGATCGCTATTTAAAGACGGTGAATCAGCCGATTAAATTGGGTGACACTCAGCTGGGTACGGTACAGCTACAAATTGATATTTGGCCTGCCTATTCCACCGCGTTCACGGGTTTGTGGGTGGGATTGGTCATCTGGCTGCTGGGGACAATGGCTGCCTATTTGTTGGCGAGCCGCCTTAATCAAACCGTGGTTCGCCCACTGCAGCAACTGTCGCGTTTAATGGTGGGTGTTTCCCGAGAGGAGGATTACACCAAACGCTTTAATTATCGGGGTGACGACGAGGTTGGTGCGCTAGGTGTTAGCTTTAACACCATGTTGAGCCGCATCGAGGATCGTGAAGCGCGATTGCAAGAGGTTATCCGAGAGCTCGAATCAGCCAGAGACCAAGCCGAAGATGCGGCGCGCTCTAAATCCTCATTCTTGGCCAATATGTCCCATGAAATCCGCACGCCCATGAACGGGGTTGTGGGCATGACCTCGCTACTTAAACGTACTGAACTCAGCAAACAACAACAGCTGTATTTTGACACCATTGAGAAATCAGCCAGCTCATTGCTGATGATCATCGACGATATTTTGGATTTCACCAAAATTGAAGCGGGTCGACTGGAAATTAAACATCAGACGTTTTCCCTTAGAGAAACCATCGATGCCGTTTCGGTGTTTTTCGCCGAACCGGCGACCCAGAAGGGACTCGACTTTAGCATTGACATGCCTGCAAGCCTGCCAAACAGAGTCATTGGTGACTCGGGTCGCATCCGACAGGTGCTGCTGAATCTGGTGGGTAACGCCATCAAATTTACTCAACAGGGCAGCGTCACCGTGAGTCTTTCAACCCAAGTGGATGAAACGGGCAATCGCCTGCGATTCACTGTGTCAGATACTGGCATGGGTATTCACAAAGAGAAGCAAGATCGTATTTTCTCGGAGTTTTTCCAGGCCGATGCCACATCGACACGCCAATTTGGCGGCACGGGCCTAGGCTTGGCAATCTCCCGGCAACTTGTTGTGCTAATGGGTGGGAGCATTGGTTTTAGCAGTGAGGAAAACAAAGGCTCTGTATTTTGGTTCGAGATACCGCTGAAGACCGAGGTGTTAAATCCTTTCCTTACATCGCGGCTGCAGGTATCCGCGCCGACTCATACCGAGCTTCCGTCGCCGGCTGATGAGCAAGCCACCGAGTCTAAGGACGAGATACTGCGCTGGGAGGCCAAGGTGTTGGTGGCTGAAGACTCCGAAGTTAATCAATTCATTATCCGCGAGTTGTTGACCACCTTCGGCCTAGATCCGGTGATTGTTGCCAACGGCGCTGATTGCGTCGCCGCGTTCCGTGAAAGCACTTACGACATCATCTTTATGGACATTCAAATGCCGGTCATGGACGGTGTGGCGGCAACGAAGGCCATCCGTGCATTGCAGCAGGATGAGGCGATGAATGTCGATTGCCTTATCATCGGACTGTCGGCCCATGCCATGATGGGAGATAAAGAGCGATACATGGAAGAGGGCATGGATGACTACTTGACCAAGCCCATTGATCTGAAAAAACTCGAGGCGCTCATAAAGCGTCACTTAAGGCCGGTGAAAGGTATGATGCTATGGCGTTAATTCGATACAACAATGTAGCCTCGGGGCACTCCTTGGGTCTACGAATAGCGGGTGTCGTGGCCCTAGTGTTAATGCCCACAACAGCTGTGTGGGCCCAAACGGTTCCCGCCGACTTAGTGGACGTCTCTATCGAGCAATTATTTGACGCCAACGTTATTAGCGAATCCGAGCGGGATAACCAGAGTAAGCGTTGGCATATTTCGTACCGTTTTGCTCGCTCAACCTTTGACGAGTACTACCTTGGAACGCGCGCTCTGACCTATGACGATGTGCTTTGGGAGCCCACAGAAGCGCGTACCCGAAATAATTACCCGGTGGTGCCAACGAAAATCACCCAGTCAGTGCAGGCACTGTTGTTGGGTTATGACTACAGCGATGCGCTGACGCTGCGGCTTTCAGTGCCCTATGTGCGTCAAAGCAGTGACCACATTTCTATTGTGCCCGGCTACGACGACTTCAACATAAGTTCCAGCGGCATTGGCGACGCTGTCGTGTTAGCTGATTATGTGTTGCACCGATCAATCAATAGCGTTTTGCGAGCACACGTAGGTGTTAGCGTGCCCACGGGGTCTATCGATGAGCAGGGTGATACACCGCGGGCACCGGGTAACCAGCAGTTACCGTATACCATGCAAATGGGTTCAGGCACTTGGGATTTTCCTCTGGCCGTAGCGTATGAAAAATACGAAAACGCCTACCGTTGGGGGGTTGATGCGCGAGCCACTTGGCGCAGCGGCGATAACGATCGAGATTACCGTCTGGGGCACAAAGTACGCATTGGGGGCTGGATAAGTACCCGGATGCGGCCATGGCTGGAGCCCGGTATTGGCCTCACTTACCGTTGGCAGGGGGAAATTTCTGGTGAAGACGCGGAGTTGTCGGTGCCTAACCCGCAGTTCCCATACCCGGCACCGGTGGCGGATCCGAACGATTTTGGCGGCGAACAGATTGATTTATCGGTTTTTGTGCAGCTAAGGCTCAACGAATCGGGTAGCTATGCTCGCCTTGAGTACAGTAACCCGGTGTACCTCGATTTAAATGGCCCACAGTCGGCTCAGAACGAGCAGGTTCAGCTGTCTATTGGCACTGCTTTCTAAGCAAGCGCCGGGTCGCCGATCAGCTATTCCAAAACGCACGTGGCGTGATTACTGTTGAAGACAATAGCGCGGCAATGGCGTATGTGTTAGCCTCCGCGCCCTAATCTGGAGAGGTGGCCGAGTGGTCGAAGGCGCACGCCTGGAAAGTGTGTATACCGAAAGGTATCGAGGGTTCGAATCCCTCCCTCTCCGCCACCCTGCTTATGGCCGGCCCTTTCCCAAGACGGTAGAGCACCCAAAATTTCTCTTTATATTAAAGGGTTACAGAGCCTGAAGGGCGCTGGCACGGTCAATAAACCATGGTCAAAATTCCCGCAGCAAACGCGCAGCGGCGCGCAAAAACCGCTTTCTCTTAACGCATACCTGGCCTTGGCGGTGAAGATCAGGCCTCGTACTGGAATACCGCATCCAGGGGGTGGTTTAGCGCCCGCGCAATTTGAAAGGCGACCTCGAGACTCGGTGAGTACTTGCCTTTCTCAATGGCGTTGATCGTCTGGCGCGTAACACCCACCTGCTCAGCGAGTGCCGCTTGGGTCATTTCGTCGGCTGCGAAGCGTAGCTTACGAATGCTGTTGGTTACCGACGTCGGTTTTCCCACGCCTCAATAGCCCCGGCGGTATTGCCACAACATGATTGCGGACTTTGACATCTCGGCAACTACCAGACCGGCCAGCAAGGTATGGGCAATGTAGAAGTGGGCCTGTTCACGCATGGCTAGGGCCATGCCAAAAAGGCAAAAGCCGCCCAACACATAACCCGCCCACTGATCGGCAAGCCGCTCGATGGCGCGATCGCGCTCATCAATTTGGTCGGCAGTCTCCGGCGACAGTGCGGCGATCAGAATATTGCCAACAACTGCCAGTACCACCAGTGCACCCACCATCCACAGCATGGTCCCTTGGTAGTCAATATCCGTGGCTGGCGTCGCGTCCAGAGCCGCCCACGTGTTAAGGGCGTAGTTGCCATAGACAGCAGCGTAAATCAGCAGCATGAGGACGGTGCTTTTTTCCTTGAAGCTCATGTCGTTTCCTTTTGACTTAATGTCAATTATTTTTTACACGACACTAATGTAATCGATGGTGCGCAGAATGTATAATATTTTTTACTTTTTGCGCATCACCTCATGGGGCATCCTCACGCTTTTTGACGCTCAGGGGAAAGTGCTGCTCTAACAGCTCGTTAACCACCGCCAAGTTTTGTCCTAGCTTTTTAAGTCCTAGGAGACGCGCGCGGTTGAATTTGGCGTCTAAGGGGACCAACCGCATGATGTAGGCGGCTCGTTTACCTTTATAGACGTCCTCCGACTTGTGAAAAAACGCATTGCAGAACATGAGCGCATCGCCCGCATTAAGGGAAGGGGTAAATTTGTTGCGCTCCATATAGTCATGTTCCTGCATTGTCATTTGAAACGGCGGGTGCTCTGCAATTGATGGATCGGCCACTCTCAACAGGCTGTGTATTTGCACTGCCTCACGAATCATTGAGAGTCGAACCGAGGCTTCATCGGTCACGATAGACAGCTGCCCCGTGCCCACATCATTCACGGGCGTGAGGGGAATCCAGACTGTAAGCATGTCCTCTGGGTGCTCCATGAAGCCAATAGAGTCAAAGTCGGTGTGGAAGGGAAAGCCGCGGTCATCGGGTGTTTTTTCTAGATAGAGGTCTGCCAGTATGCGGTAGCCGGGCAGCAACTTCTCGATAATGCTGGCAATACCCAAGGACTTATCGCGAAATAGCATGGGGCCGTAGATGGCTTTATTGTAGATATCGGCGTACCACGTTTCCCCGTTGGGCATCGCCCTTAATGCCACTGCGAGTTGCTTAAGCATGTCTTCGCTAAAAACGTTACGGACTATCTCGCCGTGATGCGGCGATAGGGTTTTAACAGCGTTTGAATGGGTCATTGTCATCATCGGGCCTCCATTGCGGACACCGTTGCTTATCTGCTGTTGCCCAGTGTCCCATTGATGAATTTTTTGTGTTGCTCGTCGGGTGCCATCGTCCCGCGCAATGTATCACTCGCTAGCAACATGTGTTACTGGTGCGGCGACAGTGCACGGCAGCGGGGTTTGTGAACGGTCTCCCTCGCCGTCTGTGGATAGGGTCATTTGTTCGTCATAGCACGGTGCACCTGCTGCCGTTAACAACTCGTTAACATGTCATGGGCGGGTTTGGCGTATTCTGACTGCACTAACAGAGAGGCAGATGTGCCGTGATAGGAGAATCTAGCGTTGTATCAAACGGCTCCAATTTTAGTCGCTGAGGACGACGCTGCTAACCGAGCCCTGTGTCAGTCGATTTTGACGAACGCCGGTTACGCCGTCGCGAATGTTTGGAGCTGCTTACAAGTGAAGCAGCATCTCTCCAACAGCGACTACAGCGTTGTGCTTCTCGATGTGGGCCTGCCCGATGGCAATGGCTTGAGTTTGTTAGATAGCGTCCCCGAAGGCACAGCGGTGATTGTGATGACTGTGCGCGATGGCCCTGAACAGCGAGCCGAGGCGCTGCGCATGGGTGCTCTGGATTACCTTGTTAAGCCCTTTCATCCCGATGAGTTGCTGTGGCGAATTCGTCGGGTTCTCGAGACCATGGGGGCCGGTGCTAAGTCGAATGTGGACACTGTCTGGCAGGGCTATCGACTTGAGGAGCAACGTCGCGAATTGTGGGCGCCTACCGGTGAAAAGCTGCGTTTAACGGAAGGGGAGTTTGGCCTTCTCGACGTGTTACTCACCCAAGGCAGCGCTGTATCTACCGATATGCTTACGGATGCCATCAGTGCTGGGGTGGGCAACCATCGATCCGTGGCGGTGCTTATTTCCCGCCTGCGGCGAAAGTTCAGGGATACCGAGGGGTTCAAGGGGCTCGAGATTAGACCCGTGCACGGCTTTGGCTATGCCCTAGATCACACAGCAGGCGCGTGATTCGCTCGCTGGCTCTACTGTTATTGGTTGCGGCTAGCATGACAAGTGGGGCCGCAGAGTTGCAGCGTCTTGAACTTGCGGCGGTGGCTTATGTCTCATCAAGTCTTCCGGCCACCGTGGTCGTTCCGCCCTCCCGAGAAACCTTTATCGAAGACAGTGGGTTTGGCGGATATGGTCATGACACTGTGTGGTTGCGTCTGGACGATCTGTTACCTAACCCAGACACATCAAGCATATTGGTGGCGGGCCCTTGGTGGGTTGATCGGATAAACGCCTGGGTTTTAGCCAAAGACGGGGGCACGCTGAGGCCGCTGGAGGTTCTTGCGGTTCCCGGTTTTTTCACGCCCCACAGCTTTATTTTACCTAAAGACGCCGATGTCACCGTTTACATCACTATGACCTCGGCAACATCAATGCCATCAGTCGTGACCGTCTGGGCGGAAGACGTTTATCGCGAAGAGTTATGGCAGCAACGCAGTTATATTTTAATGGCGTCGGGCTTGGGCTGCTATTTGGCCATGGATGCCGGCGTCTTACCCAATGCTGTATTGGCTCAAGTACAAGGCAATATGGCGTTACTCAACCCGTTATATATTTTGCCGGCTATCGTTGGCGGCTTGGGAACGTTACGCTGGATTCTTTCACTACTCGGCGATCAGCGTAAGTTCATCGGTTGCCTGAAGCCTTTGCAACTTGCGCTGGCCTTCCTTTGGGGGGGCGGGTTTTTTCTTGGTGGTACTTACCTGCTGCAGCTCACGAATCTATTAGTGATCGGATTCGGCCTGCTCATTGTCATAATTGCAATGGGTTCATTATGGCAGACGCTATGGTCTAGCCTGGGCTTGCTTAGCCTTGGTTTAATGGTGCTGGCCATCACACTTACATGGATCCCTTTTACGCAGCCCTTACTATCTTCAATGTGGATAACCGTTGGGCGCTTGCTGATGCCTGTACTACTGCTTGCGGCGGGCATTGCAATATTAATTTGGGCCCTTAAGCGCGATGCCGACGAGCGCGAGAGTTTGCGTCAGGCACAACAGCGCGGCGAGCGTGACTATCGGAAGAAACTTGAGAGCGAGGTGTCACGAAGAACCCTTGAAGCCGAGAAATCTCGACAGATTGCCGAGGATTTGGCGCGTATAAAAGACCGTTTCGTAACCGCCATTGCCCATGATCTACGGTCACCTTTGACGACCATTGTCGGTGTTGCCGAGTTAGAGGGTGCGGCCGATCCAAAGCTGGAGCCGGCGCAGCAGTCTAAGCTTCTTAAACAGGCCAGCAACTACATGCTAGATGTGCTGGACGACTTAACGTTATTCGAGCGACTGCAAACGGCGCGCGTCACGCCGCAGCGACAACAAGTGGAATTACAACAGCTCGGAGATGACGTGGTGAGTCTTCTGGGGCCGAAAGCAGATGGTCGCGGGGTGACTCTGGCGCTAAACATCGACACACCCACCACGACTCTGGTGACCGATCGGCGCTACATTGCACGCATTCTCGTAAACCTGACGGCCAATGCCCTAGACGCTTGCACCGAGGGTGGTCGGGTAACACTACAGATTGGCGCAATCGATGTGGAGAAAGGCGTAGCATTGAAGTTGGTTGTATCTGACACGGGGCAAGGTTTAGACGCTGACGCTTTGCGTGCATTGCAACTTGGCGAAAGTGCGGGTTATGGGTTCACGGTAGTGCGCGATCTGGTGAACGCTTTGGGTGGTCGATGGGATATTCAAAGCACACCGGGAGAGGGCACTGCTGTTAGCGTCATTACCCCTGTGTTTGGTGTGACCGACCAAAACACAAACGAGACATGGTCCGCTGGGTCGTTACTGTCACTTCGCCTACTGCTGGTTGAGGATTTACCCGAGAATCGGCTAGTGCTTAGCACGTTGTTGGAGTCGATGGGCCACACGGTAACCCCTGCATCCTGTTTGGCAGATGCTTATAGGCACCTTCAGAGGGAGGCCTTTGACGTGGCCTTAATAGACCGCCAACTCCCCGATGGGGATGGCTTGATAGCGCTGTCGTCAATGAAAGCGCTGTTTGCCAGTGAGGCATTATTGACTCAGAACACACACCGACCGCCCCGTTTCATTATGCTCACCGCCGATGCCCAGTATGCCGTGAGGCAGGAGGCCTTAAGGACAGGTTATGAACAGGTGCTCAGTAAACCGGTGACCGAAAAAGAGCTACACCAAACCCTTGGTAAAACACGCTACGGTGCAGCTGAAGCCGAGTTCACTGGATCCAAAGATTATCTCCATTTGCTGTTAGAGGACGACAAACGACAGGTGCTAGAGGGCTTTCGGGCCACCGCAACCGATGTGCGAGAGCAACTTCTAGTCCATGATCATCATCAGCGCACTGCAGACATCGCCGCAGCCTGTCACAAGCTTATTGGCAGTGCCGAATGCGTAGGCGAGTGGGATCTGGCAGCGCTAGCCCGATCTTATAAAGACGCGCTCACCAGGGGTGATCA
>CBFHTF010000082.1:0-10053 GCA_965658685.1 Luminiphilus sp.
GGCCTTAATCGTGTTCTGGTTGTAGGGATCCCACCAACGATCGTCATAACCTAATGTATCGACAATACGCCAGCGATCGGGCACCAATAGTGGGTCGTCGTAGTCTTGCGGGCGGGGCTTGGGAATCGGGGATACCTTGCGGGGCGCTATGGGTCGATTGCGCAACACAACGCGACTTTCAATGGCATCAACGTCCGCGCCACTTGCTTCTTCAACTGTGGCCTTTTCCTGAGCGTCAACAAACAGACATTCGCGATTAGCGCCACCGGCACGTCGTCGTGTGCTCCGAGATCGGTCGCGCTCATACTGACAATCGTCACCATCGAGACGAAGGTCATTTTGTGCGAAGACGGGCTCAATCGATGAAAGCCCATACACAACCAGCAGTGAAGCTGCAAAAAAGCGCAATGTGTTGGAGACAAATGCCTGAGTAGTGGCGTGCGTGCATGCGAGCCTATTTACCATCACAAACCCGCTCTTCATCTGAATTGATAAATGGTGCCTGGGGGCATTGTACGTAGCGTAACTGGTTACCACCGGGACTCAGCTGGTCTGCACGCATTGAAGCCGGCGCGTTACCCAAAGCACCGTTAAGTGCCAATCCAGCCTCGTGTACACCCAAAAACGCAATCATGTCATCCTGATCGACCCCATCGCCGGAGACCCCAATGCCACCAATCAAACGATCACCCCGGTAAATAGGTACTGAGCCTGGAAATATTTGCGTGCCATTAGCAATGCGAGGAGCCGCCGCCACACAATTTGCTGTGACATCGTTGGGTTGCACACCCAGTGCGAAAGTGACGTGGGTGATGATGTTATTAAACGAGAGATCCAACTGAAGACCCGTAGAAAACACGCTCCACTCGTTATCGACAAAACTCTTACTCAAGGGGCCGTGAGTGTTAGCTTCAATGCCGTCGGGGAAGAAGGGGCGCGACAAATTACCACCTGCACGATCCGAGAAAGCAGTGCCGTCAGTGAGTGCTTGGGCACCGACGAAGCCCTGAACCGCATCGACGTAGCTGGGAATACTAACTCGGCTCTTTTCACTCAAGTCGGGAGCGAGGTAGACCACCTCCTCCTCGATACCGCGCAAAAAGTCGGCCGCATCGGTCGATGAAAAAAGCGTGGCTGTTCTAGCCTTTTGCAGCGATACATCGGCGCCAAATATTGGCGCATCTCTTGAGCGCGCCATCCCCAGAATACGTCCTTCAGTATCGACCACGCTGACAGTCACCCTCGCATGGGTACCCCTTGGTCGACGTATTTGCGCTCTTGCACGATTTGCCACCGCCAATGCCGAGTCGAGCAGCGTACTTACCTCAGTTGCCGACAAGGGTGCTGTGCCATCAGCAATAGCAGCGCCGTCGATGGCTGGAAAACGCGCGTCACCGTCGGCATCAACAAAGACAAACGCGTCCCTATCGGGAAAATTGTCGGCGGCGCGGATGCCGGACTCGGCCTGACCGAACGCCGTACCTGAGCGAATGTTGCCATCGGTGTAGCCGATGACTGCAAGTAATTCTCCGGGCTGTTCGGCGTAAGGGCCCGCTTGCTCCGGGCTAACCCGTAATGCATCGTAGGTCACATCGCTGAACCGAAAAGTTTTGCCATCAATGGTCAATCGATCACCACGTCGATCGTCTGGGGCGGCAAATCCAAAAGTGGCTGCCAACGCAATGGCTTCGTCCACATCCTCATCGGTATCGAGAATATTTTTATCAAGGCTGTAGCGGCCATCGGCAATGACGCCCACGCCACCAACCGGCGTACCTTGCTTATAGAGAGGGAACCCACCTGGGTCGGCCGATAAACCAAGGGGACTGCGCTGAGGCCCAACGGTGACTGCGGCACCGGTAGATTCCACAGTAAAGTCAGAGCAAGAGAGCTGACTAAATTGGACACCAAACAGTGGACCTGCGGGCTGATTGCGTTCACCCGGATTGAAATGCTCTTGGACAATTTGGCTCGCCGTGCGCGTGGAAAATGCATTGCCCTCACTGGAGAGGTAGGCACCTGTGAGGGCTTTGCTAATGGCTGCAATACCATCGCCAGGAACCGCAGCAGGTAATATCAAGCCTTCCAAACCGGTGGTAATCGGTGTCGGAAACTCACTAGCAATTTCCACCGACTGACCATCAGCATTCATGCGGTGTACTGCCAGCACATTACCGACACGATCAACCACCGCTAGGGTTGCCAACTCACCACGCGCTGACGCTTCTGCAATACCCTGGGCAAGTACCTGCCGAACATCTTGTTCGGTTAAGCGCACAACCGCATCAGCGCACTCGCCGTCACACTCAGTCTGACCACTCGCACTGCCACTGGTGGCCGGCAAATTAGCAGGATTATCACTGCCGCCACCGCCGCCGCAACCCAGTAATAGCAGCATGAGTGTGACAATAAAACCTAGGTGCATCATGTCAGTCCTTCCCGGCATAGGTAGAAGATTACTCGCGGTCAGTGTGCAGGGCATGGGTCACATCCCGCACCAGTACCGACCTATCGCCGGCCTCTCGGTGGAACCCGTGGCAACTAACGCAGTCGATAGCCGCATTAGCCGTTTGTTGGTCGTGGCACCCAAGACAATTGTCTTCATTGGGTATGAGTACGTCGGTGGCCACTTCAGATGATTTAGCGCTGTGACAGCCCAAACAATTTTCTTCTGGATCACCCTGTAAATTGCGATGACTGGCGTGGTTGAAACGGGCTTCGGGAAACCATGTGCTGACCAATCGCACCGGATGTAACTGCCAACGATCCATTAACTCGGAGGCATCGGTATCGGTCACTTCATGACAGGTGATACAACCCGTCTTCGTCATCTGATAGGTAGCTTCTTTCGCTGCCTCTGCAAGACCACAGTCGAGCCCCGAGCCGACGCAGGTAGCAGCCGCCTCACGGCGTCCAGGTACTCGTCGGGGTTTCTCCAAAGCACGCTCTTTGCGCAACACAGGATCGGTAAATTCACGGATAAAGTGCGCTTCCATGGCAACCAGCGCAGCACGAAGATTGCCGTGGGGAAGTTCAATATCGGGATTAAACACGTCGAAACTCAACTCGTGACAGCTGCGACAATGGGCATCCATGCTAATTGGTTTGAAGTCGCGCCCATCGGCGGTGGTCTCGTGACAGTCGGCACACACCATCGCGCGTCCGGAATCCTCAAGGGTGACCTTCTCTGGATTCATATGCACTTTGTGGTTGTTCTTGAGCATGGAACTACTAGCCGGCGGATCCATCCCCAGAGCCACCCGCACCCGCTCGCGCTCCCAACCACCAACAGCCATGGGACCTTGAGGCCGCCAATAGGCATATTTAAAGGTAGGGTGGGCAGCTTCAGTAAACGCGTGCACCGCCGCCATATTGCCAGACGATGAGTAGCTCCAATCGTCGGGCGAAGCATGGCAGTGGGTGCACAAACCATTGTCTCGACGCGACAGATAGGCGGGCTCATTATGCTCCCGATGACAGCCGGCGCACTCTACCTCGGAAAATGCGGCAGCCGCCTGCGCAGATTGGTGCGCTAAATTGACATGCTCATGGGTATCACTGTGGCAACTGAGACAGCTATCGTCAGTGACCGAGACGAAAGGTGTTTGATGGCAGGTATCGCATTGAGCGGCAATACCAGCCGTGCTGTGGGCCGATGAAATAGGGCCGCTGCTCCAGACGGCATCGGTAATAGGGGCATGTTGGCGCGCAACATCGCGTGTACCTTCAAACAAGCTTAGACCCGGCACTATCGCTGCAACCAGAAGCACGAGGCACAGCAAGGCGTAACTAAGCTTGCGCAAGTTTGGCAAGTGTTGCTCGACATCAAGCTGCTGCTGCCAGCGCGCTTTAGCATCTGGGCCACCACTAATCGCCAGCCCGGCGTCAAAGCCTGCGGGCACGTCAACACTGGATAGCTGGTAACCACCGCAGTCTGCCTGGTCGCCAACGGCTAGCGTTAATCGTTTATACCGCTTACCCGTCTTGTCGGTTATTCGACCGTCGCCGCGGGCCGCTAATGTGACCGCACCGCCTTTCACACTGACAGCGATGGTGCAGGGCAGACCGGGCAGCACCACTTTGGCGTCAGCACTTTCACCCAGCGTCAGCGATGGACCTTCGTAAGCGTGTTCTGCAAACGTGGCTTGGGAGGTGTGCAGCTGGCGTCTAAGAAGTATCTTCACAACATCACCAATACAGGAATACGCTGACTACGTGCAGCGTCAGTGCCAGCAAAAGTGCGATTGTTGTCGGCACATGCACAATCAACCAAAGCTTTAACCATAAGTCGCTGCGCGCATCACGGCGCAATACGGCCAAAATCACACGCCGGCGAGCCACTAAACCCAGCAGATCGTTTATCAATTCCGCTTCACGTCGCTCTCGGGCATTCGGTGCGCGTTGACTAAGCAGCGCTAGTAGATAGCCTTGATCTCGATTGTCGGCAACCTTGCCCACCTCAGGCTGCAGCACGCTGCTATCAGTGCCGCGGAGATGACGCCAAAAGCTGCCTCCCAATCGAGTAGCATCGAGGGCGCTGATGAGCTGTGCCTGCAAGTCGGCGTCACAGCGCTGGCTGTTACTCCGAATAGTGTCATCAATGTCTGAAAGCTCTTTCAGCCAGCTGTCACGACTGCGATTTTCCCGATTGTTAATCATGCGCTGGGGCAAATGTAGATAGGCGTAGGTGCCGACAAAACCGGACACAATCACAATGACCATGAGCACCCAAGCGAGGGTATGGATATTCCAACCCATCTGCGCCGCACTGTGGAGAGTACCAATCACCAATAACGACGTACCCAAGTAAATATGGGCAGATGTCCAGCCCTGAACAGTGCCGGTTTGGGAACGATAACTGCGCTTACGTATGCCCAGCATACTTAGCCAGACAATCATCACCGCGCCCAAGGTACCCAAAATATAACCGGGCCAAGTACCGCCATTAGCAGGTTGCCCATATTCCACGCCTTGAAAACTAAATATCAGCACCGACATTGACAGTAGTGCCGCACCCACCTTCAAGTAGCGATACCGACGCCAGGTGAGGAGGTCTGAATACACCTAGCGCACCTCCACAAGTTCAATGAAATTTTGCGGCGATACTCGCTGTGCGGCGCCAGTTGGGCAAGCTCTGACGCAAGCCGGACCACCGGGTAGGGCGCGGCAGGCATCGCACTTGACCGCCTTCTTGATGCTACTTTCGCTGGGCTTACCCTTGGCAGAGGATTCACCGGGGCCGCTACCACGCCCCAGTAGCAACCAACTCAACAATCCCGGTTTTTTGGGGGCCGGATAACTGAGTTTGATCGCGTCATAGGGACAATTGGTCTCGCAATTACCACACCCAATACAGGCATCAGTTATGTAGACCTGACCACCGGGGTCGCGCCGAATGGCATCGGGCGGGCAATCTTTCATGCAATGGGGGACTTCGCAGTGACGGCAGGCCTGGGGCACATGTAAACCATTAAACGACGGCCCAACTTTTCGTTCCAATCGCGAAATACCACCGTGGGTTTCAGCACAGGCACGCTCACAATTGTCACAACCCACGCATAAGTGCTCATTGATAATCAGCGCGTCGGTAGCCTCACCCAGACCTTGCTGCATAAAAAAGCCAATGGCTTTTGCGCCGGAGTCCATCGACACAAGGTCACTGGTGGCTAATAATTGCTCACTAGCTGCCCGCTGTAGGGCTTCAATTTTCTCGGAGCGCCCTCCAACGAGCGCCAGGAAACTCTCACGATCCAGCGCCATTACCTGGCTACGCACTGCGGCTACAGCGGTGGCACGACGCAAGGGTGCGCCCATAAGAGCTAACTGACCGAGTAAATTTCCCGAGTGATATTGGGCAACTACACCTTCATGGGACGATAAGTAAAATGCGATCGTGCCCGATCTCACCAAGTAGGCGTGTTGACCCTCATCCCCTTCATGAAACAGCTCAGCCCCCGCCTCAAGTTCGAGCACTTGCAGACGATCAGCCATCTCACCCAGTTGCTCTGGCGTCAGGATGGGGTCAAAGGCCAGCTTTAGCTCGCGAACTTTGAATACCCGGTCAATACCCTCACGAACATCAGGATTCGAATTCATCAACTTCAATAGAATTCGACGCGGCGTCTCAATGAGGATGGTTTCAGGTTCGATAGTGACTTCTGCTTCTCTGGGGCGCCCAGACAACAAGCTCAGCTCGCCGAAGAACTGCCCAGCTACCAGTCGTTCAATCTGATCCCCTCGCTTTAGCTCAACGGCGCCCTCGACAATGGTGAAAAAGGTAGTGCCAAACTCACCCGGTCGAAACAGTACGGATCCTTCGGGAACAATATGGGTCTCTCGCTCCCCGGCGGGCTGTGCCGGACAGGCATTTGCTGGACGACTAACAATGACCCGACTTTCAATCATCAGCTCACGAAATGCCAAGCCGTTCATACGCCGGAACATGGGCACTCGTTGCTGATAAAGATCGAGTACATCCTCCGCATCGAGTACGTAGGGCAAACCTCTGAATTGAGATTGGAGTAACGGGTAGTCGGCGGGCTGCACCGGGTGCCCCAAGATAAAATCAACGGCATCTTGCCCCTGATTCATGGCCTGTTTGATTAATGGATAGCCCGCGAGGGCACCCACAATGTATAAGCCCGGAACACTACTTTGAAGTTGTCGATCGATAGTGGGAATGGCGTCTATGGATTCGCCACCCAGCTCAATACCAGCAGCCTCCAGAAAAGCGCGGGGCGGTATCGTACCCAATCGCGCAATAATGCGATGACACGTAATGCGCTCTTCGCCACTTGGACGACGTAAGATAATTGCGCCCGTCTGATCCGGCTGCTCGGGTAACTCAAGTCTCGCAACACTAGTGTCATAACGACACTCAAGATCTGTACCCGCATCATGAATAGCTTTCAAAATGGCATTCAAGTTGCCGTCTTTTGCCCGACTGAATTCTGAGCGTCGGTTAACAATAATGACTTTGTTGTAGGCGGCAAGCGCAATGGCGTTTTCAATGGCCGCATCACCCGCCCCAACCACAACAATCGTTTCACCTTGAAATTCTGCGGGGTCATCGAGGGTATAACGGACGAAGTCTGACTCTTCATCGCCGGCACAACCCAGGGTTCTGGGATTCCCCTGAGTACCAATGGCCAAGACCACATGTGCGGCCGCTATCTGCTCACCGGTGCTGGTGCGCAGCGTAAATGCCCCTTTACTGCCACTGATTTCTGTAACCTCAACTTGGCGGTGCAAATTGATCTTCAAATCATCAGTGCGGGCATCCCAGGCACCCAATATGGCCTCTCGGGTGCTAGAGGTGAATGGCATGTCAGAGCGCAGGGCCAAAAAGCCTGGCTCATCCATGACATGCTTACCTTTTTGATATCGGTAAATCGTCTTGGCAGAGTGATTAAAACCTTCAAGCAGCAGGTAGCTTGGCGAGCTAAGACCGCGCTGTTTATCCCAATACGCGGCCCTTGCGGCGGCGCTGAGACCCGCTGGTCCCGCGCCGATAATGACAATGTCGTACATCCCTAGAACGCCTTATCCCATCGAATACCCAGGGTATAACCCGTTTGCTCGTAGCCATCGAAGGCACTGTAGAAACGGTAGCTTGCGTAAGCCGAGATACCATAGGGAAATTGGCCCGACAAATTGAAGGCCGAGTCAAAATATTGGCTGTCGCGCGTCGGCTTTGTCACCGTAATGGTGTTGCCATCACTGCCACCAAAGGGATTGTTAACAAAGGTTAGGGGCACGAACTCATTGGCGTCTTCGTCCTCATTGACATAAGAAGCGCGGAAGCCGGGCAACAACACACCAAAGTCAGTGGCAATGGCATAGTCAACTTGTATGCCCAGAGTCGTTCGCAGAAGGCTGTAGTTCTGGTCGTTAATGGCGAACGCCCAGGCCGCTGAGTCACCTTCCTGAGCTCGCTCTTGATAACCATTCACCGTGCCATCGATGTAGCTCACCGTAGCTGTGGGCCCAAAGCGCCACCCGCCCTTATTCAGCATATAGCCAATGTTCAGCCCCGCACTCAATTGATCGCCATCGGTATCTCCAAGGTATACCGATCGGAAGTCACCGCCCGCATCGGTGTACGCCACAGTACGCGCAAGCTGGTAATCTGCTTTGGTGTAGGCCAGCTGACCATCAATGAACAAATTGTCGGTAATTTGCCAGCCCGCGTAGGTGGTCAGGCGCATATTATCGACATCGGTAGTGCCCAGACGATCTCGGGTAGTTACCTCCACGGCCCCCATTGACACTGAGGCACCAGCGAAGAAGGTATCGGTGAATCGGTAATCAGCGCCAGCCGTCAAAGACCAAGAATCGAACTCATAACCGTCGTTATTAGCATCTTCGTCACGCTCACCGAAATCCAAATCCCCCTGTAAAAATACACCTAGCTTGCCAAAATCAGCAAAACTGTCACCGCTTCCAGCAAGCATCTCTTTCAGCGTATTCTCAATAACGTGCCCGGGTACAACTTGGCCCGCGACATTGACATTCAGCCCAGCAATCGAGACGCCTCGACCACCACCCGCGCTGACAACATTGAGTCGGTTGGTGACGTGCTGATTTTGGGCATTAGCGAGATTCACAATGTAATCTACCTGCGCCCCGATCTCTTCTTCGGGGGTAATGACCCTTAATGCTTCTGCTTGCTGCTCGGGGGTTGAATTGTTGTTTTTAAGGTTGCTACAGGCGTTACGTAGATCTTGCTGATCGGCGGCTAAATCAACCTCCTCAGACGCATCGGCTTGAACCAGTGCCGCACAGGTATTGTCCACCTCGACAGCCACTTCCTGCTCACTTTCAGTCAAGCCCTCTAGCGTACCAAGGTCTTCACCAAAATCTTTAATCTCCTCGTCAGCCACACTACAGCCCACTGAATCGACCTCAGCACCGGCAACGGTTTGTGGACACTCGTCGATGTCATCGGTCACACCGTCTTCGTCGCCGTCCTTCTGAGAGAGGGCACAGCCATCAACATCAACCGCATCACCTTCCAGGGTGTTGCTGCACAGATCTTGGGCATCGGGAACACCGTCGTTGTCAGCGTCGGCAACAAAAGTAGCCGATACCGTCAACGTAGCCTTGACTACTGTGCAGGTATTACCCGTCTCTGGACAATCACCGCCGGTCCAGCCGGCAAATGCAAAGCCACTGACAGGGGTAGCCGTTAGTACCGTACTAACGGCACTGGCCGGCCACGCAGCGGAGCAACGCTGAGCAGGGCAGTCGATACCCAATAATTCGTCGGTTACCGATCCGCTACCGTCTACCGCTATGGTAAGCGTGTCTGCTGATTCTGGTTCAAAGACAGCAACAACCGACCTATTAGTCGCGCTCGCAGAAATAATACATTGCAGTCCATCAATACTATCGCAGCCATCGCCACCCCAACCGGCGAATACCGAACCAGTTGTAGGCTGTGCGACTAGCGTCACCTGATCGATACCGGTGGCAAACTGCGCGGTACAAGTATCGGGGCAGCTGATACCCAACTCAGAACCGGTCACCGATCCCTGTCCTTGACCCGACAGCGCCACCGTGACCGTGCCCAAATCGGGCTCAGGTGGTGGCAACAGGTTAAAGGTGGCTGTGACTGTACCGCTTTGACCTGGCGGCACACTTAACTCGCATTGCGTTCCCGTGGTGCCAGCACAAAGCCCACCCCATCCCGCAAACTCAGAGCCTTCGGCGGGCAGTGCCTCTACAACAACGGCATTGTTGGGGTCTGTAACACGGCGTATGCAGTCGGCATCGGTACTGTCACAGAAGTCGGCGGTGTCATTGGCGTCTTGAATACGACCCGCGCCATCACCCGAAAACTCACCGGTCAACACAAACACTTGCGAGTCACCGCAACCAAATTCATCGGCAGTGTCCGTACTTGGCGTCGCGGGGCACTCATCCTGTGCATCGGGCACACCATCAAAATCGGCGTCTTGCACCGTTGAAATAGCGTTGAACGTGGCGGTCACCGAGCCGGTGGTGCCCGCCTGAACGTTCAATTCACAAATCAATCCGGTAGTGCCCGCACAT
>CBFHTF010000083.1:0-9835 GCA_965658685.1 Luminiphilus sp.
CATGGCTTGCCGTCCCCTCGGCGATGACCGCCATGGGTCCAAACAAGCCAATCAAACTATATTCAATCCAGCCTCTGCCTTTAACCAATTCCTGTTCCAACAGCGATGCATGCACGTGGTGTCCTGGGTATCCCTCGTGGCAACCCAATTCAATTGCACGCTCTATATGCACCGGCACATCGGCGTTGAGATGAATCTGGCTATGGCCGTCGCCCTTATAAAACGTGAATCCAACCCAGGGCTTATTGCGGGCAATGTGCAGCGAGACGTACTCATTATCGGGTAGGTCAAAGTGCGATTTGGTGCGCCGCTGGCATTCATCCATGGCAGCGCTAATCACGGCCTCAAGGCGCTCTGGTGGAATAACAAATTGCTCTCTGAAGGCTTCCAGTCGCAGCTCTAGCGGCTCGTCCCCAGGCACCAAGGTCGCCACTTGCTGTGCCAACGCGCGAAAATGAGCTTCATCGTAATGTGGCGCAACGACGCCAAATAGAAGACGAGTTTCCTCATCAAAGCTGGACGGTGGATCGCCTAGCAGAATCTGTCCGCGGGTTTCAAAGGCCACCATACGATCGTACAGATCTCTACGACGCTGTTGCTCCAGCGGTGTCTCAGCTACGGGTAGACCCTCGAGACGCTGCCGGAGCTCAGTCATTTGCTGGATCACGCTGGCGAGATCATCTTCACGTTCATCGGCCTCTGCCTTCAGTTCCGGTGAGCCAAGATAGATGTGCACAGATTGATCATGGTGAAAGTGGACCAAGCCAGTGACCACGAAGTCACGGACGATTCGCTCGAGAGAATCTGCTTGTATTTGGTTTGTGGAAGCCCCTGTAATTGGGTTGATGAGCAACGCAATCCACATTAAAAAACCTGTGACGGCAGGCCAAAACCGCCCGACTCGCTGGCCGGAAGCGTTGAACAGCATCGGCTGACATCGCAGCGTAACTACGCTAAACGACATTATGCGGTTGGAAGAGCGTGCGATGAGCATCTTGGAAATACCTTTAAATAAAAAAGCCACCAGTGCGCTAGCATCGATGGCTGTACGCAACGAGGTAATAGCGACGTTCAATCACCAAAATTCATCGTTGCGGTCACACCAAAGGTCATAGGCGGCGCAGGTAATTGCAGCTGCGCCAGACCTGGATTCAGTACCGAATTGTGCAGCAGGTATTCTTCGTCTGTGGCGTTCTTGACCCAGGCGGCCACCTCCCAGCTGCGATCAGAGTTGGCATAAGCCAAACGCAAATTCAGCACGTCATATTCGGGCATCTGTGCCGCTTCCAGATTGGCGATGTCCTGGTAGGCCACATCTTTGTGAGTCCAGTCTGCGCGGGCGTTCAGGTAGCCACCGGCAAGAGGGAAGTCGCCAATGACACTCAGTGAATATGCGTTTTCAGGGGCGTTGCGCAGTGCGTTACCTTCATCAACTGAAAGGTTGTTATCGAGCGAGGTGTACTCGGTATCTAGGTACGCATAGGTACCGAGAATCTGCCAGTACTCGCCGAGTGCCCATTGGCCCTCAAGTTCTACACCGCGGATCTCGGCTTCACCGGCGTTGGCGGTAAGCTGGGGTCCGGGCAATCCGTTTTCTTGAACCGTGAGGACTAGCACCTGCAGATCTTCGTAGTCCATCTGGAAGGCCGCCATACTAAAGCGCAAGGTGTCATCCAATACCGTGCCCTTCAGACCTACTTCGTAGTTGGTGACGGTTTCCTCGTCAAAAGGTGTAGAAGCAGCGACGCCAGTCGGTGCTAGGCCCTGGTAGCCGCCAGACTTAAAGCCGGTAGATACGGTAGCGTAGGCACTCAGAGCATCGCTGATGGCGTAGTTAATGGCGGCTTTCGGCGTAAATGCGTTCCAGCTGTCGCTCATTGTTACGTCGTAGGGCTCGAGAATGGCGAAGGCACCATCGGGGATACCTACGTTAGCGGCGTCTTTCTCTTCGTAGGTGTACCTCGCGCCTATGGTTAACGTAAGGCGAGAGGTAATGTCCCAATCTGACTGGGCGAAGGCGCCGTAGCTCTTGGTTTCGTTGGTCTGATCTGCGCCCGACGCCAGAGTCAGCGGCAAGAACTCTGGGGGGGCTAACGCGGCACACAGCAAGTTACATACAATATCGAGATTTTCGTCACGATCGGTCTTTTCATTCAGGTAATAAACCCCCGCCTGCAGACTCAGACGGTCGCTGAGCTCGGTGTATAGTCGTAATTCCTGCGTGAACTGCTCACTGGATTCAATAAAGTTATTGTCCAGTGATCCAAGACCGAGAAATTCAATTTGCACCGAAAACGCCAGATCGCGCACGTCAGCATCAGTTTCGCGGTACGAAGTGATCGAGGTGATTACCGTATCGCCCATATCCCAGTCGGCCTGCAGGGAGATACCACCGGTCTCAATTTTAGAATGGGGCACATCCGAAAGCATGTTTTCATAGTAGTTGGGCGTGAAGCCTTGCCCACCAATGATCTGCGCTTGCAGGTACTGGGTACCCACGTTGCGGCCGGGGCCCACACGGTCGTCCTCCGAGTAGTCGGCGGTTAACAATAGCTCCAGATTGCCGGCTTCATGCAGTAATTGACCACGAATACCGCTGCTGTCGTAAGCATTGAAATTATCAAGATCAGACGTGATGCTCTCAACGTAGCCGTCACGCTCTTTGTAGCTGAAGGACACTTTGCCGTAGGTGTTGTCGCCCAAAGCGCCGGACACCTTCGCTCGAGTCGACAAGTAGCCCAAGTCGCCGGCAGACACCTCTACCGCTGCGGAAAATTCTTCAGAGGGTTTGCTGGTAATAATGTTTAACGCACCACCGGCTGCATTTTTACCGTAAAGCGTCCCCTGTGGGCCGCGCAGCACTTCGATGCGCTCAAGGTCAAAAAGATCAAATGCCTGTCCAGCAGTACGACCGAGATAGACACCGTCGAGGAACACCACAACCGATGCATCTTCTGACGCGCCATCAGCGTTGGAGCCGACACCGCGGATAAACAATTGGGGCTGAGCCTGATTGAACGAGCCCATGCTAAAACCCGGGGTGCGTAAGGAAATCGCATTAAGATCACTGATGTCGGCAGCGCGTAATTCCTCAGACCCGATCGCGGTGATCGCAATGGGTACATCCTGCAAACTTTCTTCCCGGTGTTGGGCGGTTACAACCACTTCTTCCAACGCTTGGGCACTTGCCTGCAAGGCGGGCAACGAAACGACTGACGCGACCGCCAGAGCAAGTAATGAGTGGGGAGAACGAGCTAAGGCAGAGCGCTTCATAGGAACACCTCGTGTTGGGGCTGGCACCTGTTGGATTGTTATCGGCAGAAAAGCGGCTTCATTAGCAGCGCTGAAGCTGAGGCTCGTCTACCCGTTTTAATGAATCTCTACCCTAACCGGCTGCGAGCACCTCAAAGTATCATTTTACGACATTCTGCATATCATTTTGTGACGCCCGCCACGGCTCTGGCGCCATACCAGACACCTGCTTAAAAGCTCTTGAAAAAGCGCTGGCATTGGCATAACCCAGAATATCGGAAAGCTCTGATACAGGGATGGACGTGTCCCTTAAATACTGGTCAGCTAATTCGTGTCGAATGCCTATTAATAATTGGCGGAAGCTCGTGCCGTGCTCTTGCAGGGAACGCTGCAGGGATCGGGGATGCACTCCCCAGGATGCACACAGACCCTCGAGATGGCACTCCCGCGAGCCAATAGTACGCTCTATATAAAGCCTGACGCGATCCACAAGGGTTGATGCGGGGGACTGTGTTTCCACCACTCGCTGTAAATGTTCCAGTAGTAACGCCCGCACCTGAGGATCGGCTGTGGGCAGTGGGGTTTCCAGCGATGTTGTAGATAGCACCAAGCTCGACTCCATCTGGTTAAAGAGCACCGGCGCGCCAAAAAATTGCTCAAATCGCTCGGGGCGGGCAGGAGAAGCCACCGAAAAATTGACCTGTCGAAGATTGATCCGACGCTGACAAATGGCATTGATGGCTTTATACACAACGGCAATGGCCAAAGTCCGCAATTGAAACATCGGGACATCCAGATTAGCCCGGGTTTTTCGAATTACGCTGAAGCTGTCATGCTCAGCGCGTGTCTCCCATCGAGTGAATTCACTGTTGAGCAGGGAAAACTGGATGGCATCATTTATCGCCATACCGAGGTTATTCGAAAAGCGAATCAGTTGGCCGATCATTGCGAAACGGGCGGGAGGTTGGTGCTTGGCGATGAGCAGACCGAAATATTCACAACTCGACGCCTCGGCAGCTTTGTTCAGTACGTCGACCACTTTGTGCAGAGCCAAGGTGCCTTCGCCCGAGCAAATCTGCCGGTGAGATACGCCAACGGTATTTAATATGGGGCTCAAGTCGAGGCTTACTTCCACCGCTGCTTGCTCCAATCCAAGCAAAATAGAGGCGCTCATCATCAGGGGATTGGCTTTGTCGTAGCTTATTGCCATGGTGTTTTCAAACCTGCGTATTCGGACCTTTGCTGACGGTAAATGATATGCAGGTCGTCGTAAACTGGTAAGTGTTGCGGGGGCCAGATAGATAATTTGCTGGCTTGGTGCGTCGATTTTTTCGGGTACGGTCTGGCTACAAAGGCGCCTCAAGACGATTCCCCCGATAAATGTCGTCCGTCACGTCATTGTGACGCAACGCAATTATCGGCGGAGACCAATCCCAATGGATTACAATTGAGTACGACGAGATGCTGCGCATTTTTCACAAGAAATCGTTTCTAGCCTTAGTGCTGCTATTTTCGTCGGTAACGTCGGGGGGACAGGCGGAGACACTGGTCCGGTTGGAGACTGATCTGGGCAACGTCGTAATTGCGCTTAACGAAGAGCTCGCGCCGGCAACAACCCGCTATTTCCTGGGATACGTAGACAAAGGTCAGTACGACGGAGCCACGATTTATAGGGCAGCATCTTTTGACACCGATAGCAGGCCACAAATCGTTCAAGGTGGTGTCATGTTCGATGCCCTCAATGCAGAGGGCGAGATTGATCCGGCAAGTTTTAATGTTGAATACCTCCACAGCCCCATCGAGTCCACCGATCGCACTGGACTTAAGCACCGTCGAGGCGCGGTGAGCTTCGCTCGTGATCTACTCAAAACGGGTCTGGTGATTCCCGAGATTGTATTCTGCCTAAGAGACGTGCCAGAAATGGATGCCAACGGAAGAGCCATACCAGATACGAGCGGTTTTCCTGTTGTTGGAAGGGTGGTATCGGGCCTCAAAGTGATTGAGGACGTCACTCTTGAAGCGCTGGACGGACCGACCCAGATTCCGTTTTTAAAAGGCCAAATCCTGAGTAAACCGGTTGTCATTCGTCGTGCCGTACGAGTGCCTCAAGATCAGGCAAATAACACAGAGTAATCCGTTGACTACGCGCCTTAGAAAGTGGGGAGTCGAAGGTCTCAATAATGACGCAAGCATAAGCACAACTAAAACAGCCTCAGCCCCATGACAATGGATGCTAGGATGCCACGAGGAGAAAACTTGATGAAAACACTTATTTTTCGTACCGGTGCACTTATCGCGGCTCTTAGCAGTGCCATTTTGGCAGGCCAGGTTCACGCCGATAGTATTCTCATCAGCAATGCAAGAATCTTTGACGGTAAATCGGAGCAATTAACCGAGCCGTCGATGGTGCTAATCGAAGACGGCATCATCAAGCAAGTCGGCAAGTCACTTGTCGCCCCAGACAACTCGCAAGTCATTAACGCCGGCGGCCGCACGCTGATGCCCGGCATGATCAACGCCCATGCGCATATTATGCTGCAAATACCCGTATTTGAGGCGATGATGTCCGACGCCTACAGCTTCGCCTACACGGCGACGCTGGCCGCAAAAAGCCTCATCGATAATGGCTTCACAACCATCCGCGACATGAGCGGTAATTCATTCTCCCTGAAAAAAGCCATCGACCGTGGTCAGCTACCGGGACCGCGAATTTATCCCTCTGGTGCGATGATTTCACAGACCTCAGGCCACTCCGATCATCGCACCGGTCAAGCCCAATCGCGGTTGCTCGACTCCGCCAGCCGCAGCCATTTCGAAGAACTGGGCATGACAGTGGTCGCCGATGGACGCCCCGAGGTGTTAATGGCAGCACGAGAAAACCTACGACGTGGCGCCAGCCAAATCAAGATTGCCGTTGGCGGAGGCATTAGTTCCTACGCCGACCCCCTCGATGTGACCCAATATACTGAGGAAGAAATACTGGCGGCGGTGCAGGCGGCCGATAACTGGGGTACCTATGTCGCAGCACACGTCTACAACAGTGAGGGTGTGCGACGAGCGATTGATCTTGGGGTCAAGTCGATCGAGCACGCCAATTTGATTGATCGCGAAACACTCGAATACATGCAGGAGCTTGATGTTTGGCTGTCGCCGCAGGTGATGATATTCGAACAGGAAATCAACGGCTTTACCGCAGACCAGCTAGCCAAGCAGCAGCAAGCGCTCGATGGCTTAAATAATCTAATGACCATGGCCGCCGACATGAATTATCGCAACATCGTGTTTGGCGAAGATATGGTGACCTCACTGGAGGGCCTCGACATGATCAATCAGGAATTGGTCCGTCGTACTCAATGGTTTTCCCCCGCAGAAGTTCTCCGTCAGGCCACCTCGAAGGCGGCCGAACTCTGCGCGCTCTCAGGACGGCGCAACCCCTACGGCACACTCGGTGTAATCGAACCTGGCGCGCTTGCCGATATATTGTTGGTGGACGGCAATCCTCTTGAGGACATCAGTGTCCTGGCCGACCCCAAGCAAAATCTTCGCCTGATCATGAAAGGCGGCGCTATTCACAAAAACACGTTGTAAGCGCGTTGGCAAAATATCTCTGACTTTACGCATGGCGATTCCGCGCCGTAACGAGAGACATCACATGCAGCAAGCAATAGACTTTCAAGCAGAAATCGACGATCTGTACGCGCTTACATCGCCGTTATCAGATCACGAGCTCTTGGCAGAAACAGGGTTCAAGCAATGGTCCATTGAGAATCTTATTCGTCACCTCCATTACTGGGATGGTATGGCATTAAATGCCCTCGTGACCCCAGAGCAATTCCAGGTCGATCTGAAACCCGCTATTGAAGCACTGGGGAGTGGCCAAGCCTTACCCGACTTCGAACGCGCCACTATTCCGCTTTCGGGCACTGCACTGGTGTCTGCATGGCGAGAGACTAGTCTTCGGTTAGCTGAGGCCTACCAACACGCTGATCCATCGCAGCGCTGCCCCTGGGTCGGTCCCGATATGAGCGCGCGCTCATGCATCACCGCGCGGCAAATGGAAACCTGGTCACACGGGCAGGGAATTTACGATGTGCTCGGTCGCGACCGCATCGATACCGATCGAGTTCGTAATATTGTCATATTGGGTGTAAACACTTTTGCCTGGGCTTTCCGCGTGAACAAAAGAGCGGTACCCGATATTCAGCCGACATTGCTGTTGACCGCTCCCTCGGGTGAGCTCTGGCAGTTCGGCGATGAAAGTAATCCGGAGTCTATTGTGGGCGATGCGGTGGGTTTTGCGCAGGTCGTGACGCAAACTCGTAATGTGGCCGATACTCAGTTGGTAACTACAGGCGATGTGGCCAATGAGTGGATGCAAATAGCCCAATGTTTTGCCGGCGGTGCAGCTACACCCCCAGCGGCGGGTGCACGCCGTAAAGCAGCTGCGGCATCTCAGCCAAGCACATCGTTATAGCTTGATGTGCACGGGCTCGGTTGGTAGGTCATCGTGCCCACCGGTAATCTGCGCCTCAAGACAAGCAAGGCACGCACTTGTTACCGGTCATTTTGAGTTATGCTCATCGCCGATGAAGGCTACAAGCTCAAGCTGACATAGAGATTTCCCATGACACTTCAAATTGCAGAATTCGATAAAGCCGTTGCCGCCCTCGCGCGTGCCCTGGCGCTACCGGAGGATGACATTACCCGCGATGCATCCATTCAGCGCTTTGAGTTCTGTATCGAACTTGCTTGGAAAGTTAGCAAACGCTACCTTGGCACCGATACCAGCGCCCCCAAGCAAGTGATTCGCGAGATGGGTCAAGCTGGCCTCATTGACGATGTTGTGCTCTGGTTACAGGCCATTGACCAACGTAACTTATCCTCGCACACCTACAACGAGCAGCTGGCACAGGAGGTTTTCTGCTTTGCGAAAAACTTTCTCGTCGAACTGCAGTCCCTCATGAAAAAACTGGCTCACTAATTGATGACAATCAACCTGACCAAAGAGGAATTGGCGTTTCTTCGCCAGGTGGTTGTCAGGCCGCTCTCAGCCGCTGGATACCGTACATGGTGCTTTGGGTCGAGGGCACGAGGCGACAACGCACGTTATGCAGACGTCGACTTACTGATTGAAGGGCCTGGAAAACCCCGAGCCCTCATCAGCGCTATTAGTGAGCAACTCATCGACAGCAACTTCCCTTATAAAGTGGATTTGGTGCTGGCGTCAGATTTGGCGGAAAGCTATCAAAGCAGTGTCATGGATGACAGATGTCTGCTGGAACCGTAACTTTCAGTGCACGCCGTAAAGCAGCTGCGGCCTCTGGCGTTAATCGGATGAAAACATCTCGCGCAATTTGAACTTGAGTACCTTGCCTGCGGGGTTACGCGGTAATGCGTCAATCAGGTGCAAACGCAGAGGTAACTTGTAACGCGCCAGTTTGTCACTGGCAAAGTCTCTCAATGCCTCTAACGACAGCTCCTGACCCGGGTGGAGTGCCACAATGGCTGTCACCGCTTCGCCCCACTTGTCGTCCGCCAAGCCAATAACGGCAACCTCGGCGATGGCCTCGTGGCCAAACAAAACGTTTTCCACCTCTGCCGGATAAACGTTCTCGCCTCCGGTAATGACCATATCTTTGACGCGATCGCAGATGTATAGATACCCATCCTCATCGAGATAGCCCACGTCGCCCGAGTGAAACCAACCCTCATTGTCGATGGCCTTCGCTGTGGCTTCTGGTCGATTCCAATAGCCTTTCATAATGTTGGGGCCACACAGGCAAATTTCCCCGCGTTCGTTGGGACCAACAGGTCGATTGTGTTCATCGACAATACGAATGCCCGACAAGACCGGAGGCTGGCCGGCAGAGCCCAATTTATCGAGGGCTTTTTCGGGGCTCAGGAATGCCGAAAAAGGTGCGGTTTCAGTCAAACCGTAGCCTTGGGAGAAACATACGCCCCGCTCACCATAACGCTCAAGCAGCGACTTCGGAACGGGCGCTCCACCGGCAATCAGCAACTTGATGGCGCTAAGGTCAGTGGCATCAAAGGCGGGATGCTGAGCCATAAACAGGAACATGGCTGGGGCGCCAAACATGTGCGTCACCGCGTGCTTTTCCAACAGCGCCAAGACCTCACCTGGGTCAAAGTTACGGACCATCACAACCGGGTTGCCCATTTGCAGCGACGTAATAACACCTGTATTTAGGCCACCAATATGAAAGAGTGGCGCCGTGCTAAGCGTTACGTCATCACGGGTTACGCCCATGGCATACATTGCATTGATGTTGTTCCACATGAAATTACCGTGGGTCAGCATGGCGCCCTTGGGCAAGCCTGTGGTTCCCGAGGTATACATAATCAACAGCGTATCGTGGGCACCTACCACGACAGCGTCGTCTATTGGCTCTTCCATGGCCAGTGCATGCTCTAGACCCTCGACGCCGCTGACATCCGGTCCTACCGTCAAATACTGATGACAGGGCAGCCGGTCTTTCACACTGTCAATCACGGGAAACAGCTCTGCATCGACAATGAGCGTGTGGATACCCGCATCGCCTATGATGAAAGCCAGCTCCTCTCC
>CBFHTF010000084.1:0-9739 GCA_965658685.1 Luminiphilus sp.
TAGGCCCATCAGATATATGCCCTTGACCACACCGCCGCCACCGGGAAGCAGACCCAAGGTGACCTCTGGGAAGCCAATCTGTACCGACTTGTCATCCCAAGCCACCCGATGATGGCAAGACAATGCCAACTCCAAACCGCCTCCAAGCGCCGCACCATTAATGGCCGCAGCCACTGGCACGGGCAAGGTTTCCAAGCGGCGCAGCCCGGCTTTCGTGGCCTGCACCCCATTGAAAAACATGTCTGCGTGCTCGGGATCTGCCTGAGCCAGCATATTCAAATCGCCACCGGCGAAAAATGTGCTCTTGGCCGAGGTGAGCACTACACCGGTAAGGTCGGTCTCGGCCTCTAGCTTGTCGATGGTTTCAGTAAGCAGGGGCAGAAATTGCTCACCCATTGCGTTAACGGGCCCTGCCATATCCATGGTGATCGTTACGATACCGTCGGCGTCTTTTTCGTAATTAAATCCGCTCATAACTCTAGTTATCCTCTACTGGGTTGCCGCCGATCAGACGCGTTCGATGATGGTGGAAATGCCCATGCCGCCACCCACACACAGTGACAACATGGCACGCTTGGCACCGCGACGCTCCAACTCATCGAGCATCACACTGACCAGGCAGCCGCCGGTCGCGCCCAGTGGGTGACCCATGGCTATCGATCCACCGTTAACGTTGGTCACCTCAAGGTTTAGATCTAAGTCTTTCATGTAGCGCAGCACCACCGAGGCGAAGGCTTCGTTGATTTCCCACAAATCGATATCGGCGGCGGTCAGGCCGGCCTTTTGCAGGCATTTCTTGGCCGCAGGCCCAGGGCCTGTAAGCATAATGATGGGATCAGTGGCTAAAACAGCAGTGGCAACAATTCGGCCACGGGGGGTTAAACCCAAATCTTTGCCGGCTTTTTCACTGCCAATGAGCACCGCACTGGAGCCATCAACAATGCCCGATGAGTTACCCGGGGTATGTACGTGATTGACCTTATCAATCATGGGGTATTTGCCAATAATAATGTCATCAAAGCCCATGCTGCCGTGCATTTCAAAGGACGCTTTGAGCTTGGCCAAACCCTCAACCGTGGTACCGGGCTTAATGAAGTCATCCCGCTCGAGAATGGTCACCCCGTTGGCATCTTTTACCGGGATAACCGACTTGTCGAACCAGCCGCTGTCGCGGGCGTGAGCGGCGCGCTGCTGGGAGGTCACTGCGTAGCGGTCGACATCCTCTCTGCTCCAGCCCTCGAGTGTGGCAATGGTGTCTGCACCGACCCCTTGGGGTACAAAGCCGGTTTTCATCGCAAAGCCGGGGTCGTTGCCCATTGGCCCACCGTTGGTGCCCATTGGAACTCGAGACATGCATTCAATGCCCCCAGCCACCACCAAATCTTCCCAACCCGAAGCGATTTTCTGCGCGGCAATATTAACGGCCTCTAAACCGGAAGCACAGAAACGATCGAGCTGCACGCCGGCCACAGACTCATCCCAATCGGCGTTCTGAACAATCATCTTGGTGATATCAGAACCTTGGTCGCCCACAGGGGTAACACAGCCCATGACCACGTCATCGACGTAGCTGGTATCGAGGTCGTGCCGGGCTTGCAGTGCGCGCAACAAACCGGCGCCCAAATCGACCGGTTTTACTTCATGCAAACTGCCGTCCTTCTTACCCTTACTGCGCGGGGTGCGCACTGCGTCGTATATATAAGCTGTATGAGTCATGGTTTCTCCCTAAACGCTCCCTCTTACCGAGGGAGACTGCCACCAGTATGCGAATAACGCTCACCGCATCATCGCAAACTTTATGTAGGAAAAACATACTCAATGTTCAAAAAGAGTTGCTGAAGCGGCCGTAGCGTATCAACACGCGCCGGATTTGCTGGGTCTTTCGGTTAAGCCACCGGCACTACTGTGTCGGATAGCTCGGTTTCGATGACTCGGTGGATGTGCTGGGTCAGCTCTCGGTAAAAATGTCGCGATGGTGCATTACGTCGATACAACAGCGCATGCTCTCGGAACAGGCGCCCGCCACTGAGCTGCTCAACCCGAAGCTCTTCAGGTCGGTGTATCTCGCTACGGACATAGAGCGCGGGCAGAAATGCGAGGCCCATACCCATCACCACCATTTGTCGCAGGGTATCGAGGCTGGTTCCCTCAAAGTCACGGTTGAGTCGAGCACCCGTGCTTTCACAAATGCGCTCCACTTCCCGGCGCAGCGCGTGACGCTCATCGAGTCCAAGTATCTCCATGCCACTCAGATCACTCTCGGTTAGGTCGCCATCGTGCTCAAACTGAACTTCCGCAGGCAATGCCAGCATTAACGGTTCACGGAACAATGGCACATGCACCAATCCCTCGCGGGCTTCAGTAATAGGACCTATTACAAGATCGAAGCGCCCCTCTTCGAGCCCTGTCAACAATTGATCCGGAACCTCCTCGCGCACGTGCAAGCGCAGGCGAGCAAACGTTTTGTGGATAGAGGGAATAAGCGTGGGTAGCAAATAAGGCCCCAAGGTGGGCGGCACCCCAAGTCGGTAGGTTGAGTGGGTATGATCCCCAATAAGGTGAGCCGTCTCGATGATATTGTGCCATTGGGCCATTAACGCTTTGACCTCTGGCAAAAGCTCCCGCCCTGCAGGGGTCAACATGGTGGAACTACGACTGCGCTCGAGTAACAAAACCCCCAAAGACTCTTCTAGGGTTCGCAACTGCACAGTGAGTGTGGGTTGGGTGACCCCTAGTCGTGCAGCCGCCTGACGAAGCGATCCGGCTTCTGCAACTTCGAGGAAATACTCTAACTGACGCAGTGACGACATAGGGAATCGGGCCAAATAAGTGATAGATCAAATCTATCGTCAACTACTGCTCCGGTCGATATCTTTGTTGTTTTTTTTCGATCATTCTGTACGCCTGAAGATAACGGAAAGTGTTCATGCAGTCGGCGTTAAAATTTGATCTCACCCACCTGAAAGGTGACATTTACGGTGGGCTCACTGCGGGCGTAGTAGCCATCCCACTAGCTCTCGCTTTTGGTGTGGCTTCGGGACTTGGGCCCATTGCCGGTATGTACGGCGCTATTATTGTCGGCTTCTTTGCCGCCTGGCTGGGTGGCACCCCTACCAACGTTTCCGGACCAACAGGCCCCATGGTGGTGGTTCTGGCTGGGCTGTTTGCCAGTCTCTCGGGTGATGTGGCCCTCATTCTCACAGCAGTGGTGCTGGCGGGTCTTTTCCAGATTGCCTTCGGGGTATTTCGCTTAGGCGATTTCATCCGGCTCGTGCCCTATCCAGTGGTGTCGGGCTTTATGAGCGGCATTGGCGTGATTATTATTATCCTGCAGCTCGACGCCACACTGGGCCACGCAGCCCCTGCTGGGACCATCGCCGGTCTCACGTATCTACCCTCGGCAATCGCCGACATAAACCTATCAGCGGCAATCGTGGCCATTGTCACTTTGGTGGTGGTCTACGGCTGGCCCGCCGCTTGGGGCCGCTACCTGCCCGCACCTCTGGCGGCATTAACCGTGGGCACGATCGTGTCCCTGGTCTTGAATAACTTATTAGGCCCCACGCCCATCCTTGGGGATATCCCTAGCGGTTTGCCGTCATTGCACCTGCCGGTGTTCGATCAATCGGCCATGAAACTGGTCATTGAAGCAGCCTTTATTTTGGCCATTTTAGGCTCTATTGATAGCCTGCTGACATCGCTGGTCGCCGATAACATGACCCGCACTCGCCACAACTCCAACCAAGAGCTCATTGGCCAAGGTGTTGGGAACGCAGTAGCCGGCCTCTTTGGCGGCATTGCCGGTGCTGGTGCCACCATGCGTACCGTGGTCAACATTCGCTCAGGTGGTGTCACAAAGCTGTCGGGCATGATTCATTCTGTGGTGTTGGCTGCCGTCGTTTTGGGGGTAGGCCCCATCGCTGCGTACATACCCCATGCCGCCCTTGCTGGGGTGCTCATCAAAGTCGGTCTCGACATCATCGACTTCAGCTACCTCAAAAACGCCCACAGGGGTCCTCGCTGGGACCTTGCCTTAATGGTGCTGGTGCTTGGATTGACCGTGCTCGTTGACCTAATCACTGCTGTTGCAGCGGGCGTTGTACTGGCAGCACTGGGTTACGTACGCCAAGTGGCGCAGGCCCAATTGGATGACTTGCTGTCGCGCCCATTAACGGCCTCTAGCGATGAAGAGCAAGCCCTGCTTGGCAACCTGCGTGATTACGTCACAGTGTTTGAGTTTGGCGGCCCCCTCAGCTTTGGTGCTGCCGCCGATATGGGGCACCACGTACGCGAGCGCTACAGTGACAACTTGCACGCCATCGTACTCGACTTCCAGCGCGTCCCCTTCATTGATGTATCGGCCGCTCGAGCAGTAGAGACCATTGCCTGCGATGCCCAGCGCGCTCACAAGCAGGTGATGCTCGCCAGCATTAGTGACGAGATTGTCGCCACACTGAAAGGCCTAGACGCCGACTGCTGTCTAGATCTTGCCAACAACCGTTTTAACACCCGTGAGGAAGCTCTGCGAAAGCTACAGGGCAACCTCGAAGCCAGCGGCCATTTGCCGCCTCACCAACACCCCACCGAATCCTCGGTCTAGTGCGGTATCGACCGATTTCTGGAGGACAACGTCATGACTCAAGAAGACATTAAGCAACTCTTCGGCATCTGGAATGCCGCTCTCGCCACAGGTAATCCCGATACCGTTACAGCACTGTATGCAGAAGATGCCGTTCTGTTACCCACGGTGTCGAATCAAGTGCGCCATAACCACAGTGAAATTCGCGATTATTTCGTTAATTTCCTGGCGAAGCAGCCACAGGGTGAGATCGATGAAGCCAACACGCGCGTGCTCGGCGACAATCTGGCCAGCAACAGCGGTGTGTACACATTCACCTTCGGTGACGGCTCGCAGGTCACGGCTCGCTTCAGTTATCTATATAAGCGTATCAATGGCGAATGGAAGATTATTGAGCACCACAGCTCTGCCATGCCCGAGGTTGCTCTCGCTGCATAAGTAGCAGGGTGGATTTATCATCAGCGCCGGCGTGTTAGAGCGGTGGTGAGGGGTGCTGCAAAGTGCCCGCCGGAGGGACACTTCTTTCGGGTAATCTTTGGGGTGCCGTCTTAAGTGGTAAATTGAGTACCATCATGTTTTTGAAGTGCCGATGGTTACCCCTTGTCCGTTTTACTTTATCTCGCTTGCGTTATTCTGTGCCAACTAGCGGGCGACTGGTTGGTTAGTGCCAGCGGCCTTCCAGTCCCTGGTCCTGTTGTAGGCCTTGTTCTCTTGTTTTTAGCGCTCGTGGTACGCGGTGGCGTCCCGAGCGCCCTCGATCGGGTCGCTAGCCCTCTGCTGCGACATATGTCGCTGTTCTTCATACCGGCAGGGACCGGTGTTTTACTGCATTTGCAGCTCATTGCTGAAGAGTGGCTACCCATTGTGGCGGTGATTGTCGTGACCACCCCACTAACGCTAGTGGTAACGGCCCTGACCCTGAAAGTTCTCAGTCCTCCTGAGTCATCAGACCCTTTGGCGCCACGCCCCAAGGCTGACGCTATCACAGAGACAACCCCATGATTGCCGATATGTTGGCAATGCTCGACAGCTATGGATTGCTTAACACCACAGAGCGGCCTGATCTGGCCAGCCTTAAAGTCATGCTCATTGGTCTACCAATCACGCTTCTGAGCTACGGGGTTGCCTTGGGCTTATATCGGCTGGGACGCCAGTCCCCACTGCTCAACCCGGTACTCCTGGGTATTGGTGTCACTATTGGTTTACTCGCCCTGCTGCAGATCCCCTATGAGCGCTACTTTGAGGGTGCAAAAGTCATCCATTTTCTATTGGGTACCGCAACAGTTGCTCTTGCCGCTCCTCTTTACCACCAGTTGCAACACCTACGTGGCAACGTAATGCCAGTATTGGTCGCCATCGTGGTGGGCAGCCTAGTTGCTGCTGTTGCTAGCGTAACACTTGCACAGCTTCTGGGTGCCAGCACCGAAACGTTACTTTCTCTACTCCCTAAATCCACCACCACCCCTGTGGCCATGGGTATTGCCGAACGCTTGGGCGGCTTGCCTGCTTTGGCGGCAGTAAGCGTAATTGTTACGGGGATTTTTGGCGCCATCGGTGGCCTACCGCTACTGCGACGTATGGGTATACACGACCATCGCACCCAAGGCATCGCTCTTGGGGTTGCAGCCCACGGCGTAGGAACCGCTCGAGCCTTTCAACTAGACCTGCGCTTGGGCGCCTGGTCGGGACTAGCCATGGGACTAGGGGCTGTGGTGACGTCGATTATTGCACCCGTATTGTGGTGGGCTTTTCAGTCGTTACCATGAAGTTGCGTGATGAGTGCACTGGCTGATTCACGCACTGCCTCGGCATCGGGACCAATTAAGGTCATGTGTCCAAGCTTGCGCCCCTTGCGAATCCCTTTGCCATAGGTCTGTAACAGTACGCGAATAGGTCCCTCTGGCATAGCAACGGGTAAGGGGTCGTCAAGCAGGTTAATCATCGCCGCCGCCTCGGTGAACGTAGGCTGAACCACTGGGGCGCCGAGCACCGTTCGAACGTGCTGGGTGAATTGGTCTGCACCAACGGCTCCAATCGTCCAATGCCCAGTGTTATGTACCCTAGGGGCAATCTCATTGACGATCAATCGGCCGTCAGTAACAAAAAACTCAATGGCAAGAACACCCACATAGTTCATGGCATCGATTAAGCGTTTGGCATAAGTTTCAGCCTGAAGCCGCATTTCATCACTGGCCTTCCCGGGTACGTGACTACCAATCAGAATGCCTCGTCGCATCACGTTCTCGGTCATCGGGTAGCAAACACTGTCGCCATTGCAGTCCCTAGCGATGATGATCGCCAACTCTCGTTCAATGGCAATTTCCGCCTCGGCGATGAGTGGATAGCCGTCGGCGGGAATGCTATCGAGGGTGCTGGCGTCGACGCGCCATTGACCGCCCCCATCGTAGCCACCCAAGATGCGTTTACAACGCGCGTAGTGACTGGGTAGGCCAGATGCCACCGCGGGTAATTCGCTGGGGGTATTGGCCACACCCCAAGTTGCGGTGGGGATACCCAATTCGTCTAGCATTGCCTTTTGCGTATCCCGTTGCCGCAGAACCACCAGAGCATCATAGCCAGGTGCCAAGCCCACACGCTCGGCAGCGGCGAGTAGCAGATGGTCGGGCAGGCTTTCACGCTCAACCGTAATGGCGTCACACTGACCAAGGAAATCGTCGAAGCCGTCGGCGGTGTAAATAGCACCCAGCCCGGTGACCACAGGCGTCTCATCAAGACAGAGATAACTCACCTGTACGCCCAAGCGCCGCGCCGCTTCGCCCAGCATCTGACTAAGCTGACCACAACCCATAATGCCAAGACGTGTGTGCACGGTACCTCCTACCTTTACATGGGCGCTGTTTGAGCCGTCAATATTAATCGAAAGGTGCGTCGGGCACTGATGCTGTCTGATGTGCACGATAGGCATCGAGCGCGCGGGCAAGCGTGGCATCAGTTGTTGCCAGCATCGCCGCTGCAAACAGCGCAGCATTGACAGCGCCGGGTACACCAATAGCAAAGGTGGCAACCGGCACACCCTTGGGCATTTGTACAATGGACATCAAAGCGTCAGTGCCATTGAGCACAGTAGCATCGACGGGCACACCCAGCACAGGCACTGGCGTCATCGCTGCAGCCATGCCAGGCAAATGCGCTGCGCCGCCGGCGCCGGCAATGATGGCTTTGAGACCCCGATCCCTTGCTGACTGGGCATAGGCATAAAGTCTATCTGGCGTTCGATGGGCCGAGACAACTTTTGCCTCAAAGGGAACATCGAGGGCCTCTAGGGTATTAGCCGCTTGTTCCATCACGCGCCAGTCTGAGCGCGAACCCATGATGATTCCAACCACTGGTGTCGACATGACAACCTCGCTTTGGCAATCCGCCAGAAAAACCGGCAATGATACCGAAGCGTGGGGGTGCGTCAATATGCGGTGGCCGCCCATAAAAAACCGCCCCGGAGGGCGGTCATGAAGTTAACGACATGGCTTTGTATGGGCGTGCTTGGCGCTCGCCGATGATCAGCCAGTGAACGGATACTTACTTAGTCATCAGAGCTGTCATCATCGTCGTCTGACCTGTCGTCATCGGAGCTATCGTCATCCGAGCTGTCGTCGTCGGAGCTGTCGTCATCCGAGCTGTCGTCATCCGAACTGTTGTCGTCGGAGCTATCGTCATCCGAGCTGTCGTCGTCTGAGCTGTCGTCGTCTGAGCTATCGTCATCGGAGCTGTCGTCGTCGGAGCTATCGTCGTCGGAGCTATCGTCGTCTGAGCTGTCGTCATCCGAGCTGTCGTCGTCTGAGATGTCGTCATCGGAGCTATCGTCGTCGGAGCTGTCGTCGTCTGAGATGTCGTCGTCTGAGATGTCGTCATCCGAATCATCGTCACTGTCGACAAATTCACTGCCCGCTAACTTACCTTGCGATTCAAATTCAATCTCATCTGCCACACCATCGAGGTCTTCATCTTCAACCTTGATTAGTGCACCCACGTCCAGAGCTCCGAAGAAGGCAGCGGCACTGACTTCGTTACCGTTCGCCAGTTCGTACTCCGTACGACCGTCAACCGTGAAGGTCATGCCCAGCAAGGTGACGCTGATACTTGGCTCAAAACTCTCAACCGGCGCCTGAATTTCTACTTCGTCTTCGTCCTCATCTTCACGGTCGATGCGGGTTGCCATGAACACACCCTCACCAAGATTGACCGCTTCTACTTCCAAATAATCACCAGTGCGTACATCATCGAAACCAAAGCGACGGTCTTTGCTGCTTCGGTCGTCATCGAATAGCGTTCGGTTATCCACCGTAATCGTTACGCTACGTCCACCACCCAGGCTAATCGTTACCGTATTGTTGTCGCTGTCGATAGCGCTGACGCTACCTTCGACCTCAATCTGGCCACGACGACTTTCAATTTCTGTGGCTTTGAGGATTTCACCGTCGTAGCTACCTTTGGCCTGTACGACAGCACCGTTCGTAAGCACAAGGGTAGATGGCTTCAAGGTAGCCGTAGAGGCATCTACGGTGAAGCCGTTAATGGTGAAGGTATTGGCTTCGGCATTGTAGTTACCAACAGCGCCTTCAACGCTCATTTTTTCAGTAGCGGCCGAGGTCGGATCAGCGGGTACATCGTCGGCGCCACCGGTATTAAAGCTCGCGGGCTCGACCTTGCTGGCCGTAATCACTAACGCATCGGGAGAAGCCAGAGTACCTTTCACCTCCAGTAAGACACCTTCACTAGGATCGCCACCAGCAAGGTCAGTGACATCCGCAGCGCTATAGTCAACCGTGTATTCGCCGAGCAAGAAAGATTTCACACCAGCATCGATGCTACCGGCCACTGCCGTACCGTAAACTTCAATTTCTGTGGTGTCAGCAACGAAAGCACGTGCCTGAACGCGAGTTGCGCGAACGTTATTACCCGCTTCGTTGAAACCATAAACCTCAACGAATTCGCCCACGGTAATGTTTTCGAAAGTAGTACCTTCAAACACCGTACCGGTGCGCTCAACAATGACATCAATACCCAGGACCGTAATTTGGCGCGCGTCCAGCGGGTTGCCCGCATCGTCCGTTGCCGGCGTCACTGCACTGATAGGTCCTTTCAGATTGTCATCAACAATGACGACCTCGGCCACACCGGTAACGCCGTCTTCATTAACGG
>CBFHTF010000085.1:0-9464 GCA_965658685.1 Luminiphilus sp.
TGATGATTTCCCGCGCAAGCGCTGCTTGGGAGGAAGGATAATCGATGACAAACACCATACCCCAGTCAGCGATAACAGGCTCAATACAATGACTCATCAATAAATCGAGAAGACCATCACGATCCAAACCGGAAGGCGGCGACCTCAGATGACGATTTGCAATGTCGAGTAACTCTTCTGGATCGGCGGTGTGTCCATCGATACCCAAAACGCTCTCAAACAACGCAGCCCAAGACCAAACTTGCCAACCGCTGCGTCCTAGTAATTGACACACTAATTCGGCAAGCTCACGAATGAGTTGATAGTGATCCCAACTCACCCGGTACCATTCGAGCAAGGTGTACTCTGGGTTGTGCCTGCCACCTAACTCATTGGCACGAAAAGCCTTACAAATTTGAAAGACATCCATGGGATAAGCCGCCAATAACCGCTTCATGGCGTACTCGGGAGACGTTTGTAGATATCGCGGCGGATCAGTGTCTACGACGAACGGCTCAAGGGCTGGATCGGTTACGCCACACTGGGCCAACAGCGGTGTCTCGACCTCGATAACACCGCGGGCATCAAAGAAGGCTCGGGTTTGGCTTAAGAGCTTCGCGCGCGCCAGTAATGCCGCTCGGTCAGCGCTGGGTTGCCATGCCAACAAACCTAATCAGTCTTTCGCGGCGCGGCTAACATACTCACCCGAGCGAGTATCCACCTTAATAACTTCACCTTGAGAAATGAACAGTGGCACACGGACTACCGCACCTGTACTGAGGGTGGCGGGCTTGGAACCACCTTGAGCGGTGTCGCCCTTCAATCCAGGGTCAGTTTCAGTAATTTCCAACTCAATGAAATTAGGCGGTGTCACTGCCAAAGGTGCGCCATTGTAAAGTGTGACTTCGTAACGCTCCTGCTCTTTCAGCCACTTTTGGGTTGGACCAACAGCGGTTTCATCCGCTGAATGTTGCTCAAAGCTGACCGGATCCATGAAATAGAAAAATTCGCCGTCGGTGTAAGAGTACTCGAGCTCGACATCGACCACATCGGCACCTTCAAGGCTATCGCCTGACTTAAACGTGCGCTCGACCACTCGGTCACTTTTGAGATTGCGCAGCTTAACGCGATTAAATGCCTGCCCTTTACCCGGCTTGACGTACTCGTTCTCCAAAATGGAGCAGGGTTCGCCGTCGAGCATCACCTTAAGGCCAGGCTTAAATTGGTTAGTGGAAAAATTCGCCATGGTTTTGTTCCTGTTCTAAAACCCTATCAAAAGAGCCGGGGATGATACCCGAAGGAGGTGTTTTGGTCAGGCCGTTCAAGCGAGCCGGTTTTGGTCATTCATGGCGTTCGCTGGCAGATCCCAATAAGTAGAGCAGGCCGTCAAGCCCCACATAACGCAGGTTATAGGACGCCTGCTGACGAACCACCGGCTTGGCATGAAAAGCGACACCCATCCCCGCACAGGCCAACATGGGAAGGTCATTAGCACCATCGCCAACGGCAATCACTTGCTGGGGTGTTAGGCCCTGTTGCTGAGCAATCGATAGTAGCAATTCACGCTTGCGCAGCCCGTTAACAATGGGAGGCGATACCTGGCCGGTGGCCAATCCGTTTTCGATAGCCAAAACATTGGCGTGCACTTCATCAAAGCCAAAACGCGCCTGTAAGTGACGAGCAAAATAATCGAAGCCACCCGATAAAATGGCTGTTCGGATACCCCGAGCCCGCAAGGTGGTCATGAGCTCGGGCAACCCCTCGGTGATGGGCAGATGGTTTGCCACTGTCTCTAGTACCGATGCAGGTAGTCCCGCAAGCATACTCAAACGCTCTGTAAAGCTGGCGTCGAAATCCAATTCACCGCGCATAGCCCGTTCAGTGATTTCGGCAACGGCTGTACCGACACCTGCATGGGCTGCCAGCTCATCGATTACCTCACAGCGTATGAGTGTGGAGTCCATATCAAAGACTGCAAGACGATAGTCTGCTAAACGGCCCTCAAGATCTTGTAATACCACATCAAGCTTTTCCTGATCGGCCAACACTGCAAGCTCGGCATTGAGGCTTTCAGGGTCGTGCACCGCCCCTAGGGTCAAACTATAGGCAGTCCGTCGGGGCGCGAGTGCGCGAGGGATTGGCAAATCGCGCTGACTCACAACACGGATGTGGTGGCGAGCCAGTAATGCATCGAGCGCACCGCGAACGCATTGCTGGGTATTGGGCGAAATAACGGTAACGGTATGACTCGGCGTAGACATGAATGCTCTCTCGATTGATTGGGCAAGCATACCCTAGCCACGAGGTTTATACTGTGACGCATCCATTCTCGGAGGCGTTCATGCGCCAGTTATTCGTCTTATTGCAGAAACTGCCATTGAGTCAGCAATTGGCTTTGACCGCTAGTGCCTGCTGTTTACTGGCCACTTTGTTGCTGGTTGCACTTGCGGCCACCTCCAGCAATCACACGCAAAACGCCTTACAAGCCGCCTATGGCGAAGCTGTCGCAGAGCAGTTGGCCTTGCGCCTAAGTGCTGAATTAGCAGCGGGTGACCGGCTGGGTGTTACCTCTGAACTAGCCCGGCTTATTGAGCAAAACGGCATACAAGGCGCAAGAGCTATCGATATTGAGGGCACTGAATTGGCCGCAGCTGGCACCCGTAACGTGACAGCGCCTAAGTTTCAGTGGCCTATACGTATCGCCGGTGATATCGCCGGTAGTGCTGAGGTGACTATAAATACAGAACTCCAGGGCCAAACTCAGCAGCGCTTCGTGCTTTTGATGTCCGGCCTAGCACTGCTACTTAGCATCGTCATTTTTGGTATCACTCGAGCAATGGGCCAGCGCTTGGCGCGTAACTTACAGGCAGTTAGCGCCGAACTCGCCGAGGTGACCGGTCAAGACGCAGCGCCTGAAAATGAATTGCAGGCTTTGCGCGATCGGGTGGCAGCCCTGCCATTAGATTTGCTGCGACCCTCTGCCTTGGTAAGCGCAGGTGATGAGCATTACCAAGGCACCGCCATTGTCTACGTTTACCTGCGGAGCTTGCCCAGTTATCTGGACACAATTGATGAGCGTCGACTGCAGCGTTATGTGGCGACGCTACACAGGATGATCTACGGCGCTGCTGGGTTTTACAGCGGCGATTTAGCCGTTGTCCGGCAATTTGGCTTGGCCATTTATTTTAATGAACACAGCACAACAGGGTCACCAGCACTGCGTGCCGCTAGCTGCGCTTGGCTGATTCAACACGCTGCGCCAACGGTTGGGGAACAGCTTCGTTTATCAGTAAATCTGGGTGTGGCTGTGGGTTACAGCGAGCTGGGCTGTGGTGATCGTCGTGATATTTACCCGGGCCTATATATACAGTCGAGCCTCGATAAGCTTCACAGCACATGCCAGCAAGAGCGTGAAGGTATTGCTTTGGTAGACGGGATCAGCGACGACCTCGACTTGCTAAACCGAGCGAATGTTGAGGTTCTGGGTGATGACCGCAAGCTCTTGGGCGCATGGATAGATAACCATCGCGATTTAGTTGAACGGCAGCGGCAAATCCTGCTGCGAGCAGTAATCGATAGTACCGCACAAACCGATACTAGCCGCGGGGAGCAACCCTGAGAGACACCACTTTCTGAAACCCTTTCGGTAGTCGATTACCGCGTCTACCTCGCTCACCCCGATAGTTGGCGAGATCGGCCGCCTTCAGTTTCAAATGCTGCCGACCGGCAGTCACTTGCAAAACATCATGCTCACCAATAACGCACAAGCCGACCAAAATCTCCTCTCTAGCTGCAGCACTAGCCGAGGGGATACCTATAATTTTGTTACCTTTACCCCGAGCAAGCTCCGGTAAGTCACTCAGTGGGAAGACCAGTAGCCGTCCCTCATTAGTGGCGGCGGCAACCAGTAAATCATCACCATCTGGCACCGTCGCCGGTTGTAACACTCTGGCACTTTTGGGGAGGGTTAACACCGCTTTACCGGCCTTATTTTTGGTTTGTAAATCAGCGAACCGTGCTACGAAGCCATAGCCAGCATCACTGGCAAGCAGGAAGCGTTGCTGCTCGGCGCCGGTCAAGAGAGCTTCAAAGGTGGCGCCCGAAGGTGGATTAATACGCCCTGTCAATGGTTCGCCCTGGCCACGCGCCGAGGGCAGATTATGACTCGCCAAGCTATAGGCTCTACCCGTGGAATCGAACACCACAGTCGGCATGTTACTGCGCCCGCGGGCCGCTAATTTGAAGCTATCGCCAGATTTGTAGCTCAAGGCCTCAGGATCAATATCGTGGCCTTTGGCCGCACGAATCCAGCCTTTCTCCGATAACACCACCGTCAGTGGGTCCGATGACGTGAGCTCAATTTCACTGAAGGCCCGCGCCTCCTCACGGACCACCAGCGGCGATCGTCGGCCGTCACCATGGGTCTCGGTCACCGCGAGTAGCTCATCACGAATAAGCGTTGTTAGCAGAGCATCGTCACCCAGCGTGCGCTGTAGCTGATCGCGCTCAGCACTGAGCTCATCTTGCTCACCACGTATCTTCATCTCCTCAAGCTTGGCAAGGTTACGTAACTTGAGGTCAAGAATGGCGTCTGCCTGTATGTCGGTTAAGCCAAACCGCGCCATCAAGGCGGCCTTGGGCTCGTCTTCTTCGCGAATGATCTGAATCACCTCGTCGATGTTGAGGTAAGCAATCAGATAGCCTTCTAAAATGTGCAGTCGGCGTAAAACACGTTCTAGTCGGTATTCCAATCGGCGGCGTACGGTGGTGCGGCGGAAGCTGAGCCACTCCTTAAGAATTTGCTCGAGATTCTTAACCCCCGGCCGGCCATCTATGCCGATGAGATTCAAGTTAACCCGGTAACTCCGCTCTAGATCGGATGTGGCAAACAAGTGGCTCATCAAGGCCTCGAGATCCACGCGGTTTGAACGGGGCAAAATGACAAGCCGCGTCGGCTGCTCGTGATCGGACTCATCCCTTAGATCGGCAACCATAGGCAGTTTCTTGGCCTGCATTTGCTGGGCGATCTGTTCGAGGACTCGAGCGCCTGATACCTGGTAAGGCAATGCTGAAACGACGATGGCGCCATCCTCAACGGTCCAGGCAGCACGCATTTTCAAACTGCCACGGCCTGTCCGATAGAGGGCACGAATATCCTCCCGCGGTGTCACGATCTCAGCTTCCGTGGGAAAGTCTGGGCCTTGAATAAATTCACACAAAGCGTCGATGTCAGCGTCGGGGTGCTCGAGCATGTGCACCGCCGCTGTCACCACTTCGCGCAGATTGTGCGGTGGTATGTCGGTAGCCATACCAACGGCAATACCCGTGGTGCCATTTAATAAGATATTGGGTACCTGGGCGGGTAAGACCGTGGGCTCCTCGAGGCTACCGTCGAAGTTCGGTTGCCAGTCGACGGTGCCTTGACCCAATTCACCGAGCAACACATCCGCGTAGCGGGTCAGCTTTGACTCCGTGTAACGCATTGCGGCGAAGGATTTAGGGTCATCTGCAGAACCCCAGTTGCCCTGACCGTCAACCAGCGGGTAGCGGTAGCTGAAATCTTGCGCCATGAGGACCATGGCTTCATACGCAGCGCTGTCACCGTGGGGGTGGAACTTACCAATCACATCACCAACAGTGCGTGCCGATTTTTTATACTTTGCGTTGGCTTTAAGGCCAAGCTCGCTCATCGCATAAACAATGCGTCGTTGTACCGGCTTTAAACCATCACCAATGTTGGGAAGTGCCCGATCGAGGATGACGTACATCGAGTAATCGAGGTAGGCCTTTTCCGCATAATCACGTAAGGACAGGGTCTCTACCGCGGGGGACCCCGAAACAAGCTCAGTCATGAAATATCCGATTATTGCTGTTGTTGTCAGCCGATACCGTGTCGTCGACGCAGGGTGACAACTTCTTCGTTTAATTCCGTAATGGATTTCGCCATATCAACCAGCAAGCCTTGAACCGCTGCAGGTCGAGAGCGAATCAGCTCAAAAAACCGGTCTTTTGGTACTCGAATTACCGAACAAGACTCAACGGCTTTCACCGTTGCATTGCGATGGCTCCCGGTCAGTGCCGCCATCGTGCCAAATAATTCACCGGGGCGAATTTTGGCGACTGGCATATCGTTAACCAGCACCTCCGCGAGACCCTCGGTCATCGAAAATATGTCGTCCGCCGGGTCACCCTGCTGAATAATCACGGCACCAACTGGGTAGATCTCCGGAGTTCCCCCCATGCCCACGGCCTCGCGGATATGCAAAGCATTGAGTCTCAGTAATAGCGATACATGCTGCGTGAATGCACGACTCCAAGCAGCGCACCGATCTTCATCTTGGTACAGGGCCGCCATCAACTCGGCTCTTGGATACATGCGAATGGTAGCGCCACCCTCAGATCCGAACAGCAGAGGTTGTACCTGGGCCGGGAGATAGTCGCCATCCGGTAATAGGAGATCACCAGCATCGAGCACGCTAACCACCGTATTGTTGTGCAAGACAGACACAAGGCCGCTCTCGACAACGCCAATCATTTGCCGAGGTAGGTTGCGAAACTCTGCAGCGGGACGCGCCGACAACTCAACGAGTCGCGAGTTGACGCCAATATCACTCAATGCGTTTCTGAGTGCACTTTTAGCAGCTTCGTTGAGGGCCTGGAAATCGTTTCCCGACTGTGCGGTTGCGAGCATTTTCAGTATCTCTGATACGTCTTGCGTAGGGTGTATCCTAACCGACCCAATGCCGTTCAGCTACGGTCACATGAGTTCGCGGCGGTAATCAAAATGCAATTAGGTGAAGTTAGTGGTGGAAGATATAAAAACCGTTTGGCGATGGCGCCATTTTGAGTGTTTGGATGTCAGAAGTTGGCATAACGTTCTCCAACTGCGGGCCGAGGTTTTTGTGGTTGAGCAAAACTGCCCCTATTGCGACCCAGACAACAAAGATACCGATAGTTGGCACCTAGAGTGCGCTTACGAAGGCCAACTGATCGCAACCTGTCGTGCGGTACCTCCCGGCACAAGCTACAGCGAATCGTCTATCGGGCGGGTGGTAGTTGCACCCGCATGGCGCGGTCGCCACTTGGGGCGTGCCGTCATGCAGCGGGCCATTGCGTTCAATAGTGCAATGTGGCCCGGCGCCATTCGCATCAGCGGCCAGGCCTATTTGCAAGCGTTTTACGAATCGATGGGATTCAAAACGGTTCAAGGCCCCTATCTCGAAGACGACATTCCTCACTATGAAATGTTGTTTTCGAGCTAGCGGCCACCGTGTTACGCGGCGCTGCGTGATGCGCGCTTTCGCTCGTGCTCCAACAACAGCTTTTTGCGCAGACGAATACTGTCAGGGGTAACTTCAACCAACTCGTCGTCTTCAATAAACTCCAAAGCCTGCTCGAGTGTATGTCTCACCGGCGGTGTCAGGGTCAGAGCTTCATCGGTGCCTGAAGCACGTACATTGGTCAGCTGTTTGGCTTTAGTGGGATTTACCACCAAGTCATTATTGCGACTGTGGAGACCGACAATCTGGCCCTCGTACACGTCGATATTCGGATCGATAAACAGGCGGCCACGATCCTGCAAGCTGAATAACGCATAAGCAAGGGTCTTCCCGGTCACCATCGATACCAATACACCGTTGATACGTCCGGCCAAATCGGACTTTGCGACAGGTCCGTAATGATCGAAAACGTGCGTCATGATGCCCGAACCCGAGGTGAGGGTCATAAATTGAGACCGAAAGCCGATCAAGCCACGGGCAGGCACGATAAACTCTAGGCGCACCCGACCGTTGCCATCCATCACCAAGTTTTTCATCTCGGCACGACGCAGGCCTAGCTCTTCCATGATGCCGCCCTGATGGGCCTCTTCACAGTCAATAACCAGGTTCTCATAGGGCTCGGACAAGACACCGTCAATGGTCTTCTGAATAACTTCGGGACGGGATACACCCAATTCGAAGCCCTCGCGACGCATACTTTCAATCAATACGGATAGGTGTAATTCCCCACGACCCGAGACCTTGAATTTATCGGGGCTATCACCCTGCTCCACTCGCAACGCAACATTGTGGATCAGTTCACGATCCAGACGCTCCCTGATGTTGCGCGAGGTTACAAACTTACCCTCGCGGCCAGCGAACGGTGAGTCGTTAACCTGGAATGTCATGCTGACCGTGGGCTCATCGACGGTAAGCGCTGGCAGCGGATCGGGATTACCAAGGGTGCACAAAGTATCGGAAATGTTGAGTGCATCGATACCGGTAACACAGACAATATCACCAGCCTCAGCCCGATCGACCTCAATGCGTTCGAGGCCGTGATAACCCATAACCTGTAGCACTTTGCCGTTGCGGGTAGCGCCGTCTCGGTCGACAACGGTCAATTGCGTATTGGGCGCCAGGGTGCCTCGGGTAATGCGGCCTACGCCAATGACGCCGACGTAGGCATTGTAATCCAGGGCTGACACCTGCAGTTGCAATGGACCATCACTGTTCACTTCAGGGGGCGCAACCTTGTCGACAATCGCCTGAAACAGGGGTGTCATATCGTCGGCCATGTCGGCGTGGTCTTCACCCGCAATACCGTTGAGTGCTGACGCGTAAATAATAGGAAAATCCAACTGTTCGTCAGTGGCTCCCAAGGTATCGAACAGGTCAAAGACTTGATCAACAACCCAGTCGGGCCTAGCCCCGGGACGATCGACTTTGTTCACAACCACTATAGGCTTCAAGCCACGCTCAAAAGCTTTCGAGGTCACAAAGCGCGTTTGCGGCATCGGGCCGTCAACCGCATCAACTAAGAGCAGCACTGAATCAACCATCGACAGTACTCGCTCAACCTCGCCGCCAAAATCAGCGTGCCCGGGGGTGTCGACAATATTGATCCGATAGTCGTTCCAGCGGATAGCGGTGTTTTTGGCGAGGATGGTAATACCTCGCTCTCGCTCTTGATCGTTAGAGTCCATGATGCGCTCGGCACCAGCGCTCTTTCTATCAAGGGTACCTGATTGCTGTAACAGACAATCGACAAGGGTGGTTTTACCATGATCGACGTGTGCGATGATGGCGATATTACGAAGTTGGCTGATCACTTTGGGGTCTCTCTCAGTAGCACCGACGCTTGAGGTGCGACGGCTGTGGCGCGCGGAGTGTAGCAGAGCCAAATGGTCAAAAGTTGTGCATATGGCCACCATTGCGCGACTTTAGCCACATCTTTTTGCACCAGATTAGTGCAGTACGCACTAAAATGACGCATTATTGGGCTGGACTCGGTGCTTGACATCCCCATAAAACAAATAAATAACTATTTAAATCATTAGTTTAGCGGCGCTTTCTGTATGCACTATTTTTTGGCATAAGGATTGCTCTATCTTGGAGACTTACTAGATGGCATGGTGCACTGGCCCGTCATCGAACCATTTCGGTCGGGCGACCGATTGTTAGTAACCCTGAAGGAGACACAACATGGCTGAGCGCACGCTCAAT
>CBFHTF010000086.1:0-9104 GCA_965658685.1 Luminiphilus sp.
GGACTGATGTCTTGGCTCTTATTCAGCCAAATTCGAAAGCATATTCTTTCCTATAACGAAAACGCGACCATTAAGCTGCTCGAGATAAGAACTCGACGGAAAGCCATTCGAGAACAGCATAAAACCCAATTCGATGCCCTCGACGCCTCCTCACAACGGCAAGAGACAGTGCGCATGGCACGAGATGCAGCGTACTTAGCCAAGGCCACCGAACCCAACGCTGAAGAGTACGAATCGCAGCTTTATCAAGAGATGCATCAACTTGACGCGGAAACCGATAACGTGGACGCCCATAAAGCCCTTGTCCAGTATGTGCCACTGGTAGCGGCAGCCGGCTCCATCATCATCACCGCCATGCTCCTGTTCAAAGGACTCAATAAGATTGATCTCGACTTATCGGCCCTAGAGAACAGTCTTATTATTCTGATGGTGAGCGCGCTAATCTGGATGACGGTTTATATTTTGGCCAGAAGCATGCGCCAAGACTCCCTCGATAGATCCACCTTTTTACTGTTCAGTTGGATGCAGGTATTCACGGCCGCGGGGTTTGCTTTTAGTCACGGCTCAAATGACATCGCCAATGCCATAGGCCCCTTCGCCGCAGTACTCGACGTATTACACAGTGGAGAGATCAATGCCAAGGCCCCAGTGCCCCCAGCAGCCATGCTGAGTTTTGGTGTGGCCATGGTGGTGGGGTTGTGGTTCATTGGCAAAGAGGTGATTCAGACCGTGGGCACCGAGCTGACGCGTATGCACCCCGCTTCTGGCTTTACCGCAGAACTATCGGCGGCATCGGTGGTACTGGTTGCCTCAACACTCGGTATTCCCGTGTCCAGCACCCACATCTTGGTAGGCGCCGTTCTTGGGATTGGTATCGTTAATCGATCCACCAATTGGCAATTAATGAAACCCATTGGCATGGCGTGGGTTATCACTTTGCCATCTGCGGCCATTCTGAGCGCAATTACACTCGTAGCTCTTCGTTTAGTGTTCTAATTCGAAGGTAAAACGGGGCAGTGAATCTAAGATTGCGCGCCCATAACGCTTGGTCAACAGGCGCTTGTCGAGCAGCGTGATACGCCCTCGATCGGCCTCGGTTCGCAACAATCGGCCACTGGCTTGCACCAGTTTTAAAGCGGCATCGGGAACGCTAATTTCCATGAAGGGATTGCGTCCCAAACGCTCGAGTAGCTCGGCATGGGCAGCCTCTCGCGGGCTATCGGGCACCGCAAAAGGTAATTTGGCGATAATGACGTGGTCACAGTACTCACCGGGCAAATCCACCCCCTCGGCGAAGCTTGCCAATCCCATAATGACACTGGGCTTACCTTTATCGATGGCGCTTCGATGGCGCTTTAACAGCTCCGATTTACTCAAACTGTCTTGCACCAACACCTGATGATTCAAATCGTCGGGCAGCCCCTCGACAACAGCCTCTAACTGCCGCCGAGAGCTAAACAGCACCAAGACCCCCATGGCACCCTCGAGCAACGGCGGTAAGCGTTCAATGATTTCAGCCGTATGCCCATCGACATCACCTGGCTCACAACGCAGTGCTGGTATCGCAAAAACCCCACGACTGGCATCAAAGGGGCTTTCTACAATTTTATAACGCGCCGCTTTGGGTAACCCGGTCATCGCACACAAGCGATCAAAGTGCCCAAGCGAGGACAGCGTCGCCGAGGTCACCACCACACCAGCAGCGCGGCGCCAAAGATGCTTTCTCAATAAATCTCGGGCCAAAATAGGGCTAGCAAAAAAATCGATACTCTGTCCGATAGCCGCTGCACGCAGCCACCTGGCAACCGGATTATCCTCATCGACATCACTGGCATCGGCATAGCTCTGCCAAAGTTCAAGTTGTGACTGAGTACGACTCACCATTCCCTGCACGTTCAAAATCCAGGTGTCGAGCTCGTCGCGCTGATCAACGTCAACCTCCTCGCGCCTATTGTCGAGCGCTGTTTCAAGGCGTTGGTTAAGATCAAGGTGTTGTCGCCAAGCCAGCACCAAATCTTGGGCTTGTCGGTGCAATGCCTCGGGCACAATACCGTGCTCAAAGCGCAATTCACTGTCGGCCTCTGGGGACTCCAGCAGGTATTGGTCGGCCCACTGCTCAACGGCCGCGTTGTGTTGTTCTAAATCGCCGCATGACTGTTGCAGTTGTTCAATGACAGTAACCTGGGAGATGACATTGGCCATGGCTTCCGATTGTGCCTTGAGCCATTGCGCCGTCTCTCGCAGCGCCTGCTGAGTAGCGCCCGTTCGAACCGTCAATGTGAATTGGTTCAGGCATTTCTCAGCGAGCTGATGGCCCTCATCGAAAATGAATATACAGTCCTCTGGTGCGGGTAAAATAGCGCCGCCACCCAACTGAAGATCTGCAAGCACCAGATTATGATTTGCCACAATAACGTCGGCCTCCTGAAGACCGTCGCGCGCCTTGAAAAAGCTGCATTGCTGAACAAAGGCACAGCGGCGACCTCCGCATTGGGCGTGGTGTGTAGTCACCGCTTGTCGCAGACTGTTATCGAGACTGGCCGGCCAGCCATCGAGGTCACCATCCCACGTGCCGCCCGCTAAGGCATCGAGCATCGATTCCATGATGGGGCCTGCTTGCTCAATTGATAGATCGGCCACCTCGTCTGGGTACAGCGGAATGAGTGCGGGGCTTTGAGCACCTGCCAATTGGTGATCGAGTTTCTGGAGGCAAACGTATCGGCCGCGCCCTTTGGCCAACTGTACGGTAAATGCCAACCCAGAGTGGCGCAAAATATCGGGCAGATCCCGCAGCACAAGCTGCTCTTGCAGAGCGATAGTGGCTGTTGCAATCACCAAAGTCTTGCCCCGCGCCTTTGCGACCGGCAGGGCAGCTAAGGTGTAAGCAATGGTTTTTCCAGTACCGGTGCCCGCCTCTACCACCGCAATAGGCTCAGGTGCATCGGGGTCTCCAAGCGCATTAGCAACTTCGGCAATCATTTGCCGCTGTCCCCAGCGAGGGCTCAGACCACGTTCATCAATGAGTTGCTGGTAAGCATCTCGAATGGTGACTTTGATGTCCTCTGCAAGCACCGTCAGCGTGCCTCAACCACCACAAGTGCCTGCCTAAGTGGATTGGCATACATGGCTAGAGCAAAGGGTTGAATGGCCTTAGGCATGGCATCAATTCGGGCGAGGAAAGCGGCTTTGGAGACTGTGCCTGAATGAATATCAACAGGGGGCACTCGGTCGGTCTGCTCAAGTCGCTGCCAAGCCCATAAGTTCGTCTCGTACAAACGATAGTGCCGTATCATATGACCATCGATGGCAGCGACAACCTGCTCGACGCTTAACTCATCACCATTGATCGGGTCACCAAAGCTTAAGTGCACGCAGCCTTTGTCACCGGCAATACCATAGCCGATGGACCTCACGTCCTCGTCTGGGGCTTTTTCATAGCCTGGTCCCGCCGATAACTCTGTCGCTTTCATGGCATCGCAAGGGTCAAGCTCGTAGGCAATGGCGACCGGCACAATATGAAGTCGCCGCAACACATCGTCGATTGACTCCGTTTTACGGTCGCGGCTAAGACTCAACATTTTAATGACGGCAGGTTCAGTGGCATCGATACCATCTTTAGCACGTCCCTCGCGCTGGGCTATCCACAGGGGACCGCGATTGTGCTCAATCATGTCTCGCATGAACCCTGACAACTGCCGAGAGGCCGCCATTAACTCTCTGGGACCTTTTATATTGCGCTTCACTACAAAGCTTTTGTTCAAGCGCATTAAATCGGCCACCCATGAGCGAGTTAGCAAATTATCGCCAATCGCTATGGAGAGGGTTCGATGGCCCGCGTGGTGCATCGCATAATTCGTTAGAGCCGGATCCATGGTGATGTCGCGATGGTTGCTAACGAATAACCAGGATTGCTTGGCATCGAGCCGCTCGAGACCACTACAAGAGAATTGCGCTGTCGCATCAATGAGTTTTGCTAGCTCGGGCTCAAGCAACAGCTGAAAATCGGCAATCGTGTGCACGTCTTGAAGGCGTCGACTGAGCCAGCGCTGACAGATCCAGCAAGCCAACAGCGGCAACCACTGCTTTAACCGCGGTAATTTAAGGTCTGCCAAGGCACTGGCAAGCTCCGGATCAGAAGCTAGCCTGGCTAGCGCCGCAGGCGCTTCAGCATCGTTGTAAGGACGAATATCGGCGTAAGGATCGGCGTCGATCGACGACATAAATTTTCAACTCTCCGATGGCGTGTAACGACGGCGCGCTTTCTGCTAATCTCCGCGCCGGTTGAAACGCTTATACGAGGAAACACATATGGACGCGTCGAATGCACTGTTAATGACACTCGGTGTTGCGACTCTCCTAACCAGCTGGGTGCTATTACTGACGGTTGCCTGGAAGGAGGATTACGCGTGGGGCTTATTTTCGCTGCTTTTACCCCCAGTCGGCTACTTTTACGGTCTTTTTCGACTAGATAAAGCCGGCCAAACCCTATTAGTGGCGTTAGTTGGTTGGACACTGGTCTTTTTTGGCTGGTAGCCGCCGACAATTCCGAGTCGCCTCAACTTGTCTGACATCGGTTGCCAGCGCTTAAAAAGCACTGGCAACTATTTGTCATTGACAGGAGACGCTAGTTCTTTGAAAATCCGCGCCTCTTTTTTATAGTGTTCGGAGAAGGAATTTGGCCAACTCACCCCAAGCTCGCAAGCGAGCAAAGCAGAACGACAAGCGTCGTGCTCACAACGCCAGCCTGCGTTCATTGGTTCGCACCAAGATGAAGCGCGTTCTCGCTAGCATAGGCGCCGGCGACGCAGAGGCATCTCGTACCGCATACGCCGAGGCTGTGCCTGTTATCGACAAAATGGCGAACAAGGGCATTATCAGCAAGAATAAAGCCGCTCGTCACAAGAGTCGTTTGAACGCTAAAGTTAAAGCTCTGGCCAGCTAATAACGTCACGAAGCCTTGGGGCCTAGCCGAGCATCTAGGTGGCGGGTAATTTCCGATTCCAGCTGCTTACGAAACGGGCGTGCCAGCAACCCCAACTTAATACGCCCTTTAGCGATACCGGGGCTTATTTCTACTTCGCCGTCGAAGCCGCGTCCCTGAAAGGTCAGTGTGGACGCGCGCTGACACACCGTAGCCCCGAGCTCCTCAAGATAGGCGGTAAGGTCTTCAAGTGCCTGCTCGCACTGACTTTGCCCCAAATCGTGATTCCGCTGAATTGTGATGGTACTCATGGCGCAATCCGTCATATTAGAGGGTGCTATAAAACCAGCGACTGGCTATTTGAGCAAGCGTTGAGGCTAATGGAATGGAGGGAAGCACACCCATCATGAATTTTCCTGAAGGCTCCGACAGCAGCGTCCGTTTTCTGTTTGACGATGCCGATATCCGCGGCGAAACCGTTCTTTTGGGGCCATCCCTTACACGCATCACCGATGCACACGACTACTCCGTTCGGGTGCAGCAACTACTAGGCCTGTTTGCTGCTGCAGCGGTGTTAATCAGCAACAATCTCAAGTACTCCGGAAAGATAATACTGCAGGCACGCAGCCAAGGTCCCTTGAGCTTGGTCATGATCGAGTGCACGAGTCTTGGGGAAATACGCGGCATTGCCCGAGGAAATATTCAGGCCGATACACCTACTCCGATGGCGCTTATTTCGGGAGGCCAATTAGTCATTACCATCGAGCGGGACGGCGGTCAGCGGTACCAGGGAATTGTGCCCCTTGATGGCCCGACATTGGCTACTGCCCTAGACAATTATTTCGAGCAGAGTGAACAGTTACACACCCGTTTTTGGCTCGCCTGTGATGGCCACGCAGCTGCAGGGTTCATGCTGCAACAGCTGCCCGCCCAACTTCAGCAAGGCGCTGAAACACGCGCAGAACAATGGCAAAACGCCACTGTGCTTGCCGCAACCATGACCGATTCCGAGCTTCTGTCACTACCCCGCCCTACCCTGATACGCCGGCTCTTTCACGAGTCCACAGTACGCTTGTTTGAACCCCAATCTGTGGTCTTCAAGTGCTCCTGTTCGAGGGACCGGAGCCTTAATGCGCTGCGCTGTCTAGAGGCGGAGGAACTCAACGAGATTATTGCTGAACAGGGGCATGTCAGCATGACCTGCGATATGTGCAATACCCATTATCAATTTAATCCAGACGAGGTTCTCGGACTCGCAGAGCCACCGGTACTGCATTAAACTACACACACAACAATAGATAGCCCTTGCCCCCAACAACCTTGGAACTGAACATGACCGCTGACAACGAGGCATCTACGCCCCAGAAATACATCGACCTTCCACCCTCGCAGCTAATCGAGATGGCTGTATTGCGTGGCGAAGGCGTATTAACCGACACCGGTGCTTTGCGCATCGAAACCGGTGCACGCACCGGACGCTCACCTGCCGATCGTTTTATCGTCAAAGAGGCATCCTCGGAAGACGCTATCGACTGGGGTTCAGTAAACCGCCCCTTTGATGAGGAAAAATTCGATGCCCTATGGGATCGTGTTAAGGCGTTTGCTTCAGAGCAGGACTCGTTCGTACAACACCTACACGTAGGTCAGCACAGCGAGCATTACCTGCCCGTTAAGGTGACAACTGGTACGGCTTGGCAGTCGCTGTTCGGTCACAATATGTTTATTCGCACCGAGCAATACAATCCGGCCAACAAGCCGGAGTGGAAGATTCTCAACGTTCCACAATTTGTCTGTGATCCAGCGCGCGACGGCACCAACTCCGACGGTGTTGTCATCATCAACTTTGGTGCCCGCAAGGTTTTGTTAGCCGGTATGCGCTATGCCGGTGAAATGAAGAAAGCCATGTTCTCGGTGCAGAATTTCCTGCTCCCCGAGAAAGATGTCATGCCCATGCATTGCTCAGCGAACATCGATGACGACGGTGAAGTTACTTTGTTCTTCGGCTTATCCGGCACAGGTAAGACCACCTTATCGGCAGACCCATCTCGCTACCTGATCGGTGATGATGAACATGGCTGGGCCAAGGGCGCTGTGTTCAATATTGAAGGGGGCTGCTACGCCAAAACCATTAACCTCAGCAAAAAGAACGAGCCCGTCATTTGGGATGCGATTCGCTTCGGTGCCATTGTTGAAAATGTGGTGCTGAACGACGCACGTACCGCCGATTACGACGATACGTCACTGACCGAAAATGGTCGATGCAGCTACCCGCTCGAACACGTTGAGAAACGCACAGAAACGAACGCCGGTGGCGAACCCAAGTGTGTCATCTTCTTAACGTGCGATGTCTCGGGTGTACTACCGCCAATATCCATCCTCTCGAAAGAAGCCGCGGCGTTTCATTTCTTGTCAGGTTACACGGCGCGTGTTGGTTCCACCGAGGTTGGTGCTGAAGCGGGCATTCACCCCACCTTTTCCACCTGTTTCGGTGCACCGTTCATGCCTCGCCCGGCGGGCGATTACGCTGAATTGCTGATGAAGCGTATCGAGGATTTTGGCAGCCGGGTGTACCTCATTAACACCGGTTGGACAGGAGGCTCTGGCGCGCCCGGTGGTTCAGGTTCAAGGTTCCCGATTCCTGTCACGCGTGCCGTGGTACACGCAGCACAAAGCGGCGCCCTACTCAATGCGGAAACAAAGTGCGTCGACACACTGAACCTCGAGTTCCCCGTTTCTATCCCAGGGGTTGATCCTCAGTACTGTGATCCAAAGGCAGGTTGGGATGACCCAGAGGCGTACGAGGCGCAAGCCGCCAAGCTGGCAGCCCTGTTCCAAGAGAACATCAAAAAGTTCGACGTCAGCGATGCCATCATCGCCGCTGGACCACAGGCTTAATAGCTATGCTTGCACCTCAGTATTGAGGTGCCTTATGGAGGGCCCTGTTGGGCCCTTTTTTATTACCCAGCGAGCCGCCCAAGACACGTCTAACATCGTCACCGATGAGATAAAGAGCGGGCACCAAGACCAGCGTAACACCCGTGGCAAACAAGACTCCGAAAGCGAGTGATGTCACCATTGGGATGAGAAACTGAGCCTGCACACTGGTTTCAGACATAATTGGCAGAAGCCCAATGAAGGTGGTCGCGGACGTCAACACAATTGGGCGGAACCGGTCTTCTCCGCCCTGTAACAGCGATTCACGCAGGCCGTAACCCTGTTCTCGCAAGGCGTTTATGCGGTCAATCAGCACCAGGTTGTCGTTAACCACAACGCCCGCGCAGGCAATAACACCCATCATCGAGAAGATACTCACCTGCCAATCGAGCATGGCGTGGCCGAAGATCGCCCCCATGATGCCAAAAGGGATGGCGGTGAGCACAAGAAACGGCTGCCAATAAGAGCGAAAGGCGACGGCCATTAGACCGAATATCACGAGCATAGCAAGGGCCATGTATTTGAGCATGGCTGCCTTGAATTGTGCTTCCTCCTCGAGCTCACCATCAAGGTTGAGTGCCAGCCCGGGATAGAGCTGCTGCCACTGGGGTAGCCATGATGTCATGATGGCATCGACCACTTCACGGGGGCTGGCACCGTCGGCCTCTACGTCCGCTCGTACCTCGAGGGTGCGCATTCGATTTAAACGCTCGAGTTTTTGATATCCGGGTTCAATTTGGTAACTGGCCACAACCTCAAAGGGCACCTCGGTACCATCGGGCGTTCGAATATACATGTCGTCGAGGTTGGCGAGCGACCGACGCTCATCTTCCGGATACCGCACCATTACTTTCACATCTTCACGACCTCGAGGAATGCGTTGAGCCTCGGCACCGTAGAACGATTGACGAACCTGCCGAGCGACACTGGCTAGGGTCACCCCCAGCGATTCGGCGGCGGGTTTTAGCTGCAACACCACCTCGTCCCGGGGGCTGTCAAAGCTATCACTGATGTCGAATACACCCGGATAAGACGCCAATACTTTGCGCACCTGCTCTGAAACTAAAATGAGATCATCGATATCGCGGGAAGCAAAGACCAGCTTAATGGGCTTGCCTGGATCTCGGATAGTAAAGTCCATGCGCACTTCCTTGGCTTCTGGTACCGGTCCCACTCTCTGGCGGAAGTCGCGAGCAACAGCCGCCGTATCGACCTTGTCCGATTCAGTGCCCAGGGTGATGCTGATCTT